>NZ_SZZV01000012.1:0-160428 GCF_009829935.1 Pantoea sp. Seng | reverse complement strand
ATAATGGCGATGGCGCCAGGGCTGGTGCTGCCGGAAAGAAGAGTGCGGCATTACCCAAGGGCGGTAAAAAAGAAGCCGCAACGTTATCCGCTGCGGCCTCCATTAAGATCTTAACTGACAAGCATTAGGCGTATTCGCCGGCTTTTTTATTGCGCACTTGTCGTATTCAGTAGGTCAATCGTCCCTGCTTCACCAGCCACTCACGCACCAGGAACAGCGCACTGACATTTCTGGCTTCGCCGAAATCTGGCTCGTCCAGCAACGCCAATAGGTTATTGAGCGGCCAGCGGTGTACAATCAGCGGTTCAGGTTCATCCCCTTCCAGCTTCTCTTCATAAAGCACTTCTGCCACCACAATGTTCATTTTGCTGGAGAAGTAAGACGGAGCCATAGTGAGTTTACCCAGCGCTTCGAGTTTTCGGGCACCAAAGCCGGCTTCTTCTTTTAACTCACGGTCTGCGGCTTCAAACACGCTTTCGCCTGGGTCAATTAACCCCTTAGGAAAACCCAACTCATAGCTTTCCAGCCCCACGGCATATTCCTGAATCAGGATCACATCATCACCCAGAATCGGCACAATCATCACCGCTTCCCGGTTGGAAGGTTTCATACGCTCATAGACACGGCGTGCACCGTTACTGAAAGCGAGATCAACCGCTTCAATAGTAAACAAGCGGGAGCGGGCCACCGCTTCCACGTTGAGGATGTCAGGTTTTTTCATTGGAGTTTTCATATCAGCCTCAAACTTAGCACAGCCATGTGAATCGCGATGACGCCAGCATACCGAAGCCCGCAGCAATGTGCGACACGCAGCGCAGGGAAAGCATCGTGACACACATTTGCTTACGCCTGCTAACAACTTATTGTTATCTATACACTTAAATTTTCACAATAAGTCAATGGGGTTTTGTTAAATTCAGAAAATACCGATATTTAATTGAGTGTCCTGTGGTTAACATCCCGTTAAGGAATAATCTAATAAATTATAATTCAATGATTTTGCGCGTTATTTTATCTGAGTTTTTTCTTGTAAGAATGACTTCTGCTCGCCAAAATTGACTGGTAATAATGGTTCCATCGGGAGCACATCGTAAACGTGAAGGCAGTTTTTTGGCTGGATTGAGCAAAGCATGAGCACTTTTATCACCATTCTGGCTGTCATGCTGGCCTGCTCTCTGATAGCAGGAATAGGTTATTGGTACGCTATGCGGCATCGTCCGCCGTTGGCGAAACCGCTGCCGTTTATAAGCCCCCCCTGCCGCAAACTCACTGATGAAGAACGTCATGCTGTTGAAGCGTACATTGCGTCCCTGGCGAAACAGCAAAAACAGAGTACTGCCCGCTCCTCAAAGAAGTCGCGTGAAACCGAATCCCTGACGCTCACGGCGCAGAGCAGCAATGTTTATCCTGTCACACGTTCCATCACTCGCTATGGCCTCTCAACGGATGATGCGCATCAATGGCGCTACTACCTCGATGAAGTGGAAGTGCATCTGCCACCGCTGTGGGAGCAGTACATTGCGGAAGAGAATTATGTTGAGCTGATCCGCACTCAAACGCTGCCGCTGGTGATCTCACTCAACGGTCACTCGTTAGTAAACTATGCCGTAGAACAACCCGCCTTGCCGCCGCTGGTGCGCTCAATGTCGACCAACGCCTCTATTCGTAAAGAGGAGAGCGAAAATGTCGAGTTGCTGCAAGTGCGTAAAGAGTCGCCGGAAGAGTACCGTCTATCGCGGCCGGATGGCACGCGCGAGGCCATTGTTATCTGCTTTGCCTTCCTGCTGTTCTTCCTCAGCCTGGTGCTGCCCGGAAGCCTGATGCTGTGGATTGCCCTGTCAGCCTGCGCAATGATTGCGGTTAGCTTGTGGTTCCTTTACCGCTTCCCGGGTGAAAAAGGGCTGCGCGATGTGCACTGCTTGCGCGGAGCACCGAAACGCTGGGGCCTGTTTGGTGAATCCAATCAGGAGCAGAGCAATATCTCGCTGGGCATTATCGATTTAATTTATCCCGCCCACTGGCAACCCTATGTGGCGCACGATTTGGGCCAGGTGACGGATGTCGACATCTATCTGAATCGGCAAGTGGTGCGACAGGGGCGTTTCCTCTCCCTGCACGATGAAGTTCGCAACTTCCCAGTTCAGCGCTGGCGCAAAAATCTGGTGCTGGCATGTGGTTCGCTGGTGCTGCTGGTGATGCTCTTTACCTGGATTCCGCTCAGTATGCCAATCAAGCTCAGCCTCGCATGGGTAAAAGGCACCGAAAGCATTGAAGTGAATAGCGTGGATAAACTCAACGCCCTGCCGCTGCACATCGGTGACAACCTGAAGGTGAGCGGAACCGGCATGTGTTCCGTACCGGGCAACTATCAAAGCAATCGCAGCTATGCGTATATGCCGTTCGATTGCTCAGCCATTTACTGGAATAACGCAGCACCTCTGCCGCAGCCGCAGTCGGATATCATCGATAAAGCTGCCGCTCTGCTTGATACCACCACACGTCAGCTGCATCCGGAAACCAACACCGATCCGAAACTCAACCCACAGCTCGCCTCCGCGATACAGAAATCGGGCATGATTCTGCTGGATGATTTCTCTGATTTAGTGCTGAAAACACAGGATCTGTGCAGCCAGCAGCAAGATTGCGTCCGGCTGAAAAATGCCCTGGTGAATCTGGGCAATGCTAAGGATTGGGATTCACTGATCCACCGCGCAGATTCCGGCAAGCTTAACGGCATGAACGTGCTGTTACGCCCGGTCAGTGCGGAAGCGCTGGAGAACCTGGTGAATACCGCGACCTCGACCTTCTTCTCGCGTGAAACCCGTCGTGCAGCAGAAAATCTGAATAGCCCACCACCGGGCGGCTTCCTGATAGTGAGTGATGAGGGTCGTCAGATGGTGAATCAGCCACAGCCTTCCGTGTCGCTGTTTGATCTTGATGCACCATCGCAATGGCGCGAATTGCAACGCATGTCCGGCATGCTGTTGCACACGCCGTTTGCTGCCAACGGCATCATTACCAGCATCACCACTGACGCTAACGGCACACGCCACATTGCGTTACACAATGAACCGGATGCGATGGCGCAATGGCGATACCTCGGTACCGCATTATTGATGCTGGTGCTGATCCTCTGCGGCGTCACCAATGGGCTACTGGCCCTGCGACGTATGCATCGTAATCGCCTGCGCATGGTGGAAATTCAGCAGTATTACGACAAGTGCTTCAATCACAATCTGAGCACTATGCAGAGCGTGCGCTCACTGTTCTGAGCCCTTCCCTTCTGTGCTACCCTGTCGCCCTATTTTTTAGGGCGAGAGAGTATGACGATGACGCTAAACTGGTCCGGGATTGATACCGTGCTGCTGGATATGGATGGCACGCTGCTCGATCTCGCCTTCGACCGCCATTTCTGGTTGGAACACGTTCCTGAAACCCTGAGCCGCGAGCGTGATATCACGCTGGCCGAGGCACATCAGCTGATTCAGCAAAAGTATCAAGCCGTAGTGCATACGCTAAACTGGTATTGTCTTGATTACTGGTCGCAAGAACTGGCCTTAGATATCCGCGCCATGACATGGGAAAAACGTCACCGTGCCGCCATGCGCGAGGATACGTTGCCGCTACTCCAGGCACTACGTGCTGCGGGTAAACGCACCATTTTGCTGACCAATGCGCATCCGTACAACCTCGAGGTAAAGCTGGAGCAAACCGGTTTGGCTCCCCACCTTGATTTATTACTTTCTACCCATACCTTTGGGTATCCGAAAGAGGATCCACGTCTCTGGCAGGCCGTTCAGCAGCAAACTGCATTCGATAGCGAGCGCACGCTGTTTATTGATGACAGCGAAGCGATCCTCGATGCGGCGGCACGCTGGGGCATTCGCTGGTGTTTAGGCGTCAGCAATCCGGATTCCGGTCGGCCCGATCAATCTTTCCAGCGTCATGCTGCAGTGCGAGACTATCGCCAGTTGTGTGAAACGCTGCGTTAAAGCAGGAGCCGCAATGAAAGAAAAAACCAGCGAAGGTGTCCGCCTCGATAAATGGCTGTGGGCTGCACGTTTTTATAAAACGCGCGCGCTGGCTCGCGAAATGATCGAAGGCGGTAAAGTGCATTACAACGGCCAGCGTAGCAAGCCGAGTAAAACCGTGGAATTGCATGCCGAGTTAACGCTGCGTCAGGGCAACGATGAGCGAACGGTAGTGATCACCGCCATTGGCGATCAACGTCGCCCTGCTACTGAGGCGCAAGAGATGTATGCGGAGACCGCCGCCAGCATTGAGAAGCGTGAAAAAACGGCGCTGGCACGCAAAATGAATGCTCTGACCATGCCGCACCCCGATCGCCGCCCGGATAAAAAAGAGCGCCGCGATCTGATGAAATTTAAATTGTCGGGCGATGAATAACCGTCGCCCCAACGAGAGAAACACTATGTCTGTTCAAGATCAACTGCACCGTTACCTGTTCGAAAATGTCGCCGTTCGCGGCGAGCTGGTCAACGTATCCGAAACCTGGCGTGAGATTGTCAAAAACCACGACTACGCCGAACCGGTGAAAAACCTGCTGGGTGAATTGCTGGTCGCGACCAGCTTGTTGACCGCAACGCTGAAATTTGATGGCGACATCACCGTTCAGTTACAGGGCGATGGTCCACTGACATTGGCGGTGATCAATGGCAACAACAAGCAGGAATTGCGTGGCGTTGCACGCGTGAAGGAAGATGCCGTCATCGCGCCGGGCAGCAGCCTAAAAGAGATGGTGGGTAACGGTTATCTGGTGATTACCATTTCACCAGAAAAGGGGGAGCGTTATCAGGGTGTTGTTGGTCTGGAAGCCGATACGCTGGCTGGCTGCCTGGAAGATTACTTCATGCGTTCTGAGCAGTTGCCAACTCGCCTGTTTATTCGTACCAGCGATAAAGGCGCCGCCGGTATTCTGTTGCAGGTACTGCCTGCACAAGAGCCGAGCCAGGATGATTTTAATCATCTGGCCACTCTGACCGAAACCGTGAAGAGCGAAGAGCTGATTGAGCTGCCCGCGACGGATGTGCTGTGGCGCCTGTATCATCAGGAAGAGGCCACGGTGTTTGATCCGACCCCGGTCAGTTTCAAATGCACCTGTTCACGCGAGCGCTGTGGCGAAGTACTGAACACACTGCCGGTTGAAGAAGTGGACGAAATCCTTGCAGAGGATGGCAAGATCGATATGCACTGCGACTATTGCGGTTCGCATTATGTTTACGATGCCGTAGACATTGCTGCGATTCGCAATGCACCTACAAATAACAGCGATCAATTGCACTAATTCCCCTACGGGCGGCATCGCCGCCCGCATTTCTGTCAGGAATTAACCCATCAACTTCCGCGTAATTTAACTAACTTACACTGACTTTAGTTTCTTAACTGGCAGAATTCACTGCTTGTCACGTTCCAGCTCGCATTTTTAACTCTCTTCACTTTTACGCCCTGCTCAGACGTGTACACTGCGCGCGATCTGCCCTGTCCGGCCATGCACGACAGGACGCAGACCCCCTCATAAAAATGCTATGAAGCATCGATCTAAGGAGCAGCCACATGCGCGTTCACGGCCTGACATCGCAAGACCTTGCCGCTTTGGGCATTAGCGGCACCACAGAAGTGGTGTACAACCCTGACTTTGATACGCTGTTTCAGGAAGAAACTCGCCCGGAACTGGAAGGTTATGCGCGCGGCACCCAGACGCAAAGCGGCGCCATTGCCGTGGATACCGGCATCTTTACCGGACGTTCGCCAAAAGATAAGTACATCGTGCGCGATGACACCACGCGTGACACCTTGTGGTGGAATGATGTCGGCAACGGTAAAAATGACAACCAGCCGTTGTCGCAGGAAACCTGGCAGGCGCTGAAAGATCGCTGCACCGCACAACTCTCTGGCAAACGTCTGTTTGTCATCGACGCTTTCTGCGGTGCGAATCCCGACACCCGCCTGAGTGTGCGTTTTGTGATGGAAGTCGCCTGGCAGGCGCATTTCGTCAAAAACATGTTTATCCGCCCTGATGAAGCCGAGCTGGCCTCCTTTAAGCCGGATTTTGTGGTGATGAACGCCGCGCAATGCACCAACCCGGACTGGCAGGCTCAGGGTTTACACTCTGAGAACTTTGTCGCCTTTAACCTCACCGAACGCATGCAGCTGATTGGCGGCACCTGGTACGGCGGCGAGATGAAGAAAGGCCTGTTCGCCATCATGAACTACCTGCTGCCGCTGAAAGGCATCGCGTCAATGCACTGCTCGGCGAACGTGGGTAAAGCGGGTGACGTCGCGGTGTTCTTCGGTCTTTCTGGCACTGGCAAAACCACACTGTCCACCGATCCCGATCGCCAGCTGATTGGCGATGACGAACACGGTTGGGATGATGATGGTGTCTTCAACTTCGAAGGTGGCTGCTACGCCAAAACCATCAATCTGTCGGAGAAAGCTGAGCCGGAGATCTATCGCGCCATCCGCCGTGATGCGCTGCTGGAGAACGTCGTGGTGCGGGCAGATGGCAGCGTTGATTATGCTGATGCCAGCAAAACTGAAAACACGCGCGTTTCCTATCCCATTGAGCATATTGAAAACATCGTGCAGCCGGTATCCAAAGCGGGCCATGCGCAGCGCGTGATTTTCCTGACCGCTGATGCCTTTGGTGTACTGCCGCCGGTTTCGCGCTTAACGCCAGAACAGACCCAGTACCACTTCCTGTCGGGCTTTACCGCCAAGCTGGCCGGTACCGAGCGCGGTGTCACTCAGCCCACCCCGACGTTCTCAGCTTGCTTCGGCGCGGCCTTCCTGACGCTGCATCCAACGCAATATTCCGATGTGCTGGTGAAGCGCATGGAAGCAGCGGGAGCTAAAGCGTACCTGGTTAACACCGGCTGGAACGGCAGCGGTAAACGTATTTCACTGAAAGATACCCGCGCTATCATCAATGCGATTCTGGCGGGTGAGCTGGACGACGTAGCGATGGAAACACTACCGGTATTTAACCTGCAGATGCCTGCGACCCTGGAAAAATTCGATGATGCGATTCTGGATCCACGTCGCAGCTGGCCGGATGAAGCCGCGTGGCATGAGGCCGCGCAGGGTCTGGCGCAGCGTTTTGTCACCAACTTTGAGAAGTATACCGATAACGATGCCGGCAAAGCGCTGGTTCAGGCTGGCCCGCAGTTGTGAAGTGAATGAGCCGCCAAATGGCGGCTCATTGATACTCAGTCTTAAGCGGCGTGATTTTTCAACTGTGGTGCTGAGGGCTACGCAGCCAGTCGCGGATGCCTGCAGGCGAAACAGTCATCGCTCCACATTTATCTGAGCGAAGCGTTAACTGTGATGCGTGCTGACTAACGCCATACCGTTATTCTCCGGTATCGGCAACCACGCGCGAATGCGCAATCCGCCATGCTCGCTCTCACCTATCTCCAGCGAGCCTTCATGCGCGTCGATAATACGCTGCACAATCGCCAACCCTAAGCCGGTGCCACTGGTGCTGCGTGCGCTATCGCCACGTACAAAAGGCTGGAACAGATGCTGAAGCTGATCGGGCTTAATACCCGGACCATCATCTTCCACCTGGAACCAGGCGCGATTCAGTTCCTGGCCGCTGCTGACTTTGATCCAGCCGTTGCCATAACGCGCGGCATTCACCACCAGATTCGCCACGGCACGCTTAATCGACAGCGGATTGATATCCAGCATCAACTCTTCCGGCATCACCGCATTCTCAATCTCACGCTCATAGCCGCTTTCCGCCGCCACCACTTCACCCAACACACTGTTGAGATCGGCGCGCTCGGTCTGCATCTCCTGCCCGGTGCGCAGATAGTCGATGAACTGCTCGATGATGGCGTTGCACTCTTCGATATCTTTATTGATCGACTCGGCCAGATAGCCATCCTGTTCACTCATCATCTCGGTGGCGAGACGAATGCGTGTTAAAGGGGTGCGCAAATCATGACTGACACCCGCCATCAGCAGCGTACGGTCATCGGCAAGCTGTTTGACGCCCGCCGCCATCTGGTTAAAGGCTCGCGTTACGGAACGCACTTCCGATGCGCCATACTCACGCAGCGGAGGAGGAATGATGCCTTTACCGACCTGAAGCGCTGCATGCTCCAGGTCGACCAGGGGTCGGTTCTGAATGCGGATAAACAGCCAGGCACCGCCGATCGCCAGCAACATAATCGCCAGGGTGTAGCGGAACAGTGGCGAGAAATCGCCCTGATGGATTTCAGTCAACGGCACACGCACCCAGATGTCTGGCGACAACCAGGTTTTCAGCCAGACCACGGGGGAATTCTTGTTAACCTCGACACGGACATCGGTCGGGCCACCCAGCTGTTGCGCCATCTGCTCGCTAAGGAATTCGTAATGCTGTGCCCAGCGCAGGCCACTCTCTTCTGCCGCTGCGTTGGTGTACAACGAAATACCCAGTTCACGATAAATTTCACGCCGGAAGGCAGGTGGCACTTCCAGTTGCGTGCCATCTTCCAGCTGCAGTCGATCGGTCATCAACATACGCACTTCGTAAGCGAGGACTTTATTGAACTGCTGCAAACTTGGAAGAATGGCGAAATTCAACACCACCAGATAGGTCGTTACCAGGCTGACGAACAGCAAGGTAACGATCAATAACAGGGTGCGGGCAAACGAACTGCGAGGAGAGAAGCGCAATCGCCTCATGCTTTACTGCCGTCCGGAACGAAGACGTAGCCAAGACCCCAAACGGTCTGGATGTAGCGTGGATGCGCCGGATCTTCTTCTACCATGCGGCGCAGACGGGAAATCTGCACGTCGATAGAACGTTCCATTGCACTGTATTCACGACCACGCGCCAGGTTCATCAGCTTATCGCGTGATAACGGTTCGCGCGGATGGCTCACCAGTGCTTTCAGCACTGCAAACTCACCGCTGGTCAGCGGCATTGGCTCATCTTCACGGAACATTTCACGCGTGCCGAGGTTCAATTTGAACTTACCGAAGGCGATAACCGCTTCTTCCTGTGAAGGCGCACCTGGCAATTCATTGGCCTGACGGCGCAGCACGGCACGAATACGGGCCAGCAGTTCACGTGGGTTAAACGGCTTCGGAATGTAATCATCAGCGCCGATTTCCAGCCCAACGATACGATCCACTTCTTCGCCTTTTGCCGTCACCATAATGATCGGCATCGGGTTGCTCTGGCTGCGCAAACGGCGGCAAATGGACAAGCCATCTTCGCCTGGCAACATCAGATCCAGCACCATTAAATGGAATGATTCACGAGTTAGCAGACGATCCATCTGCTCGGCGTTGGCGACACTGCGCACCTGAAAGCCCTGCTCGGTGAGATAGCGTTCGAGCAGTGCGCGCAAACGCATATCATCATCGACGACCAGAATTTTGTAGTTCTCTTGCATTGTTCAACTCCCAAAGGCGCCATTGCCTGAGTCAATATTGTGTAAAAAAGATGCCTGCATGTGACAGTTATTAATGGTTTATATTCTAGCCGAAATTGTTACAAAGCATATTAAACAGCAGCTTATATTTAATTTAAGCCCTGAAATGCGCGTTGTCTCCCGCTTTTTATCGGGGCTTTCCAGCCGCTTAGCGCTAATCCGAAAATTTACGCGGTTTTCTTTTCGAAAATGGATCACAGGGCCGAAGACCGCTCGTTATCACAGCATTTGGGGCCATTTGGCTTAAGTCGACAGGCCAGAATCATTCGATGGGCGATCATTCGCAGCATAATATCTGGCTCTTTTCGTTTTCAGTGCTCATCTGCTCTCGGAACAATACGCATCTCGCGCCAGATAATGCCAGTGTTAAATAAAGTCTGATTAATCAGACAGTAATCAGCACTTTCTTCCTGCACAACGATCTCAGAAACTGCAAGGGTTCCTGCTGATATTGCGCATCTTTGGAGAGAAAAAAATGAAAAAAACTGCGGTCTTGCTGAGTGTACTGGTGCTGGTCAGCCTTTCTCAGGCTCATGCGGCCACCAGCGCGGGTGAAGCGGCGGGAGCCGAGGCCTCCACTACCGCCAAAGGCAATTCAGACGCGATGGGTGTGGGTGCCGTGGGTGCACTGTTAGGGGTGGCACTGGCAACCATGGGCGGCGGTGACAAAGGCACCAGCAGCACATCGACCACCACCGCGACAACGCCAGGCAAATAATCCAAATCTTTCAGGCGCGGCAATGCTGCGGCGCTCCCCCCTTCTACGCCAGCCCATTTCGCCACCGGAGAATAAGTTGCACCCAAGGCTTTTTTACCCAAGCCATTATTCTCCGCCTCTTTTTTACTCTGGGTTCTTCACATACTCGATGCAGTTAACAAACCAGACTTTCTGTCCTTCCGGCGTATTCACCACGACTTCGTCATCCACCTCTTTTTTGATCAGCGCACGGGCCATCGGTGAATCAATGGAGATGTAATCCTTAACCGCATCGCCATAGATTTCATCCGGCCCCACAATGCGGAATCTCTTTGCATCACCCTGTTCATTTTCCACCTCAACCCAGGCACCAAAGAACACCTTTCCTTCCTGTTGCGGCGCATAATCGACAATTTTCAGATCGGCGAGGCATTTGCGCAGATAGCGCACACGGCGGTCTATCTGCCGCAACAGGCGCTTGTTGTAGGTGTAATCGGCGTTTTCTGAACGATCACCAAGGCTGGCCGCCCAGGAGACAATTTTGGTGATTTCCGGACGCTTCTCGTTCCACAAATAGTCGTGTTCGGCACGTAATTTGTTATAGCCTTCGCGGGTAATCAGTTGGGTTTTCATGACGTCTACTCGTGATAACAAGGTATCGTTACTGCAAAGAGGCCAACAATAAGCGACTACTTTGCTCTCAGCAAGGTGTGCACAGCGATGTGCGCGCTGCATTCAGAAAAAGACGGATTCACCTGTCCCCGGCTGGCAATTTGCCGCCCCAATCCGTATAACTGTCCCCTGTTTTCCAACCCTGTGTAAGCATTGTTAATGATGATGAAAGATTCACTGAGCCAGATTATCGCAAGTGAGCTGAAGGCTCGCGCCGACCAGGTTGACGCCGCTGTAAGCTTGCTGGATGAAGGGAACACCGTGCCGTTTATCGCACGTTATCGTAAGGAAGTGACCGGTGGGCTGGATGATACCCAGTTGCGTCAGCTGGAGAGCCGCCTTGGCTATCTGCGTGAGCTGGAAG
Source organism: Pantoea sp. Seng (assembly GCF_009829935.1). NCBI lineage: Bacteria > Pseudomonadati > Pseudomonadota > Gammaproteobacteria > Enterobacterales > Erwiniaceae > Pantoea > Pantoea sp. Seng. The sequence continues at coordinate 149,243 of NZ_SZZV01000012.1, read as the reverse complement.
ATCGCCGCCAGTCAATTCTGAAATCCATCGACGAGCAGGGCAAACTCACCCCAGAACTCGCCACGGCCATCAATGGCACGCTGAACAAAACTGAATTGGAAGATCTGTATCTGCCTTATAAGCAGAAACGTCGCACGCGTGGGCAGATCGCCATCGAAGCGGGCCTGGAGCCACTGGCTGAAACGCTATGGAGCGATCCTTCTCAGGAACCCGAGTCATTGGCTGCAAGCTATGTGAATGCGGATAAAGGCGTCGCCGATGTGCGCGCAGCGCTGGATGGCGCACGTTATATCCTGATGGAACGTTTTGCCGAAGACGCCACGCTGCTGGCAAAAGTGCGTGATTATCTGTGGAAAAACGCGCATCTGGTAGCGCGTGTGGTGGAAGGTAAAGAGGAAGAAGGCGCGAAATTCCGCGACTACTTCGATCACCACGAACCTCTCAGTACCGTTCCTTCTCACCGTGCGCTAGCGATGTTCCGTGGTCGCAATGAAGGCGTGCTGCAACTCTCTCTGAACGCCGATCCACAATTCGAAGAAGCGCCGCGCGAAAGCCACGGTGAAACGCTGATCGCCGATCACCTGCAACTGCGTCTGAACAATGCTCCGGCAGACAGCTGGCGTAAAGCGGTGGTGAGCTGGACCTGGCGCATCAAAGTGCTGCTGCATCTCGAAACCGAACTGATGGGCACCATTCGCGAACGCGCAGAAGATGAAGCGATTAACGTATTCGCCCGCAACCTGCACGATTTGTTGATGGCGGCTCCGGCAGGCATGCGCGCCACCATGGGCCTCGATCCGGGCCTGCGTACCGGCGTGAAAGTCGCCGTGGTGGATGCCACCGGCAAACTGGTGGCACATGACACCATCTATCCGCACACCGGGCAGGTGGCGAAAGCCGCATCGGTTGTGGCAGCACTGTGCATCCAACACCAGGTGGAGTTGGTGGCGATTGGTAACGGTACCGCTTCACGTGAAACCGAGCGTTTCTTCCTCGACGTGCAGAAGCAGTTCTCGCAGATCAACGCGCAGAAAGTGATTGTCAGTGAGGCTGGTGCATCGGTCTACTCCGCATCGGAACTGGCCGCGCTGGAATTCCCGGATCTGGATGTTTCCATTCGCGGCGCCGTCTCCATAGCGCGTCGCTTGCAGGATCCGCTGGCCGAGCTGGTGAAAATCGATCCGAAATCCATCGGTGTCGGCCAGTATCAGCATGATGTGAGCCAAAGCCAACTGGCGAAGAAGCTGGATGCGGTGGTGGAAGACTGCGTAAACGCCGTCGGCGTGGATCTGAATACCGCTTCAGTCGCCTTGCTGACGCGCGTGGCAGGCTTAACCCGCATGATGGCGCAGAACATTGTCACCTGGCGTGATGAGAACGGCCGCTTCCAGAATCGCCAGCAGTTGCTGAAAGTCAGCCGTCTTGGGCCAAAAGCTTACGAGCAGTGCGCCGGCTTCCTGCGCATCAATCACGGCGATAACCCGCTGGATGCCTCCACCGTGCACCCGGAAGCTTACCCGCTGGTCGAACGTATTCTGGCCGCGACTGAACAGGCGCTGAGCGAGCTGATGGGCAATCCGGGTGGGTTGCGTGATCTCAACGCGCGCGACTTCACCGACGAGCGTTTTGGTCTGCCAACCGTCACCGACATCATGAAAGAGCTGGAAAAACCGGGGCGCGATCCCCGTCCGGAGTTCAAAACCGCGCAGTTTGCCGAAGGCGTGGAAACGCTGAACGATCTACTGCCGGGCATGATTCTGGAAGGCGCGGTCACCAACGTCACCAACTTTGGTGCTTTCGTGGATATCGGCGTGCATCAGGATGGTCTGGTGCACATCTCTTCACTGTCAGACAAGTTCGTCGAAGATCCCCATCAGGTGGTGAAAGCGGGCGATATCGTCAAAGTGAAGGTGATGGAAGTGGATATGCAGCGTAAGCGCATCGCCCTCACCATGCGTCTTGACGAACAGCCCGGCGAGAGCAATGCGCGCGGCGGCAATAATCGCAGTAGCGGCAAAGAGAATGCACGTCCCGCCGCTAACAGCAAAGGACGCGGTAAACCTGCCAATGCACCTGCAGGTAACAGCGCGATGGGTGATGCGCTGGCAGCAGCATTTGGCAAAAAACGCTAACGCCCAGCCCTGAATAACGCGCGGAGACAGCTTCGCTCCGCGCGTACACATTTGATAAATCCTCTCATCCGTCTACGCTGAAAAAATCCGTGTGAAAAAATGACCTTCCGCGTGGCCCGACGATCTGATGGACATAATCAACGCCCTACTTGATGAGATTTACGCAGGCCGCTTCCCCGTCGCCGCACGTGAGCGTCTGCTTTCCCACATTCGTGCAGCGCGAGATACCGCTAAACTGCCACGCAAAGCCCACTGGGATGAAAAGGATGTGGTGCTGATTAGCTACGCGGATCAGTTCCGTGAATCCGATCAGCCCACGCTCGCCAGCTTCTCGCACTTCTATCAGCAGCACCTGCAATCCACTTTCAGCCTGGTGCATCTGCTGCCGTTCTTTCCCTACTCCTCCGACGATGGCTTCTCCGTGATTGATTATCACCAGGTGAATCCTCTCTGTGGCGAGTGGCAGCATATCGCAGCGCTGCACAGTGAAACCCGTCTGATGTTCGATTTCGTCTGCAACCATATGTCGGCGCACAGCCAATGGTTTCGCCACTTTCTGGCGCAGGATCCCGGCTGGGACGACTTCTTTATTAGCATGCCACCGGCCACCGATCTCAGCGCCGTGACGCGTCCCCGCACCTCACCGTTGCTCACGCCCTTTGAGATGGCTGATGGTGAGACATGCTTTATCTGGACCACATTTAGCGCCGATCAAATCGACCTTAACTTTGCCAATCCTGAAGTGCTGATTCGCATGGTCGACGTATTGCTGGATTACCTGAACAAAGGCGCCGATTACGTTCGCCTTGATGCAGTGGGATATATGTGGAAGACGCCGGGTACAAATTGCATTCACCTGCCGAAAACCCACCAGCTGGTGAAGCTGTTTCGCGCCATTTCCAACGAAGTGGCACCGGGCACAGTGATCGTCACCGAAACTAATGTGCCGCATAAAGACAACATCAGCTATTTTGGTAACGGGCACGATGAAGCGCAGATGGTGTATCAGTTTTCACTGCCGCCGCTGGTGCTCCATGCCATTCATTCAGGATCCGCACGCGCGCTGCGTCAATGGGCCAGCACGCTGGGCACCGGTAACGGCACCACCACGTTCTTCAACTTCCTTGCCTCGCACGATGGCATTGGCCTCAATCCTGCGCGCGGTATTTTGTCTGAAGTGGAGATCGTAGCACTGGTGCGAGATTTGGCGCTGGAAGGGGCGCTGGTGTCTTATAAAAACAATCCCGATGGCACCACCAGCCCTTACGAAATTAACGTCACCTATTTCGATGCTCTCAACCAGCAGAATGATGACGATGACACGCGTCTGCGCCGATTCCTGCTGGCACACGCCATTCTGCTCGCCTTTCCGGGCGTGCCGGCGATCTATATCCAAAGCATTCTGGGATCGCGCAACGACAATGAAGGCGTGCGCGCGGCAGGACACAACCGCGCCATCAATCGCCAGAAATACAGTTTGCGTGAAATGGAACAGTGGATCAGCGGCGCTGACCCATTGCGTCAGCAGGTGTATGAACGACTCAGCGCATTGATCCAGCTGCGCACCCGCCAGAGCGCGTTCCATCCGGATAATGCGATGACGCTGCTGGAGAGTGAAAATACTCTGCTGATGTTGCGGCGACATCCGTCAGGCAGTGAAGAGGGCTTATTGTGCGTGTTTAATCTCAGCAGCCGGGAAGTGACCACGCATCTGCCGCAGGCGCGACATTATCAGGATGTGATCAGTGGCGAGAAAATCGATGGCAGCCAGCCAATGACGCTGGCTGCGTGGCAATTTATGTGGTTGCGTGGCTGATTATTTGTAAACATCCGCCGTGGCGCTGAACTTGCCATGTTCCCGGCCCGCAATCACCAGAAAGTATTTGCCGCCTTTCTCATCGGCCGCTTTGGAGAGTTCGCGCTTCGCATCCATCGGTGAGGTGGTCTCCGCCGTGGTGGTCACCGTACCGATTTTCTCCAGATTCATTTTCTGCACTTCTTCTTTAGTCACTTCCTTTGCGGCGAACGCTGAAAACGACACCGCACTCATCACCAGAGAAGCCACAGCCAATTTCATCATCTTCATAGCATTACCCTCATCCATTTTTTGCATTATTGGGATGTCAGCGGCCGCGAAGCACAACAGGCGAGATAGCAAAAGAACACACCGCGAAGCAGCTCAGCTCACGTCAAAAGTATTACCGCTGGTGAAAGAATTTCCACTGCCGCAACAGATTTAACGGGTAACCGCTTGGATGAACTCGATAATATGCTGGCAAAATGTGTCAGGATGCGAGACAAATGGCGCATGCGCCGCTTTTTCCATCACAATTGAAGGTGAACGCGGTAACGCTTCATCCAACTGCTTTGCAATTCGACGTGGTACTAATCCATCCAGCGATCCATACAAACGCATCAAGGGCATTGCCAACTGCGGCAGCTGCGCGCGCAGATCCACTTCGCGCAATATCTCCAGTCCACCTTCCAGCACTGCGACCGAAGGCATTGGCTGTGATAGCACCACGTCTTTGAGCTGACGTGCATCCTGGCGAGCGTTTTCCGTACCCATGGTTTGCAAGGCCAGGAAACGTTCTACGGTGCGCTGGAAATCATTGCTCAGCTGCTGCTGGAAGCTCTCCAGCGTCTCAGGCTTGATGCCCGGCCAATCCTCGTGCGCGGTAAAACAGGGCGACGACGCCACGCTAATCAGCGCGGTGACACGTTCAGGCTGCATCAGTGCAATCTGGCTGGCAACCAGTCCCCCCAGCGACCAACCGAGCAACACTGCACGCTCAGGAAGTTGCGGAAGCAGCTGTTGAGCCATGTCGGCTAAGGTCAGTGCACCAAATCCCTGGCTGCGGCCAAAGCCGGGCAGATCCACCAGGTGCAGACGAAAATGCGGGCTGAGTCGTGGAACAATGTTCTGCCACACTTCGGCATTCAATCCCCAGCCGTGCAGCAGCACAAGATCGCGATCGCCTGTGCCTGTGGTGTGCCAGTAAAGCGAACTCATCGGTTACACTCCCGAAAAGTGAAAAGAGGCCGCTATGCTATCAATCCCTGCCCTATGTTGGCTATGCCGCCTGCCATTACAGATTGCCAGACACGGGCTATGCAGCCGCTGTGCGCAACAAATCCCGGCGCTGCCCGCGATCTGCCCCTGCTGTGCACTGCCGGCCAGCGGCACCCGATTGTGCGGCCGCTGTCTGCGTTGTCCACCGCCGTGGCACAGCCTGACTTGCGTGAGTGATTACCTGCCGCCGCTGAGCGATTGGGTCATCCAGCTGAAATTTTCTCGGGCAACCGCACTCAGAGTGATGCTGGCACGACTCCTTTTGTTAAAATTGTTAAATAGTCGCCGCGATAACCTTACGCCGCGCATTGATTTGGTGTTGAGTGTGCCGTTACATCGGCGTCGTGCCTGGCAGCGTGGCTATAATCAGGCTGAGCTGCTGGCAAAACCGCTGGCACACTGGCTAGGTTGTGAATATCGTGCGGGGGTGCGCCGCAGACGGCGGGGCTTGGTCCAGCATGCGTTGCGCGCTTCGGCGCGGAAAAAGAATCTGCGCGGGGCCTTTTCCCTTGAAATGCCAGTGCGCGGACGCCATATCCTGCTCATCGACGATGTGGTTACCACCGGAAGCACGGTGGCAGAAATCAGCCGCATTTTGCTGGCGCAAGGCGCGGCCAGCGTGCATATTGGCTGCCTGTGCCGTACCTTGTAGAGCGTCGGCGTTGGGCGTATTATAACCAAGTAATTTAGTCAACTATTGAGCAATCGCCATGATCGTTATTACTGATGCTGCGCAAGAGCACTTCTCAAAATTGCTGTCAAAACAAGAAGATGGCACACAAATTCGCGTATTCGTCATTAATCCGGGTACGCCAACCGCGGAATGCGGTGTTTCTTACTGCCCACCCGATGCAGTAGAAGCCACTGATACTGAAATGAAGTTCGAAAAGCTGTCAGCCTATGTTGATGAGTTGAGCGCGCCTTATCTGGAAGATGCTGAGATCGATTTTGTCACCGATAACCTCGGTTCCCAGCTGACGCTGAAAGCGCCAAACGCCAAGATGCGTAAAGTGTCTGATGATGCGCCAATGGTTGAGCGCGTGGAGTATCTGCTGCAAGCGCAGATCAACCCACAGCTGGCGGGTCACGGTGGTCGTGTATCCCTGATGGAAATCACCGATGACGGTTACGCGATTCTGCAGTTTGGCGGCGGCTGTAACGGCTGTTCAATGATCGACGTCACGCTGAAAGATGGCATCGAGAAAGAGTTGCTGGCAGCGTTCCCTGAGCTGAAAGGTGTGCGTGACCTCACTGAACACCAGCGCGGCGAGCACTCTTACTATTGATTTTCTTGCGGCAGCGCACCCTCGCTGCCGCAGATTTCTACCTCGCTTTGCGTCCGTCATTCACCGCTTTCAGAACTTGCTTCACGGCTTTGTCGGCAAACATCTCTTCCAGCGTGACACATAACTTGCGCTGCCAGTTGGGATACTCATCCACTGTGCCAGGCACGTTGACCGGCATTGTCATGCCGAGCCAATCTTCCGGCTGCAATCCCAGTAATGCGCTCTCCGTGCGGGCCAGGTAACGGTGCATCGCCACATTGATCGCCGGCGTCAGCGGTTGCTTCAACGCAGGTTGACGACTGCGAGCTGGCATGGCCCCCGCCTGCTGTAAGGCGTCCAGCAAAGCCTGCTTTTGTGCTGTGCGCTGTTGTTGCAGGGAGTGCAGCACGCTATCGCGATACATGCCAAGCTTTTCACCCAATGCCAAATCTTCCGCCTGCCAGAATCCGCTCAACGTGGGTAAATCATGAGTACTGGCACTGGCAATCGACTGTCGAGGATAAGCCGCAGGCTGGCGGTAGCGGCCATCGCGCTCCTGTTCGAAGAACAGCACTTTCCACGAGAAAATGCCGTGACTGCGCATCATGCGAACGATGATCGGCGGCACAATGCCCAGATCCTCGCCGATCACCATGCAGCAATGGCGCTGACTTTCCAGCGCCAGAATCGCCATCAAATCGTCCACCGGATATGACACATAGGCGCCTTTGTCTGCTGTCTCGCCATACGGAATCCACCACAGCCGCAATAACGCCATCACGTGATCGATACGCAACGCGCCACAATCACGCATATTGGCGCGCAATAAATCGATAAAAGGCTGATAGCCGCGCGCGCGCATCTCATGCGGATCAAGCGGCGGCAACGCCCAGTTTTGCCCCAATGGCCCCAGGCGATCCGGCGGTGCCCCCACCGAAGCACCCAGCTTATACAACTGCGGGTCCTGCCAGGTTTCTGCGCTGTGCTGCGCCACACCGACCGCCAAATCCCGGTACAATCCCACCGTCATGCCGAGCTGCTGGCTACGCTGCCAGCAGGCGGCAAATTGCTGCTGCGCCAGCCACTGCAACCAACACCAGAATTGAATCTCGTCCTCATGTGCAGCACACCACTGCTGAACTTCTGGCTGATGGGCATTGCCCCAGGTTTCCGGCCATGACGCCCAACCCCACTCCTTCTCCTGCTGAGAGCTGCGTTCTGCCAGAATGCCGTCAAACGCCGCCTGATAGCGCAGATGATCGCCGCCCTCGGCGACAAATTGCAGGAATTCCTGCTCAGGCTGATAATGCTGCCAGGACAGGCGTAGCGCGGTGATTTTCAACTCAGCCACCGCTCGATAATCGACATAGTCAGTGGCGCGCGCGGCTTGCAGAGCCTTGCGCGTTTTGGCGAGTTTCCACCAGCGCTGTGCTTCAGCGCTTTGAGCGAATGCCGCCACCTGATTAACGTCGATATACAGCATATTCAGCCAGCGACGCGAGGTGGGGCTATAAGGGCTGGCGTGGTCAGGCTGCGCAGGATAAAGCGCGTGTAGCGGGTTGAGGCCAACAAAATCGCCTCCGTGAGCGGCGATCTGCTCCAGCATTTGCGCAAGATCGCCAAAATCACCGATCCCCCAATTGCGATCGGATCGCAGCGTATAAAGCTGCACCAGCGCTCCCCAGCGTTTGTCGCCTTGCGCTAGCGGTTCGGATAAATAGCAGCGACGTGGCGCGATAATAATGCGCGAGTGCCACTGCTGACGTCCTTGCTGTAAGGTCAAACGGTGATACCCCTGCGGCAGACGCGGCGGCAATGTGAAGGTCTCGCCTGCCTGAAGCGTGCCGCTGTAAGTTTTGCCCCGTTCGGTCTCAAGCTGCCAGCTAAATTCGCCTTTGCCCTGCGGGCAACACTGACGCGGACGGCGCGGAGTGAAAACCAGCACCGGTGGCAGTGGTGGCGTTTTACCTTCCGGCGTATTCATCACCGCCAGCAGTGCACGTTTGGTGTCGTCGCTAATGCGCACCCGCTCACCGTTCGCATTGGTAAAATCTACCGCAATACCCGCTTCCTGCGCGGCCTGATCCAGTTTGCTGAACGTCATCACGTCTCCTTGGGTGCAGTGCGTATCAATACGTATCCGACGAAAACCTTATCGAAACCATGTCGAGCGGCCATCAATAGCGAGCTGGAAATCAGCGCGCGGCCTGCCAGATGCGTTGCTGGTAATCGCGAATCGAACGATCGGAACTGAATCGCCCGGTGCGCGCGGTGTTGAGAATCGCCGCTTTAGTCCAGGCTTCCGGGTTCTTCCACAAGGCTTCAACCTGTTGCTGCGCGTCGAGATACGCCTCGAAATCGGCCAGCACCAGCCAGGGATCGCCACCTTTGGTCAGGCTGGTGAGCAGCATATCGAATGCCTGCTTATCACCTTCGCTGAACTTGCCCTTCTCCAGATCTTTCAACAATCCATCCAGATACTTATTTTGCTTGCGCAGTTTTTTCGGGCTGTAACCGTTGGCTTTAAGCGCCTTAACCTCATCCACGGTATTGCCGAAGATAAAGATGTTCTTCTCGCCCACCGCTTCGGCGATTTCGACGTTCGCACCATCCAGCGTGCCAATGGTCAGCGCGCCGTTCAGCGCCAGCTTCATATTCCCGGTGCCGGACGCTTCATAACCGGCAGTCGAGATTTGCTCCGAGAGATCGGCTGCCGGAATCATCAACTCGGCGGCGGTAATGCGATAGTCAGGGATAAACACGACTTTTAACCGATCGCCGACTTTCGGGTCGTTATTGATCACCTCGGCCACTTTGTTAATGGCGTAGATGATGTTCTTGGCAAGGTAGTAGCCCGGCGCGGCCTTGGCACCGAACAGGAATACGCGCGGCACAAAGTCGGGGTTATCAGGATTGTCCCGCAACTGACGATAGCAGTGCAGCATATGCAGCAGGCTGAGGTGCTGACGTTTGTACTCGTGTAGCCGCTTAATCTGCACATCGAACAGCGCATCAGGATTCACATCAATGCCGGTCACGCGTTTGATGTATACGGTCAGGCGCAGCTTGTTCTGCTGCTTGATGGTGCGGAACTGCTGACGGAAAGCTTTTTTACGCGCATAGGGCGCCAGCCACTCCAGCGCATCCAGATCGTTGGCCCACTCCACCTGCAACGTTTCATCAATCAGGTTCGACAGCAGCGGATTGCACTGCTTCAACCAGCGGCGCGGCGTGATGCCATTGGTCACATTATGGAATTTGTTTGGCCACAGAAGGTGGTATTCCGGGAACAGATCCTTCACCACCAGCTCAGAGTGCAGCGCAGCCACGCCATTCACGGCGAAACAGCTCACCACACACAGGTTCGCCATACGCACCTGTCCATCAGCTACCACCGCCAGCTTTTGCCATGTCGCGCTATCGCCGGGCCACTGCTTCTTGACGATTTTTTTCAGACGCTGGTTAATTTCGCGGATGATCAGCATATGGCGCGGCAGCAGATCGCGCACCAGCGACTCATCCCAACGCTCCAGCGCTTCCGGCATCAAGGTGTGATTGGTATAGGCGAAAACGCGGCTGGTGATGTGCCAGGCTTCATCCCAACTCAACTGATGCTCATCCAGCAGGATACGCAGCATCTCCGGGATGGCGATAGTGGGATGCGTGTCGTTGAGCTGGATGACTTCAAAATCGGGCAAGGTGTGGATCGAGCGCCCGGCAAGATGGTGGCGGCGCAGAATATCGCCCACCGCACACGCGCACTGGAAATATTGCTGCATCAGGCGCAGGCGTTTACCTTCTGCGTGATTATCGTTGGGATACAGCACCTTGGTGAGTTTGTCAGCATCAATGCCGGGCTGTTCGGCCTGCAGGAACTTGCCATCATTGAACAGGGTGAGATCGAACGGATGCACGCTGGTGGCTTGCCACAAACGTAACGGCAGCGTCACACCATTACGGTAGCCGACCACCGGCAAATCCCAGGCTTCACCTTTAAGCTGAAATTTAGGTCGCCACTGTAGCGAGCCATCGCTGTTTTTCTTCACTTTGCCGCCGATGCCAACCTGCACATCCTGTGCGGCGTTATGGCGAAACCACGGATAACTGTTGCGCTGCCAGTCGTCTGGCGCCTCTTTTTGCTGGCCATCGTCAAAGGTCTGGCGGAACAAACCGTACTGATAATTAAGGCCATGTCCCATCGCGGCCTGCCCGACAGTGGCCATCGAGTCCATGTAACACGCGGCCAGGCGCCCCAATCCACCGTTGCCAAGCGCCGGATCCACCTCTTCCTCCAGCAACTCACTGAGCTCTACCTGATGCGCCGCCAGCGCTTCCTTCACCTCGTCGTACCAACCCAGATTCAGCAAGTTGTTGCCGGTCAGGCGGCCGATAAGAAACTCCATCGACAGATAGTTCACATGGCGTTGGCCTGCGCGCGGTGTGGCGGGCGGCTGCGTGGCGAGCATCTCGGTCAGCACACGGCTTAATGCCTGCCACCACTGATGCGGTGTCATTTGCTGGGCGGAGGTGAGTCCAAGGTGCTGCCATTGGCGGGTAAGTGCGGCGTCGAAACGTGTTTTATTAAATTTTTGCTGCGACATATCAATCCCTTCGAGTCCGTTAACGGTAAAGACGGGCGAGCGCATAACCAGAAAGGATAAGTAAAGCCGGGGGCGAAGAAAAAAGCGACAGGGAAATGCGGATGGAGGGGAAAAAAAGTGGATTTACGCGTGGCGCGCAACCTGATGCCATCCTGCGGGCGGCACAGCAACCGCCCCGACAGGATGGATTAGCAGAGTTCGAGATGGACTTCGTGTTGCTCAATCATCTTCAGCACGCTGGCAGGCGGCGTCTGATCGGTATACATGTAGTCAATCAGGCTCATATTCCCCAGGTTCACCATCGCATTACGGCCAAATTTCGAATGGTCCACCACCAACATCACGCAGCGTGAGTTTTCGATTATCGCGCGTTTGGTGCGGACTTCGTGGTAATCGAACTCCAGCAGTGAGCCATCCATATCGATGCCGCTGATGCCGAGAATGCCGTAATCGAGGCGAAACTGGCAGATGAAATCCAGCGTCGCTTCACCCATGATGCCGCCATCCCGCGTACGCACTTCGCCGCCAGCGATGATGACGCGGAAATCCGGCTTCGCCATCAGCAAAATCGCCACATTGAGGTTGTTGGTCACCACGCGCAGATTGTTGTGATTCAGCAACGCATGCGCCACCGCTTCCGGCGTAGTGCCGATATCGATAAACAACGTGGCACCATCCGGGATCTGGCTCGCCACACGCTCGGCGATGCGCGCTTTTTCCGCTGACCACATCATTTTGCGGTCCTGCCATGCGGTGTTTTCAGAGCTGGAAGGCAGCGCCGCGCCGCCGTGATGACGCTGAATTTTATTCTGATCGGCCAGATCGTTCAGGTCACGCCGAATGGTTTGCGGGCTCACCTCAAAGTGATCCACCAGCTCTTCCGTACTGACATATCCCTGGCGTCGCACCAAATCGATAATGGCGTCATGACGTTGCGTCTGCTTCACATCTCTCTCCTCGGCTCAGAGCCGTTTTCTTTTTATACCTGCTACCGACGAGCCACATTGCGCGTATCGACAAACGCCATGGCCAGGCCGACCAGCAAGCCGGTGACATGTGCAGCGTTAGCAATCGACAGCCCAAAAGCGCCGTACCAGCCAATAATCAGCCATACAATAGCGAAGCCCATCAGACCACGCTCCAGATAAATGCCACTTTCGGGATCGCGCTCGCCACGCAGCCAGCAATAACCCATCAGCGCATACACCACGCCCGATAGTCCGCCGAACAGCACACCGCTGAATTTGGCCTGCATCCAGCCGCTCAACAGCGCGGAAATGAGCATAATCACAAACAGCTTACCGCTGCCAATACGCTTTTCCACTGCGCCACCGAGATACCACCACCACATCAGATTGAACAGGATGTGCAGCAGTGAGAAGTGCAACAACGCATGGCTAAACCAGCGCCACACCTGGAAATACTGTGAGGAGTCAGCAGGCCACGCCAGCCAATCCAGCGCCACATCATCGCCAACAATCTGCATCATGATAAACACCGCCACGCAGGCGATCATGATCGTCATGGTGAGCGGACCTGCGCGTTCACGAATATTCGCCCAGATATTGCTGCGCTCGTAGCGCAAGCCACTCTCGGTACTGCCGGTGTGCCAACTGGCCGCCTGATAACGCGGATGGTTGGGATCGCGAATGAACTGTGCGAGTTCGTTTTCAACCATTGAAAGCTGCGTTTCGTCATCCAGCATAATGACATAGTGGCTTTCGCGCTCAATACGCAGCGTGACGCCACGTGTGGCCATATAGTCCACAAATGCCTGTGCCATGCGGGGATGGTTAAACTGGGTAATGCGCATCGTGCGTGCTCTCCTTCCTTTTAGGGATCGGCTCAGACGCTGCCAGTCGCAACCTGCGCTGGAAACGCACTACGCCAGGCGTCGAAACCACCATCAATGCTATAGGCAGCGCTGAAACCCTGCCCTAACAGGAACTGTGCTGCACCTTTGCTGCTGTTGCCGTGATAGCACATCACCAGCACCGGCAGCTCATGATTCGCCTGCGCGATAAAGTCCGCCAGATTGTCGTTCGACAGATGTAACGAGCCTGTCGCGTGGCCCATGGCATAGCTTTGTGGGTCGCGAATGTCCACCAGCTGCGCGCCTTGTGCCAGGTGCTCGTTAGCCTGCTGAACCGAAATACATTCGAAGTTTTCCATGGTGTCTCTCATAAGGTCGTCACAATTAACGCCTAGTTTAACCTGAGAATCCGTCGCGATAACCTGACAAAAGTTATGGCTATGGATTTTTTTTCCTGCAGGAATGTTAGCTATATCACGCAAAAATGTTTTTATTGAGTTAAGCGCTGGCATCAATGTTGGTTTCCGATTATTATTACGCTCGAAAACGAACATTTTAGAACTATTCCGAACATCGGAGGAGATGACGTGGAAACCAAAGACCTGATCGTGATCGGCGGCGGCATTAACGGAGCCGGCATTGCAGTGGACGCTGCAGGACGCGGACTGTCAGTGCTGATGCTGGAGGCGCGGGATTTGGCCTGTGCAACCTCCTCCAACAGCTCTAAATTAATCCACGGTGGCCTGCGCTACCTGGAACATTACGAATTCCGTCTGGTGGGCGAAGCGCTGGCTGAACGTGAAGTGCTGCTGAAAATGGCACCGCACATTGCCTTCCCAATGCGCTTCCGCTTGCCACATCGCCCGCATCTGCGTCCGGCGTGGATGATTCGCCTTGGCCTGTTTATGTACGACCGTCTGGGTAAACGCACCACTTTACCGGGCAGTAAAGGCCTGCGTTTTGGCGCGGAATCGGCCCTTAAGCCTGAGATCACGCGCGGATTCGAATATTCTGACTGCTGGGTGGATGATGCGCGTATGGTCGTGCTCAACGCGCAGGAAGTGGTGAAACAGGGCGGCGAAGTGCGCACCCGCACCCGCGTGACCCGTGCATGGCGTGAGAGTGGCCTGTGGATGGTGGAAGCGGAAGATATTGATACCGGCAAAACCTTCACGTGGCGTGCCAAAGGCCTGGTCAATGCCGCTGGACCTTGGGTAAAAGAATTCTTTGATGATGGCCTGAAGCTGAAATCGCCGTACGGTATTCGCCTGATCAAAGGCAGCCACATTGTGGTGCCGCGCGTACACCGTGAAAAGCAGGCTTATATCCTGCAGAACGAAGATAACCGTATCGTGTTTGTGATTCCGTGGATGGACGAGTTCTCTATCATCGGTACGACGGATGTGGAGTACAAAGGCGATCCGAAAGACGTGAAGATCGATGACAACGAAATCAGCTATCTGCTGAAAGTGTTTAACGGACACTTCAAACAGCAGCTGAGCAAAGATGACATCGTCTGGACTTATTCTGGTGTGCGTCCGCTGTGTGATGACGAATCGGATTCACCGCAGGCCATCACCCGTGATTACACGCTGGATGTGCATGACGACAATGGCCAGGCGCCGCTGCTATCGGTGTTTGGCGGTAAGCTCACCACCTATCGTAAGCTGGCAGAGCACGCGCTGGAAAAACTGGCGAAGTACTATCCCAACGCCGGCCCAGCCTGGACTAAATCAGCAGTACTGCCAGGCGGTGATTTCTCTGGCACCCGTGAAGATTACGCCGCAGGTCTGCGTCGTCGTTATCCGTTTATCAGCGAAGGCATGGCGCGCCACTTTGCCCGTACCTACGGTAGCCGCACCGAAGAACTGCTGGCAGGCGCAAGCAGTCTGGCGGATCTGGGCGAGAACTTCGGTCACGAGTTTTATGAAGCTGAATTGCGCTACCTGGTGAAAAATGAATGGGTGCGCGAACTGGATGACGCAATCTGGCGTCGTACCAAACAAGGTATGTGGCTGACAGAAGCCGAGCAGGCACGCATTCGTGAGTGGCTGGCGGTCAACGGTCAGAAACCGGCGCTGTCGCTGGCTTCATAATCCAGGCCAAATAGAAAGGCCGTTATCCTGTAAGGGATAACGGCCTTTTTTATTGTGTCTGATGGTCATAAGAGCGCGATAAATCGCGCATCATTGAACTTATAAGCCGGTATTCTCGCGAATATATTTACGCGCTTTCACCGCATATTCGAACGGATTGGCCAGCGCCGGATCCTGCTCCGCTTCCACCACCATCCAGCCTTTGTAACCGTAATCGTCGAGGATTTTGAACACCGGTTTGAAATCAATCACGCCGTCGCCCGGCACGGTGAAGGTGCCTTTCTTCACGCCATCGAGGAATGACAGTGATTTTTCACGCACTTCAGCCACCACGCTGTCACGCACATCTTTCAGGTGCACGTGGAAAATACGTGGCAGATATTTGGTCAGCACATCCAGCATCGCCTGCTGTGAGCCTTCGGAGTAGTAGATGTGGCCAGTGTCATACAGCAGGCCGACATTCTGATTGGTTGATTCCATAAAGCGATCGATTTCCGCTGGGGTCTGAATGCCGGTCCCCATGTGATGGTGCAGCGTTACGCGCATGCCCTTCTTCGCCGCGATCTCAGCCAACTCGTTGTAGCCTTCCGCTGTCAGACGCCACTCTTCATCGGTGAAGATCGGCTTCTGCTCCAGCACTGCCAGCGTGGTGCCCTGAATGCTTTTACTCTGCTCAGAGCAACCAATCACGCGCGCGCCCATGGCGTGCAGGAAGTTCATGTGCTGGGTGAACTCGTCGATGGTTTTCGCCTTGTCGCCGTTGGCGAAGAAGGTGCTGAACCAGGCATTGCAGATCTGAATACCGCGAATTTCCAGCATCGGTTTCAGCACTGCCGGATCTTTCGGATATTTGCTGCCGACTTCACTGCCGGTAAAGCCTGCCAGCGCCATTTCACTGACGGTCTGCTGGAAGGTGTTTTCGCTGCCCAGTTCTGGCATGTCATCGTTGGTCCAGCCGATTGGCGCAATCGCCAGTTTTACATTGTCTTTGTTCATTTCAATTCCCTGATTCTGAGAGAGAAGTGTTAGCGCACAGGCTCAGTTATTTGGCGTAAAAGTCTGGACGCGCTGGCATGGTCACCGGCTCGATAGCGCCGCTATTCTGGGCTTTATGGCAGGCATCCGCCGCAACGGAGGCAGCAAAACCATCCCAGGCGGAAGGCCCGGTCAACTTGCCCGCTGTGGCGTCATTGATGAAAGCTTGCAGCTCAACGTCGTAAGCCTCGATAAAACGGTCTTTCCAGTCAGTGAGCAGCGCATTGCCGAGACGCGCGTTTTTACGCATCTGAATAGATGAAGGCTCAGGCAGTTTGGCAATGCCCTCTTCGCCCACCACTTCACACTGAATGTCGTAGCCGTATGCGCAGTTCACGAAGATCTCGACATCAATACGAATGCCCTTCTGGGTTTCGAACAGCACGATTTGCGGATCTTTCAATTTGGCATGGCTCTTCGAGGTGGAACGCGGGAACACCACCTGCACCGATTTATAATCGTCTTCGGTCAACCAGCGCAGCACGTCCAGCTCGTGAATCAGGGTGTTGGTGATTGCCATATCGGTGGTGTAATTTTCCCCCACGCTCTGGTTGCGGTGCGCACAGTGCAGCATCAGCGGCTCGCCGATTTCACCGTCAGTGATCACTTTCTTCAACGCGCGATAGCCTGAATCGTACGGACGCATAAAGCCCACCTGCACCAGGCGTTTACCGTGTTTGATTTCGGCATCAACGATGCGACGGCAGCCTTCGGCGCTCATCGCCAGCGGCTTCTCGCAGAACACGGGCTTGCCAGCAGCAATGGCGGCAAGGGTGAATTCTTCGTGGGTCGGATCCCATGATGTCACCAGAATGGCATCCACCTCCGGCGAGTTAATCACCTGATGACCATCCTGATACACCTCAGCTTCGATATTCAAACGCTGCAGCGCCGCGCGGGCCCCTTCCACGTTGATATCTGAAACCGCCACCACTTTCGCGCCCTGCAACACATTGTTGCAGCGACGAATGTGATCCTGACCAATTGCACCGGTACCAATTACACCGAGTTTGAGCGTCATAATTACACCTGTAGAGTCGGATAAGTATGCCCTTCATATTTCAAGATGCAGGTGCGTTGGCTGCTCTCGTTGGCCGCCTTCCTGATTCTCGAATTATTTGGGGGACATAGGGTTAAACAAGGCCGGCGAACGCCGGCCTAAAAAGGGTGTTAGTACTTACGTGCTTGTTCGATATGCACGTTAAGTTTGTCGGCCACTTCCTGCGTGCGTTCAGACGTTGAAGTCTGAGCCACACCAACGTGCCACCAGCTGAAATATTTGTGAATCATGGTTTTTGGCAGCACTTTGATGTCGAACAGCACTGAAACGGTCTGTTTCTGCGCGTCAATCAGTGCAGCTTCCAACTGTTCCAGCGTGGTAATGCGATAGGTTTTGCAACCGTAACCGCCCGCAATCGCCGCGAAATCGACCGGAATAAAGCCGCCATCCAGCTTGCCGCCTTCCGGGTTGCGGAAACGGAACTCGGTGGTGAAGCTGTCCATGCCGTGTTCCATCTGTAGGTTGTTAATACAGCCGTTGGTCATGTTATCCAGCAGCACCACGTTGATTTTCGCGCCTTCCTGAATCGAGGTGACCAGCTCGGAGTGCAACATCATGAACGAGCCATCTCCTACCATCACATAGACTTCACGCTGCGGCTGGGCCAGCTTCACGCCCAACGCGGCATTGACTTCGTAGCCCATACAGGAATAGCCGTATTCAACGTGGTACGAGTTGTAATCTTTGGTGCGCCACATGCGTTGCAGGTCGCCCGGCAGACTGCCCGCTGCCGCGACAATCACTGCATCCTTTGGGAGCTGCTCGTTTAAGGTGCCAAGCACGCTGCTCTGCGTCAGCACTGACTGCGTCAGGCGCTCAAACTCAGTAAACAGCGCTTCACGGTCAATGTGATCGGCGATTTCGGGAATAAAATCGTCGGTGTTATAAGTGGCGGCATACACACGCTGCGTCTCTTTCAGTAGCTTGCTTTGTGCCTGCTCAACCTGACCGCCCCAGTGGTTCTCAAAGCCTTTCAGTCCGCTTTCCAGTGCGGTCAAACCTTCGCGAGCATCCGCTAACAGCTGCACTGCATCGAGCTTGTAGCTGTCGAAATTGCTGACGTTGATGTTGAGGTAGCTCACTTCAGGATTCTGGAAAATCCATTTCGAAGCGGTGGTGAAATCGGTGTAGCGCGTGCCGATCCCGATCACCAGGTCGGCTTCTTTCGCCAACAGGTTAGCTGCCAGGCAGCCCGTTTCGCCGACGCCACCCACATTCAGCGGATGATCAGAAACAATGGTGCCTTTACCGGCCTGTGTTTCCGCAAACGGAATGTTAAAGCGTTCCGCGAATTTCAGCAGCGCGGCACCGGCATCGGAATATTTCAGACCGCCACCCACGATAATCAGCGGCTTGTGTTTACGCGCAATCAGCGACAGCGCATCTTCCAACTGAGCAGCTGTCGGCAGACGGCGATCCAGACGGTGCACACGTTTCTGGAAGAAATATTCCGGGAAGTCCCAGGCCTCACCCTGCACGTCTTGCGGCAGCGCGATGGTCACGGCACCGGTTTCCGCCGGATCGGTCAGCACACGCAAGGCATTAATACAGGCAGTCATCAGCTGTTCAGGACGGCTAACGCGGTCCCAGTATTTGCTCACCGCGCGGAAGGCATCATTGGTACTGATGCTGAGATCGTGGCTCTGCTCGATCTGCTGCAAAACGGGATCGGGCTGACGCGTGGCGAACACATCGCCCGGCAGCAGCAGTAAAGGAATGCGGTTCGCGGTCGCCGTAGCAGCTGCGGTGATCATGTTCGCCGCGCCCGGTCCCACTGAAGAGGTACAGGCAATAATCTGACGACGCAGCGACTGCTTGGCGAAACCAATCGCCGCATGCGCCATGCCCTGTTCATTACGACCCTGATGCACCACCAGATCGCCGCTGTCCTGCTCCAGCGCTTGCCCCAGTCCCAGCACGTTACCGTGGCCAAAAATGGCAAAAATGCCTTTCACAAATTTGGTTTCAACGCCGTCAACGTTCAGATACTGGTTATCAAGAAATTTCACCAGCGCCTGTGCCGTGGTAAGTCTGATTGTGCCCATATGCTTCTTCCTTTACATGCTGGTACCTGACGTGAGGTACAACGCGGTTCGGGTTTTCGCTGCCGTGACGGCACCCGCGGATAAGTGAAACGTGTGGCGATTATAAACAAATATTTTTTTCATTAAACGTAATTACAGAAGAAACATTTCATTTTGCGATGGAGATCAAATTCAGCGATGAAACGTTGCCAGCGAAGGCCGTTGCAGGGGAAAAAGTGAAATGACAAAATAGCATTTTAACAAGATAGCGAAATTTCATTTCACTTCAGTAGCTTCCTTTATTCACAGCCATTTTCCTGCGACCTGGCTCACAAGCCATAGCATCAGTGAAACCGATGCTAAACAGCATGCCGTGATAGCGCATTGTGCAGAGTTTTACCTCGGTCACAAAATCGCGACGGATGTTTCATTTCATATTGTATTTGGAATTTTTATTCCTCATACTGCCACCATAGCCAATCAGGCACCTTGAGAACCCGGAAGCATAGCGCTTGATGTTGGGCGTTTTCGCCCCAGTGTCTGCTTATCACAGAAGGAAACCACAGGTATGAGTACACAACAGAAGCGGCTTGATGTGATTTGTATCGGACGCATCGCCGTCGACCTCTACGGTCAGCAAATCGGATCACGTCTGGAAGATATGACCAGCTTTAATAAATATCTGGGCGGTTCTTCCGGTAACGTGGCCTATGGAACAGCCATTCAGGGCCTGAAATCAGCCATGCTGGCGCGCGTAGGGGATGAACATAACGGCCGCTTTCTGCGAGAAGAATTGCAGCGCGTGGGTTGTAACACCGATGGGCTGATCACCGATAAAAACCGCCTGACCGGCCTGGTGATCCTCGGTATTAAAGATGAGGATACCTTCCCACTGATCTTCTACCGTGACAACTGTGCCGATATGGGCCTGGTGCCGGATGACATTAAAGAGGAATTCATCACCTCTTCTCGCGCTGTCGCGGTCACCGGTACGCATCTTTCACATCCGCAAACCCGCGCGGCAGTACTGAAAGCGTTGGATATCGCCAAGCGAAATGGTCTGCGCACCGCACTGGATATCGATTATCGTCCGGTGCTGTGGGGGCTGACGTCACTGGGCGATGGCGAAACGCGTTTCGTTGAATCCGGTGAAGTCACGAAACAATTGCAGGAAGTGCTGCACTATTTCGATTTGGTGGTAGGAACGGAAGAAGAGTTCCATATTGCCGGCGGCAGTACGGATACGCTGACAGCACTGAAAAATGTGCGCCAGGCAAGTAAAGCCACGCTGGTCTGTAAACGTGGACCGCTGGGGTGCGTGGTGTTTGAAGGTGATATCCCGGACAGCTGGGAGCAGACAAAATTGCAAACCGGCGTTCGCGTTGAAGTCCTGAACGTGCTGGGTGCAGGCGATGCCTTTATGTCTGGCCTGCTGCGCGGCTGGCTTAATGATGAAAGCTGGGAACAGGCTTGCCGCTACGCCAACGCCTGTGGTGCGCTGGTGGTTTCACGCCATGGTTGCGCGCCAGCGATGCCAACCAAAGAAG
This sequence comes from Pantoea sp. Seng, assembly GCF_009829935.1. Classification (NCBI taxonomy): domain Bacteria; kingdom Pseudomonadati; phylum Pseudomonadota; class Gammaproteobacteria; order Enterobacterales; family Erwiniaceae; genus Pantoea; species Pantoea sp. Seng. The sequence goes on along the minus strand of NZ_SZZV01000012.1, from coordinate 128,597 downwards.
AGCTGGACGATTTCCTCGGTCGCGACAAAGACGTAAAACGCCCGGATCTGGATGCGCGTCTCAACCATCTGCACCGCGTCACCACGCGTAAACAACAGTGGCCAGAACTCAACGTGTTCGCGTTCGACCATCGCAAGCAGCTGGCCGATATGGCCCGTGAAGCAGGCGTCAGTGAAGATAAGATCCCACAGTTGAAACTGCTGCTGTTGCAGGCGGCGCAGGAAGCGGCCAACGAAGCAGGCTTAAATGAGAAGAGTGGGATTCTGGCGGATACCACCTACGGCCAGAAAGCACTGAACGCGATTACCGGTAAAAACTGGTGGATTGGCCGTCCGATCGAACTGCCAAGCTCGCGTCCCCTGCGTCTGGAGCACGGTAACATCGGCTCGCAACTGGTCGACTGGCCAGCAGAGCACGTGGTGAAATGCCTGGTGTTCTACCATCCGCACGACAGCGCCGAGCTGCGTAAAGAGCAGGATGAACTGGTACTTGATGTGTGGAACGGCTGTAACAAGAGCGGGCATGAGCTGCTGCTGGAACTGATTCTGCCGGAGAGCAATCCGGACCGTAATGAATCGTACTATTACGACATGCTGAGCCACTTCTATAGCCTGGGCATTCAGCCGGACTGGTGGAAACTGCCACCGCTGTCGGCAGAGAGCTGGCAGGCTATCAGCGGGTTGATCGAACAGAACGATCCCCACTGCCGCGGCATTCTGCTGCTCGGCCTTGATGCGCCGGAAGAGACGCTGAAAGCCGGTTTCGCCGCTGCAGCGCAGGCACCGTGGGTCAAAGGCTTCGCCGTCGGCCGTACCATCTTCGGTCAACCGTCACGTCAGTGGCTCAACGGCGAGCTGGATGACAAAGCGCTGATTGAAACGGTGAAAGGCAACTATCTGCGACTGATTGGTTACTGGCGCGCCGCGCGTGGCTGATTGGCGTTAAAGCAGTACCAAAGCGGCTCATAAGGGCCGCTTTTTTTATGGGCATCAGCACTGCCGCTAATCACTTCTTTTTGTGAGGCATTTCATAAACCGATGAAATAAGCGTCACGATAGCGTCAAACAAATGAAATTTTACATCCATCTGGTACTATAGCGCTCATTATCCAGCCATATTTTCATTTTTTGACGGGCCGAAGTCATGACCAACAATCCAACCCAATTAACCTTGTTACAGGACGATATCCGTCGTCGCTATGAGACGCTGAGTAAACGCCTGAAGCAGGTGGCTCGTTATATTCTTGATAACAGCAACAGCATTGCATTCGATACCGTGGCTTCCATCGCGCAACAGGCCGATGTGCCGCCCTCCACGCTGATCCGCTTTGCCAACGCCTTTGGTTTCAGCGGTTTCAACGAAATGAAACAGGTTTTCCGTCAGCACCTGATGGAAGAAACCGTGAACTACACCGAGCGTGCTCGCCTGTTCCGCCAGACTGCCACTGATGACAGCGCCAGCTCGCCTGAAAGCCCGGTAGAAATCCTCAACGTCTTTACTATGGTGAACAGCCAGGCATTGCAGCAGTTAGCGATGCAGGTCAATCCGGACCAGCTGAACAAAGCGGTGAAGATGCTGGATGAAGCGGAGAATATCTACATCATTGGCCTGCGTCGTTCATTCAGCGTTGCGTCCTATCTGGTGTATGCGCTGCGCCATCTGGAGCGTCGTGCATTCCTGATCGACGGCCTCGGCGGCATGTTCACCGAGCAGTTGAGCATGGTGAATCCAAAAGACGTGGTAATTGCCATTAGCTACTCGCCGTATGCGCGTGAAGCGGTTGAGCTGGTTGAGTTGGGTGCCAAGCGCGGCGCACATCTGATTGCTATTACCGACAGCCAGGTGAGCCCACTGGCCGCCTTCAGCGATGTGTGCTTTGTGGTGCGCGAAGCGCAGGTGGATGGCTTCCGTTCGCAGGTTGCCTCCCTCTGCCTGGCACAGACGCTGGCGGTTTCATTAGCGCTCAATAATACCGGCACCGGCGAATAACTTCGCCAGATGTTGTACATCAAAAAGGGCAGCCATTTGGCTGCCCTTTTTACATTTGTCATTCATATCTTGCGGTGTGCTGCCAGATGCACATCACTGTGCACCCAACGACAAGCGTATCGCTAGTCGGTAGCGTCGCCATTATGGCGACCTGCGACTTTATTTGCTGCGCGGGTACTTATCGCTGTTCACCCAGGCGTGATCTTTCTCCCAGGTAAACTTCCACAAACGCACCGGACCGGCCATCACGTTCAGATAGTAGTTATCGTAACCCGCGATGGTGGCCACCGGATGGTAGCCACGCGGAACAGTCACCACATCGCGGTTATACGGCGCCATGCACTCGTCGAGTGAACGGTCGTCGGTATACACGCGCTGCATGGCGAAGCCTGGTTCTGGATCGAAACGGTGATAGTAGGTCTCTTCCAGATAGGTTTCGTCCGGACTGGTTTTCTGGTCGTGCTTATGGCTCGGGTACGAACTGGTCGCACCCTCGTCGGTATACACTTCCACCACCAGCAGGCTGTCGGCTTCTTCATTGTCCGGCAGAATGTTGTGCACCAGACGCTGGTTGCGTCCTTTACCACGCTGCTCCACCCCCACATCTTCCGGCGCAATCAGGCGCGCAGGCAAGTTGCCACTGCTGGGTGCATTACACACCGCCAGCTCCAGATCGCTATCGGCGTAGACTTCTACTTCATCATCGTGCGGCACATACACCGAGTACGGTGGAATACGCTCGAACGGTGACAGGCGCTTACCCAGGTTCGGGAACTCCGCGTTGCGGGTTTTTACCGAGGCAAACCCCGCCACCAGCACCAGACACAGTTCTTTATCGCCGCTGCTGAGCTTCAGGCTCTGGCCCTTCTTCAGCAGGTAGGCATCAAAGCCGACGTACTCCCAGCCCGCACTTTCTGGCGTGACGTGCTGGATACGACCATTACTGTCTGGCTGCTGCGCTTTCGAAATCAAAGACATCATCGATCTCCTAAGTTAAGCGAGATTAGCCCAGCGTTGGCATGCTGAACTCTGAAACAGTCTGCTGACCGCTCGGCCAGCGCACGGTGGCGGTTTTCATGCGGGTGTAGAAACGCACACCGTCTGGACCGTGCACGTTCAGCGCACCAAACACCGAACGCTTCCAGCCACCGAAGCTGTGGAACGCCATTGGCACTGGCACCGGCACGTTAACACCCACCATGCCCGCTTCCACGTTCTGCACAAACTCACGCGCGGTGTGGCCGTTGCTGGTGAAGATGGCACTGCCGTTACCGAATTCATGGCTGTTGACCAGCTTCAGTGCACTGTCAAAATCAGTAGAACGCATGATGCTCAATACCGGCCCGAAGATCTCTTCACGCCAGATCACCATGTCCGGGGTAACGTTATCAAACAGGGTGCCGCCCACGTAATAACCCTCTTCATGGCCTGCGACTTTTACACCACGACCATCTACCACCAGTTTTGCGCCCTCGGCTTCACCCTTGTCGATGTAGCCCAGCACTTTCTTCTGATGCGCGGCAGAAACCACCGGGCCCATTTCGTTCTCTTCAGCACCTTTTTGGATACCGGGGCCGATGCGCAGCGCTTTGATCAGCGGCGTCAGACGCGCAATCAGTTTGTCAGCAGTATCATTGCCCACTGCAACAACCACAGGCAGCGCCATGCAACGCTCACCGGCAGAACCAAACGCGCCGCCCATGATGGCATTCACGGTGGCATCCAGATCGGCATCTGGCATCACGATAGCGTGGTTTTTCGCCGCACCAAACGCCTGCACACGTTTGCCGTGGGCGCTGGCGGTTTTGTAGATATGCTCGGCCACGCCGGAAGAACCGACGAAGCTCACTGCCGCAATACGCGGATCTTTGTACAGCTGCTCAGCATCTTCGTTAGAGGAGTGCACCACGTTGAACACGCCATCCGGCAGTCCCGCTTCTTTCAGCAGTTCAGCCATACGCACAGAGGCTGATGGATCCAGCGCCGGTGGCTTCAGGATAAAGGTGTTACCGCACGCCAGGGCGATAGGGAACATCCACAGTGGCACCATCGCCGGGAAGTTGAATGGCGTGATACCCGCCACCACGCCAACCGGCTGCATCAGCGAGTAGCTATCCACGCCGGTGCCGACGCTTGGTGAGTTTTCACCTTTGATCAGATGCGGGATTCCGCAGGCAAACTCGATCACTTCGATACCGCGCGTCAGCTCACCCAACGCATCCGACCACACTTTACCGTGCTCAGACACGATCAGCGCAGCCAGTTCGTCACGGTGTTTTTCCATCAGTGCTTTGAAGTTGAACATCACACGGGCACGACGCAGCGGCGCTGTTTTCGACCATTCAGGGAACGCGGCATGGGCGATTTCGATCGCTTTTTCCACTTCAGCAGCGGTGCTCTGCGTGAGTTCACGCGCGACCTTGCCGGTGGCTGGATCGTATACCGGGATGGTTTCATTGCTGGCGCTGTGGGTAATCTTGCCGCCGATAAAGTTTCCTACGATAGTCATGTCGTTGCCTCTTTGATGTGAAGTTCCCTGCAGGCAGTCGGTTATCACTGCAACGCCACCTGACCAGGCAATACGAAAAGCGTGCTATGAAGCTATTACAATGAAATAAATTTTTCAAATACTTCTTTTTGGAAAATTTCTTTTTAGCGGCATGGATCGCATTTTTCCCGCCTTCCCTGCAGCAAGGCCGCAAACCTCGCTCGATCGGCGCCCTGCCTCTCTTGCCGACACGCAATCATAACCCTCTGTGACCACACAATTTCCACTGAGATCACGCCAGCATGATGTTACGCGAAACGAAATATGAAATTTTTGCGAGGAAGATCCAATATCTGATATTTCATAATTCACTAACAATGAAATAAATGTTTTCTTTGCAGCATCTGAACCGTATCCTATTACAGGAGCCACACATGGCCATCGATCCAACCCGTTTCTGTATCAACCGTAAAATTGCGCCCGCGCTCTCTCTTGAAGCTTTTTTCCAGTTAGTTCAGCGACTGGGTTTGAGTAAAGTGGAACTGCGTAACGATATGCCGGGCAGCAAGGTCACCGATGGTCTGAGCGCATCGCAGCTGCGATCGCTGGCGGATAAGTATCACATCGAGATCGAGACCATTAACGCGCTCTATCCGTTTAACCGCCCTGATGACGCGCTGTTGAGCAAAGCCGAAGCGATGTTGCAAGAAGCGAAAGCCATTGGTGCCAAAGCGCTGGTGATGTGCCCATTGAACGAGGGTATTGCCATCGCACCAGAGAAAACGCTGGAGGCGTTGCAGATCCTGGCACCGCGCTTCGCTGAATACGGTATTCAGGGGCTGGTTGAGCCACTGGGCTTCCCGGTGAGTTCACTGCGCTCTGCGGTGCAGACGCAAAAGCTGATTAAGCAGGCGGGCGTGCCGTTTAAATTGCTGTTGGATACCTTCCATCATCACCTTTACGAGAACGCCGAGCAGGAGTTCCCGCAGGAGATTGAGGTGAACCAGATTGGCTTAGTGCATCTCTCAGGCGTGGAAGATACCCGCCCAACGGCGGCACTGACGGATGAAGAGCGCATTATGCTGAGCGACCGCGATGTGCTGAACAGCGTGGCGCAAGTGAAGCGTCTGGAGATGCTGGGCTATAAGGGCATTTACGCCTTTGAGCCATTCTCCTCGGAGCTGGAGAAGTGGGGCGCGAAAGAGATTGAGCGCGAGATTCGCCAGAGTATTGAGTTGCTGCAAGCCTGATTTATAACGGCGGCCGAGGGTGTGTGCCGCCGTTTCCCCTACCCTTATCTGTGTCCATAACAAGACACACTTTGTTAGTGTTGGCCTCGGTCGGAGGCCCTTTTTTCCATCCTCGTCATATTTTACGTCATAGCTGCGTTGGCCGCGTTTGTGCGCCCCAGTCACTTACGGACGTAAGCTCCTGAGGACTTACAAACTTGCCGCCTTGCTCTGACGTAAACTATTTAGAGGATGCCTGAGCGATTGAAGACCCTGTTTAGATGCGCCTGAGCGATTGGGATGAATGATGTGAGGGTGCTTTATTCATAGAAGTCAGGCATTTTCTTTGATTTCCACAGCCGCTTCTTGTGGCTGCCGCTTCATCATGCGTAGCGTGCAGAACAGCGCCAGACATACCAGCAGCGCGGTGAGCAGATAGACCAGCGACACCCCGGCGTAACTCATGATAAAACCCGCAATCGGTCCGGTGATACCTAGCGACAAATCCATAAACGCCGTGTAGGTCGCCAGCGCGCTGCCCTGATTCTGCTGGGGCACCACTTTCACCGCCACCACACCAATCGCCGGGAACACCAGCGAGAAACCTGCACCGGTCAGAAACGCCCCCATTTTCGCCATCCACGGATCGAACGATCCCGCCACCAGAAACAGTCCGACCGCTTCAACGGCAAAACAAATGCTGGCGACGCGCAAGCCACCGAGCTTATTAATCGCGTTGGGGAACAGCAGACGCGTACCGACAAAGGCGGCGCTGAACATCGTTAAGGCAAAGGCGGCACCATCCCAGCCCTTATCCTGATAGAACAGGGTGATAAAGGTAGCGATCACGCCAAAACCTGCCGATCCCATCGCCAGAATCAGGCCGAAGCCGTAGATTTTGCCCAGCACATCGCGGAACGGCAGCGGTTTGGCTTTGCTGCCTTTCACTGGCGCACGCGGCAGTGCCAGCGCAATCGCCAGCACGCCGATGGCAATGATGATGCCCGAAAGCAGCAGTAAACCGCCGCTGCGGAAAATCACCACACCGAGCGGCGCACCGATCGCCATCGCGCCGTAGGTGACAATACCGTTCCAGGAAATCACCCGGCCAATATGCAGCGACCCAACGCGCGCCACACCCCACAGTGACGTGCCGGTGCCCGAGAAACTTTGCCCCACGCCCAGTATCACGCGCCCCAGACACAGCAAAATCAGGCTGAGCACGCCCTGCCCTTCAGTCAGTGCCGAGAGCAAAATACAGATGCCGCTGATCAAGCAACCCACCAGCCCCAGCACCACCACTTTCTTTGGCCCCCACATGTCTGCATAGCGACCCGCATGCGGACGGCTTAATAGCGTGGCGATGTACTGCAGGCTGATCACGACCCCAGCCCAAAAGGCGCTGTAGCCCAATCCGTCATGGACAAAGCCCGGCAGCACCGCCAACGGCAGGCCAATCGTGAGATAGCTGGCGAAGTTGAACTTCACAATGGAGAGGATCAGAAGATTCAGGCGAAGTCGGCCGTGTTCAGGGGCCGCGGCAGGCTGGTCAGGCATGAGTGATTGCGCTCGTGGGTGACTAAATATTTGTATAGAAGGCTAACTATACGCCTTTTCCTACGTACTGCATCCGGTGATCGCCCTAATTTGTGGTCATCATTTCGTCATATCGCCCACTTACACTCGCGCCCATCAAATCCCAAAGAGGATACACAATCTGATGCTGCTCCTGATTTGCTGTCAGGCGCGCGTGCCACAGTGCCACTCCTTTGCCGGAGGTGGCCAGTGACGCATGCCGTGCCTATCGAACTGAAAAATCTCAGATGGTCAGTGAATAACCTGACGATTCTGCACGATCTCTCCCTGACAATTCCCGCAGGCGAAATCCTTGCGCTACTCGGCCCGAGCGGCTGTGGCAAAAGCACGCTGCTGAAACTACTGGCGGGCCTGCTGCAACCCACGGCAGGCGAGTTGTGGATTGGCGATCGCTGCGCTGCCTCCGCCCGTCATTGCGATGCGCCGGAGATGCGCAACCTCGGCATGGTTTTCCAGGATTACGCTCTGTGGCCGCATATGACCGTGGCACAAAACGTGGCGTTTCCGCTGCGCATGCGCGGTGTGAAAAAAGCGGCTGCACGTGAACAGGCCGATGCGGCGCTGGCGCAGGTCGGCCTGGCTGATTTTGGCGATCGCAAACCGGCGTTGCTCTCTGGCGGACAGCAGCAGCGCGTCGCCCTCGCCCGCGCTTTGGTCGCTAAACCGGCGATTTTGTTGTTCGACGAACCGCTCTCCAATCTTGACCGCGACCTGCGTGAAACCCTGGTGCACACCATGGCGGATTTACTGCGCAGCGCGGGCATTACCGCTGTTTATGTCACGCATGACCGCGAGGAAGCCAACACGCTCGCCGACCGCATTATTCACCTGGCACAGGGCCAGATTGTTTCCGTTACTCACCTCTCAGGGGACCGCAATGCCATCTCTCAAGTCAGTTAAAACAGGAGCCATCAGCGCGATGATTTTGACCTCCGCTATGATGATCAACGATGCCCAGGCACTGACGGTGTACACCGCCGGTCCGGGTTCGCTATCAAAAAGTCTGGCCACCGGATTCGAAAAGCAAACCGGTATTAAAGTGAATATCTTCCAGGCCACCACCGGCAAAGTGATGGCGCGTCTGGAAGCCGAACAGGCTAATCCGCAAGCCGATGTGCTGATCTCTGCCTCATGGGATACCGCTGAAGATCTGCAACATCGTGGCTGGCTGTTGCCGTACGAAAGCGCCAATGCCGCCAAAGTGCCGGATCAGTTCAAAACGGCCAACTACGTGGCACAGGGCATTTCCGCGCTGGGCATCGTGTGGAACACCAAGAGCGGCACGCCAGAGCCAAAAACCTGGCAGGATCTGACTGCATCCGCGTTTAAAGACAAAGTCACCACCCCCGATCCGGCACTCTCTGGTGCTTCACTCGATCTGCTGATTGGCCTGCAAAATAGCGAAGGTGAAAAAGCCTGGCAGCTGTTTGACCAGTTAAAAGCCAACGGCATGGTGATGAGCGGCCCGAATGCCCAGGCGGTGACGCCAGTATTGCAGGGTGCGAAAGCGGCGGTGTTTGGTGCAGTGGATTACGTCACCTATAACAACATTGCGCAGGGTGAAAGCGTCAAAGTGATCTTCCCGGAAAACGGCACCGTGGTGGCCCCGCGTCCGATGATGATTCTGAAAAGCAGCCAACATGCCGATGATGCGAAGAAGTTCTTCGATTATGTGCTGTCGGATGAAGGCCAGGAGCAGGTCGCGAAGGCCTGGCTGATGCCGGCGCGTACCGATATCAAAGCGCAGCGTCCGCTGTTCACCGAGATCAAACTGCTGCCCGCCAATAGCGATGGCAGCAGCGAGCGCTCGGCGGTGCTGAAGCGCTTTGGCGCTCTGTTCGGACAGTAAATGATGTCGCGTGCCCTGAATGGATTGATTCTGCTGGCGCTGATGCTGCTGGTGGCACTGCCGCTGCTGTTTATCGTGCTACAGGCACTGTTTCCACAGCTTGGCGAGGGGAACTGGAGTGGGGCTTTCAGCGCGTTACCGGCGCTGTTTGAAGATCCCCAGCTGGTTCCGATGTGGCTGGGCACGCTGAAAATCGGCGGCGGCGTGGCGCTGTGCAGTTTGCTGCTGGGCTTACCGCTCGGCGCACTGCGCGGCCTGTTCCGTCTGCCGGGGGCGGCAATGTGGGATCTGCTGTTTCTGATCCCCTTCCTCACCCCGCCCTATATCGTGGCGCTGTCATGGACGCTGGCACTGCAACGCAACGGCTATCTGCAACAACTCACTGGCTTCAACCTTGATAGCCTGCTGTTTAGCAGCACCGGCATGACGCTGGTGATGACGCTGAATATCTTCCCGGTGGTCTACTTAGCGGTATCGCGTTCATTGATGGCGAGCGGTCAACGCCTCGCCTGGGTGGCGCGCGTGCACGGCGCATCAGCCTGGCGCGCTTTTGCCCAGATCACATTGCCGCTGACACTGCCAGCGTTAGCCGGTGGCGTGCTGCTGGCATTCACGCTGGCGATTGAAGAGTACGGCGTGCCTGCGGCGCTCGGCACTCAGGCGCATCTGACGTTGATGACGGTCGGTATCGAAACCAAACTGGCGGACTGGCCAATCGATTTACCGGGCGCGGCATCGCTCTCGTTGATGCTGAGCCTGGTGGCGCTCACCGCCTGGTTCCTGCAACGCAAACTGACCGGCAGCAGCGATGTCACGGCCGTTAACGGCAAACCGGTGGTGCAGGAGCTTGCCGAGGGCGGGCGCTGGCTGCCGCTGATGTTGCTGCCGTTTATCCTCACCGTTTTACTCGCCGTGGTACTGCCGTTGGGCGCAATGACGCTGAGTGGATTACTGAATACCCTTTCCGGCGGCCTGCATCTGGATAACCTGACACTGCGCCACTTCGGCGCGCTATTTAGTCAGCAAGGGGATGCGTTAGCGGCCTTCTCCACCAGCATTGGGCTGGCGCTGGGCGCAGCACTGCTTACTGGGCTGCTCGGTTTCCTGATTGCCTGGTGCGTGTCAGAAGGAAAAACGCGCCTGCTGGCGATGATGGATGGCCTGGCGCTGCTGCCTGCCGCCATGCCCGGCGTGGTGGTCGGCGTCGGCTTGATTCTGCTGTGGAACCGCGGCTTCTGGCCGGTTTCCCCTTACAACACAATGTTTATTCTGCTGCTTTCCTACAGCTGCCTGCTGCTGCCGTGGCCGGTACGCTATGTCAGCAGTGCGCTGCGCCAACTGGCCCCCACGCTGGAACCGGCGGCGCGCGTGCACGGCGCGTCACGCTTACAGGCGCTGCGCCTGATCGTCCTGCCGCTGGTCGCACCGAGTCTGCTGGCCGCGATGATGATGGTGTTTGCCGTGGCATCGCGCGAACTGGTGACCTCGCTGCTGCTGGCACCCGCCGGGACGCAAACCGTGGCGATTTTTATCTGGCGTCAGTTCGAGCAAGGTTCCGTGGGGCAAGGGATGGCGATGGCCACCGTGACACTGCTTGCCAGCCTCACCCTGATGCTGGGCACCACAGCGCTAATGCAACGTCAGGGGAAATAAAACACTGACGTTTCGCTTATTCCTAAATAAACAATCACTTACTTTCATTCAACTACACTCTCCTGAGCCATTGATGACTCAGGAGAGTAAATGAACAACCTGCCCCAGGAAAAAATTGGCCAGAACATGCTGGTCAAAATGGCGATGCTGGTGATTATTCTGGCGGGCATCCGTGCTGCGTCAGAAATTCTGGTGCCCTTCCTGCTCGCCAGCTTTCTGGCGATTGTGCTTAATCCACTGGTCACCCTGCTGATGCGTCGAGGCGTGCCACGTGGTCTGGCCATCACTGCGGTGATCAGCGTGATATTTATCGTCATCCTGTTGTTGGTTGGCGTGATGGCCAGTTCGGCCAGTGACTTCAGCGACACCTATCCGCAAATCCGCAGCATGCTGGAACAAAAGCTCGGCGTGGTGCAGCACTTTGCCGCTCGCTTTCATATCAATGTCTCAACGGAAGCCTTAGCTGCCCGGCTCGACCCGAATGTGATGATGGATCTGGCCACCACGCTGCTGAAACAGTTTTCCGGTGCCATGACCAACGTGCTGCTGCTGATCCTCACCGTGGTGTTTATGCTGTTCGAAGTGCGCCATCTGCCCTACAAAATGCGCAACGCGATGATCAATCCGCAAATCCGCATTGCGGGGTTACACCGCGCATTCAAAGGCGTGACCCACTACCTGGCGCTAAAGACCCTGGTCAGCGTCATCACCGGGCTCGCGGTATGGCTGGTGCTGGAATTGATCGGCGTGAAATTCGCGCTGTTCTGGGGCGTGGTGGCGTTTATCCTCAACTTCGTGCCCAATATCGGCCCCATCATCGCCGGCATCCCGCCGTTTATTCAGGCTCTGGTGTTAAATGGCGTCTACGATGCGCTGTTCGTGGTCGCGCTGTTCAGTGCGATTCATATGGTGTTTGGCAATATGCTGGAGCCAAAGCTGATGGGGCGCGGATTGGGGCTCTCGACGCTGGTGGTGTTTCTGTCGCTGATATTCTGGGGCTGGCTGTTGGGGCCGGTGGGCATGCTGCTGTCAGTACCACTGACCAGCGTCACTAAGATATTGATGGAGACCACGCCGGGTGGCAGCCGACTGGCGATTATGTTAGGCAACGGCCGACCGGGATCGCGTCCACGTTAATAGCCAGGGGTTTGCACCGCTACAGCATGTGCACATCAGCGTCGCGGCGAGAGGCTTCGCGCAGGTTGATGTGCACATAAGTGTAACGGCGCGATTATTGCGCAGGATTGGCGATTATTGCGTAAAGACGCTGTTATCCGTAATCGCCTGCACATCGACTTTGTTCGGCAAAATCTTCAGCTCGCTAAACAGATTTGACACCTTCTGCACTTTCGCCACATCTTCTGCCGTTACACCCCGAACGCCGTGTGAAATGCGCGGCGTAATCTTCTGCGCATCTTCCGGCGAGAGACGTGTTAACTGGGCATAGACTGCGTTGTACTGCTGCGGGTGCTCCAGTGCCCATTCGCGGGCTTTGGCTAAACGATGGGTGAAATCGACAATCGCCGCCCGCTTAGCGGGATCGTCCAGCGAACTCTGCGTGGCAGTGACAAACGACAGTGCCGTGGTTAACCCTTTGCCATCGCGCAGCAGGCGTGCACCGTGCTGTTCAGCAATCCCCAGATAGGGATCAAACGTGGCCCAGGCGGCAATCTGCCCGGAATTAAACGCTGCACTGGCATCGGTTGGCAAAACAAACCGCACCGGCACCGTATCGCGTTTGACCTGCGCTTCTTCCAGCGCTTCATACAACAGATGCTGCGAAATGCTGCCGCGCGCCGATGACACCACCACTTCTTTTCCGGCCAGATCTTTTACGCTGTGGATTGGCGAATCCGCCGGAACGATCAATCCGTTCGAACCGGCATCGCCGACGTTGGTGGCGATGATCTTCAACGGTACGCCACCGGACGCCGCCATCAATACCGGCAAATCTCCGGCGTAGGAGGTATCGACCGCCCCCGCACGCTGTGCTTCAAACAGCGGTGCCGCCCCCTGGAAATTCGCCCAGCGATATTGATAGGGCGCATCTTTCATGACATCGGCGGCCTCAATCAGCGAACGCAAATTGCGCGCCTGATCGCCCAGCACCAGAGTGACTTTACTCAAATCAGGCGCCGCCTGACTACTAAACGCCGCGCACAGCAACAGCGTCGAAACTACCGGTTTCAGCCATTTCATAAGGGATTCTCAGAGTGCGTTGCGGTTGAGCTGGCGGATGTAGGCATCCCAGTGCAGCTGATATTTGTGGTTACGGATGCTGTTGTCGAAGGCTTGCGCCGCTTTCTCGGATACCTCATCAGGCAGGATGATCAAATCTGCACCGCCCGACTGAGCCGCTAGCTGCGCCTGGCAAGCACGCTCCAGGTAGTAAAGGTTATAGAACGCTTCTTCAATACTGCCGCCGCAGGTCAGCAGGCCGTGATTGCGCAGGATTAGCGCATTAAGATCGCCGAGATCGGCCACAATGCGTTGCTGCTCATCAAGATCCAGCGCAATGCCTTCGTAATCGTGATAGCCAAGGCGATGGTGGAAGCGCGTGCTGTGCTGCGAAATCATCAGCAACCCGTTGCGCTGCGCAGAGACACCAATGCCCGCCGCCGTATGCGTATGCAGCACGGCATGCGCATCCGGACGTGCACGGTGAATTGCGCTGTGAATCACAAATCCCGCGTGGTTAATCCCCAGCCCCGTCGGGTCATCAATGATGTTTCCGTCGATATCAATTTTCACCAGCGTCTCCGCCGAGATTTCATCGAAGGTTTGACCGAAAGCGTTAATCAGAAAATGGGGCTGATCGCCCGGCACACGCAGAGAAAAGTGGGTGTAGATATGGTCGGTCCAGCGCAGCCTGGCCGCCAGGTGATAGGCCTGCGCCAGCTTCACACGCGCCTGCCATTCGCCTTCGCTGATGCGTTGGCGCAGGGAAGCCACATCCAGGGTTTCAGTGCTCATTTTCGCTCCTCATTTCAGGTCAATATGCTTTCCCATCATCGTGGCACAGCGCTTTTCCCGCTGGGAAATGCCAATAACGGCAAAACATTGTCAATTAACGCAAAGCGACGCCGATATTTGACCTGAGTCAGCCCAGAGCAAAATCAAAACGCTAATATGCACGGCCCCTGGAAGTGTTATGCTGCTGACGCCGCAGCTTAGCCCTCATCTGCTGCTTAAAATGACCGAGGAAAGTCAGGTGCCACCGCAAAGAAAAAATCGCGATTTTGGCTGGCTGTTAATTGTCTGTGCCGGGTTATTACCACTGGTACTGGGCATCCTTTGTACGGCCATTGAAGCGCGGCACACGGTGAGCCAGCAGCAGATCTCCACCGCTGACTCCTTACTCACTCAAGCCGAAAAAATGAGTGATAACGCCTGGGATATGATCACCCAGCTGCGTCAGTACCATTATCAGCCTTGTGCGAAGATCGAGGATCAACTGCAGCGCGCTGGCACCCTCAACGCCTATTTCCGTTCCGTCGGTCTGCTGAGTGGCGAGAACATCAGCTGCTCATCAGCGTTTGGTTTGGTGCATGGCACCCTGACCCAGATGATGATGCAACCACCGCCGATCACGGGTAAAGCCTGGTGGAGCCTCTCCATTCGTGGCACTTACGGCGTGCCCAATCGGCCCGCCGTGGTGTTTGTGCGTCAACTGCCAGATAGCACCGGCTTCTGGGCGGTGATTGATGGTCAGTATCTGATGGACTTTATGCACGCGATTGGCGAATCGCGTGGCTATCAGATGAGCATGCGCTTTAGCGGCGGTGCACCCATTACCAGCGGCCCGGCCGATATCGAACCCGAACTGTATCTGAAAAGTGAGCCTTATCAGGCCGAATCCGGCCGCTACCCCATTAGCGTGAATGTCACCGTGCCTGCCTCCGAGTTGCTGAAAGCCTGGCGTCAGGCGCTGTTTATCTTCCTGCCGATGGCGGCGATTTTTTCTATCCTGCTGATGGTATTGACCGCCAACTGGCTGCGCCGCCGCATTTCGTGGGCCGATGAAATCCGCCGCGCGATGCGAAGCCGTCAATTCTCGGTCCATTACCAGCCGGTTTACAGCACGGAAATCGAGCGCTGCAAAGGCGCGGAAGCCCTGTTGCGCTGGCAATTGCCGAATGGTGAGATGATCCGTCCGGATATCTTTATCAGCCACGCCGAATCTGAAGGGATCATTGTGCAGCTGACCCAGCATTTGCTGGATCTGATGGCGGAAGATATTCAGGGCTGGCAGGTTGAGCCCGGTTTCCATATTGGCCTGAACGTGGCGGCAGAACACTTGCAACATGCCGATTTCGTGCAGGACATTCAGCGCTTTGCCCGCCGCATTAAAGACAAGCAGATGGTGGTGACGCTGGAGCTCACTGAGCGCAGCCTGATTGATGACGGCGAACTGGTGGCGCGTAAACTCCGCTACCTGCAGTCACACGGCATGAAAGTGGCGATTGATGACTTTGGTACCGGCCACTGCTCACTCTCTTATCTGCTGACCTTCCCGCTGGATTACCTGAAAATCGATCGCGGCTTTATTAACGCCATTGAAGGTCTGGAGGTAGAAACGCCGGTGCTGGATGCCATCATAAATCTGTGCCACAAACTCAAGCTGGATGTGCTCGGTGAAGGTGTGGAGACCTCGTTGCAGTTCGACTACCTGAAGCAACGTGGCGTTGTCTACATTCAGGGCTACTATTATGCCCGTCCGATGGATAATGACCGGTTTCGCGCCTGGCTCAATGAGCAAGGGCGTCAGCCACTTCTCGTTGAGGAATCCCATGAGCCTGAATTGCGTCATTCTTGATGATTACCAAAACGTTGCCCTGTCGCTGGCCGATTGGGCATCGCTGCAACCAACCGTACACACCACCGCACTAACCCAGCATTTTGACAATGAAGATGAGCGGGTGCGCCATATCGAACACGCCGATATCCTCGTTGTTATGCGCGAGCGCACACCACTCACGGCCGAACTGATTGGTCGCTTGCCTAACCTGAAACTGGTGGTCACCTCCGGCATGCGTAATGCCTCGATTGATCTGCACGCCTGTGCCGAGCGCTATATCGCCGTGTGCGGCACCGCCAGCAGCAGCGCTGCACCGATGGAGCTCACCTGGGGTTTGCTGATTGGGCTGGCACGCCACATCAGGTTAGAAAATCAGGCAATGCGCAATAACGGGCCGTGGCAGCAAACGCTGGGGCTCGGTTTGCAGGGCAAAACGTTGGGCTTAGTGGGGCTGGGTAAAATCGGTGGCGAGATGGCCAAAGTGGCGCAGGCCTTTGGGATGCGCGTTTGCGCATGGAGTCAAAATCTCACCGACTCACGCGCGACCGAATGTGGCGCAGAACGGATGCCTTCGCTGCACGCCTTGATGCAAGCGAGCGATTTTGTCTCGGTGCACCTGGTGCTCAGCGAGCGCTCGCGACACGTGATTGACCACGCTGCACTGGCGCAGATGAAGCCCGGCGCGCTGTTGATCAACACCTCACGCGCCGCACTTGTCGACCAGCAAGCGATGATTGCCGCGCTGCAATCCGGTCAATTGGCTGGGGCCGGAATCGATGTGTTCGAACAGGAACCGCTACCTGCTGACCACCCGTTGCGCCATCTGCCCAATGTGCTGGCCACGCCGCACCTTGGCTATGTCGCCGACAGCAATTACCGCACCTACTTCACGCAGGCAGTGGAAGATATTCAGGGATGGATAAGCGGCGCACCACTGCGATCGCTACTCTGAGCGACGGCGTTTTCCGGCGATACGCAGCGCCACTTCCAGTGTGTCATCCGCCAGCGTGACTGGCGGGCGCTGGCCATTCAGGCGCTGGTTAATACGTTCTAAGGTCGGCGTCAGCTGTCCCACCAACTGCTGATACTCATCAAGCTGGGTAATGGGTTGATTACGCGCGATACTGGTTTGCGTCAGGCGTTGCAGCTGCCGCAAACTCTCGGCCGCCTGGCTGGTGAGCAATCCCGCCTGCCGCCAGGTTTTCAGGCGTTTCAGCAGTTCATCAGGTTGTTGGGCCAGTAATGCCAATTGGGCATCGGCACGTTCACCGCAGTCAATCCAGCCAATCGGTGCCACAGGATCGGTAAACGTTCGCCGTGCATCAGGCGCATAATTGATAAGATTCTTTTCTTCACTGTCAATTTGCGACAGCCAGGGATTCTCAAACAATCGGGCGTTTTTTCTCGACATGAACACTCCACCTGAGCCAGGCGGCAGAGTATTACCGAATGATGACAGGCTGGCAAGCAAAGCTTACCGCTTCGCTTAATGATAAGAATTTCTTATTCATTTGCGCAACAATCAGGTATAGCAATCAAGCCGCCACTTGTCAGAACAATGGATTAATCAATCAGCGATGCGCAGTTGATATCGCTGATAATCATCAAAATTTTCCCCGCGTTTTTTCAAAAAAAAATAAATGACACCCTTTGCCACCCTTTTGAAGCATTCCTGGCTGAAACGCACGCATTACGCGGCCTGACGCGCGATAACCAGGATTTTATAAGCTGCGTTTTCCTTGTCATTCAGCCAGAGTTTTAGCCAAAAAATAGCCAGTTGCTGGCTGAAACATGACAAATATCACACAAAATCGGTATACTCTGTCGCGGGACGTAATCATTTCGCCCCTAATTATTACCGTTGCTACGCCGGATAAAGTCCTCTTTCACGGCTATGCTTAAATCTTCTCAACGCCGTGGACTGGCCACAAAATGTAGTCTGCAGCGTTGAGGATTTTTCGAATTCCAATACAGGGTTACAACATGAAACTACGTAGGAAGCGTGTAAAACCTATCGGGCTGGATGACGTCACGATTATCGATGACGCCCGTTTACGTAAAGCCATTACCGCTGCGTCTCTGGGCAACGCGATGGAGTGGTTTGATTTCGGTGTTTATGGCTTTGTGGCGTATGCGCTGGGTAAGGTGTTCTTCCCGGATGCATCGCCTAGTGTGCAGATGATTGCTGCACTGGGTACCTTCTCGGTTCCCTTCCTGATTCGCCCACTGGGTGGACTATTCTTCGGTATGCTCGGCGACAAATACGGTCGTCAGAAAATCCTCTCAATCACCATTGTCATCATGTCGATCAGTACCTTCTGTATCGGCCTGATCCCCTCTTATGCCACCATCGGCATCTGGGCACCAATTCTGCTGCTGCTGGCGAAAATGGCGCAGGGCTTCTCGGTGGGCGGTGAATATACCGGTGCCTCGATCTTTGTCGCGGAATATTCGCCTGACCGTAAGCGTGGCTTTATGGGCAGCTGGCTCGACTTCGGCTCCATAGCCGGCTTCGTGCTGGGTGCGGGCGTCGTGGTGCTGATTTCCACCGTCATCGGTGAAGCGAAATTCCTTGAGTGGGGCTGGCGTCTGCCGTTCTTCCTCGCGCTACCGTTAGGGATCATCGGTCTGTATCTGCGTCACGCACTGGAAGAGACACCGGCGTTCCAGCAGCACGTTGATAAGCTAGAACAAGGCGATCGTGAAGGTCTGCGTGACGGCCCGAAAGTATCCTTCAAAGAGATTGCCACCAAGCACTGGAAAAGTCTGCTGGCCTGTATCGGTCTGGTGATTGCCACCAACGTGACCTACTACATGTTGCTGACCTACATGCCGAGCTACCTGTCGCATAACCTGCACTACTCGGAAGATCACGGCGTGCTGATCATTATCGCCATCATGATGGGTATGCTGTTTGTGCAGCCGGTGATGGGCATGCTGAGTGACCGCTTTGGCCGTCGCCCGTTTATCATCATCGGCAGTATCGCGCTGTTCGCCTTCTCGATTCCGGCCTTTATGTTGATTAACAGCGGCGTGCTGGGGCTGATTTTTGCGGGTCTGCTGCTGCTGGCGGTGATCCTTAACGCCTTTACCGGCGTGATGGCTTCGTCGCTGCCGGCGATGTTCCCAACGCACATTCGTTACAGTGCGCTGGCCAGTGCCTTCAATATCTCGGTACTGATTGCCGGTTTAACCCCGACCTTCGCCGCGTGGTTGGTTGAAACAACCAACAATCTGTATATGCCGGCTTATTATCTGATGGTGGTCGCGGTGATTGGTTTGATCACGGGTATCTATATGAAAGAGACCGCCAACAAGCCGCTGCGCGGTGCCACACCGGCGGCGTCGGATATTGAAGAAGCGCGTGAAATCCTGCAGGAGCATCACGACAACATTGAGCAGAAAATCGAAGATATTGATGAAGAGATCGCTAAGCTCGAGGCGAAACGTAAAAACCTGGTGCAGCAGCACCCGGACATCAACGAGTAATCTTCCCCACTCCCGCCGCCCGGCGGGAGTTTTCGTTTCCGCACACAATCCTTCATCCCCGCTGGCGAAAAGGGGTAAACTGTTGTCACTTTTTTCACCAGCAAAAGTTGTACGAACATGTCTGAATTCAATCTTCTCCAACGTCCAAGAAGACTGCGCAAAAGCGCATCAATGCGTGAAATGTTCCAGGAATCCCACCTTCGTCTGAGCGATCTGGCCCTGCCAATCTTCGTTGAAGAAGGCGTGGACGATTACGTGCCGATTAACGCCATGCCGGGTGTGATGCGTATTCCTGAGAAACGTCTCGCCTATGAGATTGAGCGTATCGCCAAAGCCGGTATTCGCTCTGTGATGACCTTCGGTATCTCGCATCACACGGACGCAACCGGCAGCGATGCATGGAATGAGAATGGCCTGGTGGCGCGTATGTCGCGTATCTGCAAAGACACCGTGCCAGAAATGATCGTGATGTCCGATACCTGCTTCTGTGAATACACCAGCCACGGCCACTGTGGCGTGCTGTGCGATCACGGCGTGGATAACGACCAGACATTGATTAACCTCGGCAAACAAGCCGTGGTCGCCGCGCAAGCCGGTGCGGATTTTATCGCCCCTTCAGCGGCAATGGATGGCCAGGTGAAAGCCATTCGTCAGGCGCTGGATGCCGCAGGCTTCACCGATACGGCCATCATGTCTTACTCCACCAAGTTCGCTTCTTCATTCTACGGTCCGTTCCGGGAAGCAGCAGGAACGGCATTAAAAGGCGATCGTAAAACTTATCAGATGAATCCGATGAACCGCCGTGAAGCGATTCGCGAGTCCCTGATTGATGAAGCCGAAGGGGCTGATTCACTGATGGTAAAACCGGCGGGTGCTTACCTCGATATTCTGCGTGATATCCGCGAACGCACTACTCTGCCGCTGGCTGCGTACCAGGTGAGTGGTGAATACGCGATGATCAAATTCGCCGCGCAGGCGGGTGCCATCGACGAACGTAATGTGGTTCTGGAAAGCCTTGGTGCGATTAAACGTGCCGGTGCTGACCTGATTTTCAGCTATTTTGCCCTTGATCTTGCCGAGCAAAAAGTGCTCTGAAAATCGTTACGCTTAGCAATGGATATCGCAACCGTTGCTAAGCGCTTTATGCCGTTATGGCAGCAAAGCACCAGTCAAGTTGTACCCGAATAATTTAAAAGAAAGAGTAACGCGATGAAAGCACCTGCACTGCCTGCGGACGAGTCACGTCGTCTGGCCCAGTTACGTGCGCTCAACATTCTGCACACGCCTGCAGAAGAGCGTTTTGATCGTTTAACCCGCCTTGCTCGTCGTTTGTTCGGCGTGCCGGTTGCGCTGGTTAGCCTGCTGGAGGAGGACCACCAGTGGTTCAAATCTATCGCTGGCCAAAGCGCGGCGACCGCACCCCGTAATACGTCGTTCTGTGGCCACGCGGTCCTGCAAGACGATGTGATGGTGGTCGAAAACGCCCTTGAAGATGAGCGTTTCCACGATAATCCGTTAGTGAAAACCTCAGAGAATCCCGTGCGCTTTTACGCGGGTTGTCCGCTGCGTACGCCAGCGGGTGCCAAAGTGGGCACGCTCTGTATCGTCGACCACCATGCGCGCGAATTTAATGCGGATGACATGAATACGCTGCGCGATTTGGCCGCGATGGCCGAAGCAGAGTTGGTGGCGTTCCAGACAGCGACCTCGGATGAACTGACACAAATCACCAACCGTCGCGGATTTATGACGCTGGGACAGCTCGCGCTGAATGAGTGCGAAGTCAGGCAACTCCCGGCCAGTTTGACCTTCCTCGACCTCGACCGTTTCAAAGCTATCAATGATACGCTCGGCCACCGCGAGGGGGATCGTGCATTGATGGATTTTGCGGATGCGATGAAAGTGAGTTTCCGCCACGCTGATATCTTTGCCCGCCTGGGCGGTGATGAGTTTGTGGTGCTGTTT
Source organism: Pantoea sp. Seng (assembly GCF_009829935.1). NCBI lineage: Bacteria > Pseudomonadati > Pseudomonadota > Gammaproteobacteria > Enterobacterales > Erwiniaceae > Pantoea > Pantoea sp. Seng. The sequence continues at coordinate 107,541 of NZ_SZZV01000012.1, read as the reverse complement.
AACGGCTTACAGCAGGCCGATGCCGAGGGCGTTTTGGCGCGCTTTGATCGTTTCCTGCAAAAGCAAACTCAGGATCTCGACCGCCGCTACGCACTGCACTTCTCATCAGGCATTGTGGAGTTTGATCCCGACCATCCGCTGTCGCTGGAACAGCTGCTGGAAGGCAGCGATGCGCGTATGTACGAAGCCAAAAACGGCAAAAAAAAGCAGGCACAGTAATGCCAGGGCGTGCATAAGCACGCCCATTTGCCACCGCATCTTACAATGGACGCGCCAGATCGCTAATCAGCGTCTGATTAAACTTCTGCGGCTCTTCCATCTGCGGCGCATGTCCCATACCTGGGAACTCAATTAAATGTGCCTCCGGAATCATCTTTGTCACCTGTTTGCCCAACACATTGTAATGACCTAACTGCGCTTTGATCGCAGCGGGAGCAATATCGCTGCCAATCGCGGTGGTATCGGCGGTTCCGATCATTAGCGTTGTCGGCACTTTCAGGTCTTTGAATTCGTAATAGACCGGCTGGGTGAAAATCATGTCGTAAATGAGCGCAGAGTTCCACGCCACCTTCATGTGGCCTGGCCCGCTGTTGAGACCTGCCAGCATATCCACCCACTTGTCGTACTCCGGCTTCCACTGACCGCTGTAGTAAGTCGTCTGCTCATACTTTTTAATACCCGCCGCACTGAGCTTCAGTTCGCGCTGATACCACTGATCCACCGAGCGCCACGGTGCGCCTTTGGCTTTCCAATCCTCCAGTCCAATCGGGTTCACCAGCACCAGCTTCTGTGTCTGCTGTGGATACATCAGCGCATAGCGCGTCGCCAGCATGCCACCGGTTGAATGCCCGATAATCACCGCCTTAGCAACGCCAAGATGCGCTAACAGTTGATGGGTATTCAGCGCCAGTTGCTGGAAGCTGTATTGGTAATTGGCGGGTTTCGTCGAGCTGCAAAAGCCAATCTGGTCCGGCGCAATCACCCGATATCCCTGCTGGCTAAGCGCTTTGATGGTGTCTTCCCAGGTTGCACCACAAAAATTCTTACCGTGCAGTAATACCACCGTTTGACCATTAGCCTGCTGCGCGGGTTTGACATCCATGTACCCCATGCTCAGCGGTTGCTGCTGTGAGGAGAAATTAAAGTGTTCAAGTGGATAGGGATACTGAAAACCTTCCAACTGCTCGCCATACACATTGGCCGCTAACGCGGAGGTGGTGGGTAGCGCAGCCATCGCCGTCAAAATCACGGCAAGTGACTGTTTTAGCGGGAAACGAAAAGCCATGCGCACTGCTCCTGAGCTATGAAAAAACCATCAGTCTGGCACGTTAATCGCCAGTGCGTATTGATGAGGTGTGCCAGCGCCACGTTTTCTCATACTGTTAAGCTCGGCAAAGTGATGGAAAATTTGAGTTAAAAATAACGGGCGTGATTACGCTAAATATTCAACATCGATTCAACAAAAGCGGCCTTAATTTCACTAAAAGCAAGACCAGCCTTGATGACAAATAATAAAACAGCCAATTCCTTATAAAACTTTACGTTAATCGGATGTATGGAAAGATTAATTATTTTACACTATGTCCAGTTAATGGAGGATCAAAAAGATGCCGCAAAAATACAACGAAGGGGTTATTGATTCGGTGACCAAATGGATTATGGACAATCTGGATCAGCGCTTAAGCATTGATGATATCGCAGTGAAATCGGGTTATTCTAAATGGTATTTGCAGAAATTATTTGCCCGCTATCATAATGAAACGCTGGCACGGTATATCCGTAAAAAGAAACTGGCATGCTGTGTCAGCGAGCTGAAATACAGCAACGCACCGATCATCAGTCTGGCCGTAAAATACCATTTTGAAAGCCAGCAATCGTTCACTCGCTCCTTTAAGCAAGTGATGGGTTGCACCCCACTCTACTGCCGTAAGCGTCAGCTGGGGAGCGAAGCCGAGCAGCAATCGAAAGAAAGCACTGATCCATGCGTGATTTGCCGTAAGCATGGATTTAACAGCAGTGAGAAAATGAAAGAAGTGAGAACGCCAGCGCTGCGCTCAGGTCAATTTCCCTCACGTATTGATTGTGTGATGCGTTAATAATTCGCGTCACTATTTTTCTTTGCAGGATTTGCATAACAACGGATAGTTCGCCATCCGTTGTTAAGAATAGCCCTCATTGGCCACGCTGAAATATTCTTCTCATCAGATAGCCTGACAAAATGATCCGGGAATAATTTTATCCGCCCTATTTTCAATGCATTCTTATCAATAGGTTGATTTACAAACCATTAATTCACACCCGACCACGAAATGTTTTCCGGTATTGTAACGGAGACGTATTCAAATTCTTTTTAAAATGTCGCCTTAACATTAATGGCGAAGAGAATCCGGCTTTTTCTGCGATCAGCTCAATCGGCTGGTCGGTTTTTTCCAAAAATCGCTGCGCCAATGCCAGACGCTGATTCACTAACCAATCACTGAAACAGCTGCCGGTGGTTTGGTTAAAACGGCGCGTAAAACTGCGACGACTCATCAACGCTCTCTCCGCCAACTGATCCAGCGTGAGGGCCTGCTGCAAATTTTCGGTGGCCCAACTGAGCGCCGACATAAATCGATCGTTGCCCGCCGAGTGATAGACCGGCTGCTCAATATATTGTGCCTGGCCGCCCTGCCGATGCGGCGGTACCACCAGCATGCGCGCCACACTGTTGGCCACATCCACTCCACACTGTTCACGCACCAGATGCAGGCAGCAATCGATACTCGCTGCAGTGCCCGCCGAGGTCACAATCTGCCCTTCGTCGATATACAACACGTCACGGTCAATCGTCACATCGGGGTAAAGCCGTTCAAAATCACTCATCCAACGCCAGTGTGTCGTGGCGCGCTGCTGATGCAGCAAGCCAGCGGCTCCAAGCACAAAGGCGCCAAGACACAAGCCAACAATCTGAGCCCCACGCTGGGCAGCCTGCTGTAACGCCTGCAACAACGCGGGCGGTGGCGCAACGGCAGGATCGCTCCAGCTGGGCACCACCACCATATCCGCTTCGGCCAGCATAGCCAGTTCATGCTCCGCGACAATCGAAAAACCGCTGTTGGTGCGAAGCGGACCGGCGTGGGTGGCACAGATCATTAATTGGTAGCAAGCTCGGCCATCTTCGCGTTCCGCCTTCTCAAACACCGCACAGGGAACGGAAAGATGAAACGGGATGATGTCGTCAAACACCACAATACCGACCTTAATGGGCGCATCCAGTTGCGCCATTTTTGGCGCAAAGTGAACGTTATTTGTCATGCGCAGTACTCCTTCACTTTCGGCACAATCGCCATACTGCTGTGCATCGGAAGTCACCCTGACTTCCCAATCAAAGAGATGATTAGTGATGAAAACCCTTTTTGCTTCAGGCACCTTAGCATTAGCGATGGCAATTTCAGGCAGCGCTATTGCCGAAGAACACAAAGCTGAAAATGCACCGACCATTCGTACCATGAGCGGTGCCACCGCCACCCCCCAGCTGACGGCCAATCAAACCGCGGTCATCGTGATTGATATTCAGAACGAATACTTCGCTGGCGGCAAAATGCCCATTCCAGACGGTATGAAAGCACTGCAAAACAGCAAGCGCCTGGTTGAATTTGCACACAAGCATGGCATGCCGGTGTTCTTCGTGCGCCATGAAGGCGCGGCAGATGGCCCGCTGTTCGCCAAAGGCAGCCGCTTCGCTGAATTCCACAAGGATTTGCAGCCGGGCAAAAATGATCGTGTCATTACCAAAGCCACACCGAGTTCTTTCGTGGGAACCGATTTGAAACAACAACTCGACAGTCTGGGCATCAAGCAGTTAATTGTCACCGGTCTAATGACCCATATGTGCGTGTCGTCCACCGCACGTGATGCCGTACCGCTTGGCTACTCGGTCATTATCCCGGAAGATGCCACCGCCACGCGCGATCTGGCGACCTGGGATAACAAGGTAGTCGATCACAAGGTGCTGCAGCAGAGCGCATTGACAGGCGTTGCTGATGTGTTTGCCGAGATCAAAACCACCGACGCGGTATTAGCGCTGCCCGTGCATTAATCACTGCACTGCTTTACCCGGTAATAACTTTTCAGACATCACCTTGCGGCAGGACAGACTCTCCTGCCGCGCCTGCTGTTGCTGCTCCGCTGACAAATCCTGCCACACGCTTTGCAGATGTTCTGCCAGACCTGACTGGAAATGAATTTTCTGCAGCGCATAGTCCGAGTTGCTGCCTTCAATAATCTGTTGCATCGCCAGGAGTGAGTTGTCGCGCCCGTCATGGGTCAAGGTGCAGAACATGGCGATGTAATAGCCTTTATCTTCATCGCTATAGTGCGGCATCAGCCACCAAACAGCCGCGCTGATGACGATAAGCACGGGCAGAAGGAATTTAAGTTTGAACATGGAATCATGGGCCTGTTGGAAAAAACGCGGCGATCTTAACAGATTCATCGGTTAACAGCCCTTAAACACCCACGGCAACGGTACGGCAAGTGAATGCGCCTGCGTATTCTCTGAAAGTAACGTTTTCAGAGTTTATTTATTGAGCAGCTCGGCGCTGTTTGTTAATTTTGAGCCACTTTTCGCGCCATTGCGCTTCATCGTGCCCGCTGTCACAGGGCCAGTTTTTCGCCCTAAAGCGGCAGAAGCTGGGATAGCGGCCGACAGGGTTACAGGAATGATCATGTCCAACCATAAACTCAAAATGCATTTGATTTCGCTGGCGTTGCTGGCGGAAAAAAAGCTGACCACACGCAAACGCCTTCCCGCCTATCACGCCGCAGCCGAACAGGATATTAACCTGCAGGGTCGTGCTAATCCGCCTGCGCCCATTCCGCGTCAGGTTTGGATGTACTGGGAAAGTGAAAAGCTCCCGGCTGAAGTCCAGATTTTTGTCGATAAGATTGCCCGTGAAAACCCTGGCTATGCGTTGACGGTAATCAACAATCTCAATCTGCATGACTATTTACCAGGCCTGAAGTTTGTCCACGCGGGGATGCGGGCTTCGCACAAAAGCGATGTGATTCGCCTGGAGCTGCTGCATCGTTATGGCGGAATCTGGATGGATGCCACCATTATCCTCAATCGCAGCCTCGATGAGCTGTTAGCGGTGAATGCGGATGAGCGTTATGACCTGGTGGCTTTTTATCGCGAGGAATCCACCCGCGATCGCGCTTATCCGGTTATGGAATCCTGGTTTCTCGCCGCGCCGAAAAACAATGCCTTTATCGGCCGCTGGCTGCACTGCTTCCGTCCGATTGTGGAGTTAGGCTCTGAAGCCTTCTTCCAGCAATTATTGGCGCTGCCGAACTACGACACAATTCTGCAGGGCATCAAGACGCCGGATTATCTGGTGGTGTATATCGCTCAGCAGCAGGCGCTGCGGGAAGAGAATCACTACAACTTCTACTTACGCAAAGCGGAAGCCGGTGCGTTATTGTATCAAACGCTGAGCGGCTGGCGTCCGGTGAAGCTGAGCCGCATGCTGATGGTGGACGCTTTACCGGAGGTGTTGCCACCAGTGTATAAGCTCACCAGCTTTGACCGCAAATATATCGCAACGCATCTGAAGTATGGCGTGGTCAACAGCGATAGCCTGCTGGGGCAAGTATTGCTGCACGACCAGCCGAAAAACCTGACACCTGCAGTGACGCCGTTACGCAGAGCCAGGCATTAGCGCTGCAACCTCAGCATAAAGCTGAACCTCGTACACTGGCGTCGCCTTTGATGGCGACGTGATAACTCACAGCGCCTGCGCACATGCCCAGGCTGAACTCCACGCCCACTGGAAGTTGTATCCGCCGAGCCAGCCGGTGACGTCCACCACTTCACCAATAAAGTACAAACCGGGCACATCGCGCGCTTCCATGGTTTTGGAGGAGAGTTGCGTGGTATCGACGCCGCCCATCGTCACTTCGGCAGTGCGATAACCTTCGGTGCCATTCGGCTGCACGCGCCACTGATGCAACGTGATGACCAACTCGGCCTGCTGCTTGCTATTGAGCTGCTTCAGCGTCACATCCGGGATCTGCTTCAGCTCCTGCAACACTTCCACCAGACGCTTCGGCAGGATTTTCGCCAGGCTGTTTTTCAGGCTGAGATTCGGATGCGCCTCGCGCTGCACGTTGATGAATTCTTCCAGCGAGGTTTCCGGCGACAGGTTAATGGTGACAAACTCACCCGGCTGCCAGTAGCTGGAGATTTGCAATACCGCCGGACCCGACAAACCGCGATGGGTAAACAGCATCGCTTCTTTAAACAGCGTGCCATCCTGCGCGGTGATGGTGGTGGGCAATGACACACCCGATAAGGAATTCAGCTGCTCAAGCAGTGGCTTATGCAGCGTAAACGGCACCAGGGCTGCGCGCGTCGGGAACACTTTCAAACCAAACTGCTCGGCCACTTTATACCCGAATGGTGTCGCGCCCAGACCCGGCATCGATAAGCCACCGCTGGCGATCACCAATTTCTCAGCCTGCACCTCGGAGCCATTCAGTTGCAGCCTGTAGCCATTTTCATCACGCGTCACGCTCAGCACTTCGCTGCGCAAGCGCAACGTAACCTGCCCGTCTTCGCACTCTTTTAACAGCAAATCCACGATCTGCTGCGCCGACTCATCGCAGAACAACTGGCCGAGGGTTTTCTCGTGATACGCAATCTTGTGGCGATTCACCAGATCGATGAAGTCCCACTGGGTGTAACGCGCCAATGCCGACTTGCTGAAATGCGGATTGTGCGAGAGATAGGCGGCCGGTTCGGTGTACATATTGGTGAAGTTGCAGCGGCCGCCGCCGGACATCAGGATTTTACGTCCCGCTTTTTTGCCGTTATCCAGCAACAGCACCCGACGACCCAACTGCCCTGCCTGCGCCGCACAGAACATGCCGGCAGCGCCTGCACCTATTACGATAACGTCAAACTTGTCCACAGCGTCTAATCCACATAATTGAAAGGCGGTGATTGTAGAGATCTGCGGCATTTCGCGCCAGCGTCAAAAAAATGCCGTAAATGTGTCATATTGTAACTCGCTTATTTTTCAGTCTTTTTACCTTGTCTGATGGGGTTTGTGGCAATTTTAAGACAAAAAAGGACTATATTTTCCTTTCACATCATGCGGGTTGTCGCCGATAATGCGCCGCGTTCATGTCCTCCAAAAAATGGCGTAACGTTTATGCTACATCTGTTCGCTGGTCTTGACCTCAGTACCGGCCTGTTTTTGGTTATCGCTCTGCTGTTTGTATTGTTCTATGAGGCAATCAACGGTTTCCACGACACTGCTAACGCAGTCGCTACCGTCATCTATACCCGCGCGATGCGGGCGCAATTGGCGGTTGTGATGGCGGGTGTTTTCAACTTCTTAGGCGTTTTGCTGGGCGGCTTGAGCGTGGCTTATGCCATCGTGCATATGCTGCCAACTGATTTACTGCTGAATGTGGGTTCCGCGCACGGCCTGGCCATGGTGTTCTCCATGCTGCTGGCGGCGATTATCTGGAACTTAGGTACCTGGTATCTGGGCTTACCGGCATCCAGTTCTCACACCCTGATTGGCGCCATTATCGGTATTGGTCTCACCAATGCGCTGATGACCGGCACCTCGGTGGTTGATGCCCTCAACCTGCCGAAAGTCATTAATATCTTCCTGTCACTGATCCTGTCGCCGATTGTCGGCCTGGTGATTGCGGGCTCGCTGATTTTCATCCTGCGTCGTTACTGGAGCGGAACCCCTAAACGTTCGCGCATCCACATGACACCGGCTGACCGTGAAAAGATCGATGGCAAGAAGAAGCCACCGTTCTGGACGCGTATTGCCTTGATCGTTTCGGCGATTGGCGTGAGCTACTCCCACGGTGCGAACGATGGTCAGAAAGGCATTGGCCTGATTATGTTAGTGCTAATCGGTGTTGCGCCTGCGGGTTTCGTGGTCAACATGAATGCCTCAGGTTATGACATCACCCGTACTCGCGATGCGGTGAATCATCTGGAACAGTATTATCAGCAGCACAGCGATTCACTCACCCATATCGTCCAGATGGCGCCGCCTGCGGTGCCAACGCCGGAAGAGTCTGTGGGCGGGCCGCATGAGTTCCATTGCGACAGCAGTCGTGCGCTGCAGGCTATCAATCGTGCACAAGTGTTGCTGACCAATCTGAACAGCTATGACCAACTGACGGTGGATCAGCGCAGCCAGATGCGTCGCCTGTTGATGTGCGTCTCGGACACGGCCGATAAAGCCGCGAAACTGCCAGAGACCACCCCGGACGATAAGCGCTTCCTTAACAAGTTGAAGGGCGATTTGCTGGGCACCGTCGAGTACGCGCCGATCTGGATCATCATGGCGGTGGCGTTAGCACTGGGCCTCGGCACCATGATTGGCTGGCGTCGTGTGGCAACCACCATCGGTGAGAAAATCGGTAAGAAAGGCATGACTTATGCGCAAGGCATGTCAGCGCAGGTCACTGCGGCAGTGTCGATTGGTATCGCGAGCTATACCGGAATGCCGGTTTCGACCACGCATATTCTGTCATCATCCGTTGCCGGTACCATGCTGGTGGATGGCGGTGGATTACAGAGCCGTACGATCAAAAACATCGCCATGGCGTGGGTGTTCACCCTGCCGGTCTGTATTGTGCTGTCAGGCTCGCTCTACTGGATCGCGCTGAAAATTATCTAAGCCTTTAACGGCAAACAAGAGGGCGACTGTTCAACACAGATCGCCCTTTTTTATTGCCGCTATTTAATGCCAGATCGCCAGGCCAACCAGACTCACCACCACCAAAAAACAGAGCCCGCTGGTCAGGACAAACTGCCTGCGTACGCGCTCGCAGCGGCGAATAAATTCGTCGTCGTGATGATCGCGATAGCGTTTATCCCAGATATAACGCACCAGCCGCACCTGCTTGCTCGGCTGACCATGAGACGTGAAGAAACCCGCCCCATCCACATATTGATACAGCAGCGGATCGCAACCGCGCAGCACAGCCAATAGCGAGCGCAAAGAAGAGAAGTAGCGCGCCATATTCACCAGACAAACCACACACAGAGCCCAAAAAAGCGCGATAGTGCTGATCATGTTCCCCTCCCAGCTGGAGCCGTAATGACGTCGAAGGCAGCGGGGAAATGCTGTAGACGCCCCACGGGAAATTAACCAGCCACAGATGAATCGAATTGCATTGTTGTTATGCGAACCCGAGCGCGTCACCCAGACGGCAGTGGCACTCATTTTCAGTGTAGGAGATCTGTTCAATTTTTTTCCAGCGATGATTTTCGTTCACCGCGAGTGAAAATCGCGATAGCGCTTGATCTTCCTCACAAGCGAGCCGTGGATTGCAGCATTTGTTAACAACTCTGGCTATACTCAGGACATAACAACAGAACGCCTGCAGGGCATAAATTGTGGTTGGTGGCGCTTCATCGCTGTTTCGCGCAAAGGATTTCGCTCGCCGAGCGGCGGGAATTCAGGTAGCCCCAGAATCTTGAGAAGGAGTTTTATCATGGCTTATAAACACATCCTGATTGCAGTAGACCTTTCCCCGGAAAGCCAGTTACTGGTTGATAAAGCCGTTTCGCTGGCCCGTCCTTACGATGCAAAAATCTCGCTGATCCACGTTGATGTGAATTACTCAGACCTCTACACCGGGCTGATTGATGTCAATCTGGGCGACATGCAGAAACGCATTTCTGAAGAGACGCACACTGCGTTGAAAGAGCTTTCCACCAATGCCGGTTACCCGATCAGTGAAACCCTGAGCGGCAGCGGCGATCTCGGCCAGGTGCTGGTGGATGCGATTAAGAAATACGATGTGGATTTAGTGGTCTGTGGCCACCATCAGGATTTCTGGAGCAAGCTGATGTCATCAGCGCGCCAGCTGATCAACACCGTGCATATCGATATGCTGATTGTGCCGCTGCGTGACGAAGAAGACGAATAAAAACAGGGCCAGTAATGACCCTGTTTTTTGGTAGCGGCGTAATACATCGCGCGTCTTTAAAGCCCGCGCGATAAATCACGCCGTAACGCCATTGTGCAGAATCATACCAATGGCGGATAAATATCAAAGCGATGGCTTTTGGTGACCACGGCCGATTGGGTTGCAACGCCCGCTAACGGCGGCGCGGAATCCGGGCGTTTCACCACAATGCGCTTCTTCGCCAGACGACGAGCGGGTTCCAGCAGCGCATCGGCATCCTCATCGGGTCCCACCAGCGACTGAAACACCCGCATCTCCTTCTTCACCATCGCGCTCTTTTGACGATGGGGATACATCGGATCGAGATACACCACATCTGGCGCGGGCGTGATATCACTCAACGCCTGCTGACTCACCACATGCAGCAGCGTCAGACGTTCACGCAGCCAGCCGCCAATCTCCGCATCTTCATAGCCACGACGTAAGCCATCATCGAGCAGAGCCGCAACCACCGGATGGCGTTCCAGCATGCGCACCCGGCAACCCAGCGCCGCCAGCACAAAGGCATCGCGCCCCAATCCTGCCGTTGCGTCGATCACGTCCGGCAAATAGCCACCTTTGATGCCCACCGCTTTCGCCACCGCCTCGCCGCGCCCACCGCCAAACTTGCGGCGATGCGCCATAGCTCCGGTGACAAAATCCACAAAGATGCCACCCAGTTTAGGCTCATCCAGTTTGCGCAGCTCAAGGCGCTCCGGCGTCAGCACCAGGGCCATTACAGCCTGATCGTCATGCTGTAAGCCCCAGCGCTGCGCCAGATGTAATAAGGCGCCGTCTCCGGCGCCTGATTCATCGATTAAACCGATTTTCACAAGCAGGCTTATCCCTGAATTCCGTAGTGTTCCAGCATCGCATCCAGCTGTGGTTCACGGCCACGGAAGCGTTTGAACAGCTCCATTGGCTCTTCGGAACCGCCGCGCGTCAGGATGTTGTCGAGGAACGACTGGCCGGTTTCACGGTTGAAGATGCCCTCTTCTTCGAAGCGCGAATAGGCATCCGCCGCCAGCACGTCGGCCCACAGATAGCTGTAGTAACCTGCGGCATAACCGCCGGCGAAGACGTGGCTGAACGCATGTGGGAAGCGGCCCCATTCCGGGCTTGGCACCACGGCAACCTGTTTCTTCACTTCACGCAGGGTTTCGAGGATTTGCGCACCTTTTTCCGGATTGAACTCGGTATGCATACGGAAATCGAACAGGCCGAACTCCAGCTGACGCAGGATAAACAGCGCCGCCTGATAGTTCTTCGCTGCCAGCATTTTATCCAGCAGATCTTTCGGCAGCGGTTCGCCGGTCTCGTAGTGGCCGGAGATAAACGCCAGCGCGTCCGGCTCCCAGCACCAGTTTTCCATAAACTGGCTTGGCAGCTCGACCGCATCCCACGGCACACCGCTGATACCCGACACGCCCGGCGCTTCGATGCGCGTCAGCATGTGGTGCAGGCCGTGACCAAACTCGTGGAACAAGGTGGTGACTTCATCATGGGTAAACAGCGCGGGCTTGCCCTGTACCGGACGGTTGAAGTTACAGGTAAGGTACGCCACCGGCTTCTGCAGGCTGCCATCGGCTTTACGCATCTGGCCGACGCAATCGTCCATCCACGCCCCGCCACGCTTGTGTTCACGCGCATACAGATCGAGGTAGAAGCTGCCGCGCAGCTCGCCGCTTTCATCAAACAGGTCGAAGAAGCGCACATCTGGATGGTACACATCCACGTCTTTACGCTCTTTGGCGGTGATGCCATAAATGCGTTTCACCACTTCAAACAGGCCGCTCACCGCGCGCTCTTCCGGGAAGTACGGACGTAACTGCTCATCGCTGATGGTGTAGAGATGCTGTTTCTGCTTCTCGCCGTAATAGGTGAGATCCCACGGATTCATCTCGTCAACGCCACACTCTTTTTTGGCGAAGGCGCGCAGCTGAGCTAACTCTTTCTCACCCTGCGGACGCGCACGTTTGGCGAGGTCGGTCAGGAAGTCGATCACCTGAGCCGGGTTCTCAGCCATCTTAGTCGCCAGTGATTTGTGCGCGAAGGAGTCAAAGCCCAGCAGCTGTGCCAGTTCGTGACGCAATGCCAGCTCTTCGGCCATGATCGGGCCGTTATCCCATTTACCGGCGTTGGGACCCTGCTCAGAAGCACGCGTTGAATAGGCGCGGTACATCTCTTCACGCAGCGCGGCGTTATCGCAATAGGTCATGACTGGCAGATAGCTTGGAATATCCAGCGTCAGCAGCCAGCCTTCTTGTTCTTTAGCTTCGGCCTGCGCTTTGGCCGCAGCCAGCGCGCTTTCTGGCATGCCCGCCAGATCGGCCTCATCGGTGATCAACTTGCTCCAGCCCATGGTGGCGTCGAGCACGTTGTTGCTGTAGGTCGAACCCAGCTCAGACAGGCGCGCGGCAATTTCGCCGTAGCGCTTCTGCTTCTCTTTATCGAGACCGATACCGGAGAGTTCGAAATCACGCAGTGCGTTATCCACCGCTTTCTTCTGCGCGATATCCAGCGCGGCATAGCTGTCGCCCTGTTTCAGATCGCGATAAGCCTGATACAGGCCTTCGTTCTGTCCCACCCAGGTGCTGTATTCTGACAGCAGCGGCAGCGTCTGCTCATAAGCTTCACGCAGTTCCGGGCTGTTCTTCACCGAATTCAGGTGGCTCACCGGCGAGAAAATACGGCTCAGACGGTCATCCACTTCTGCCAGTGGCTGCACTAAATTGTCCCAAGTGTAAGGTGCACCCTGTGCTACAACGCGTTCAACTTCAGCGCGGCAGTTGTTCAGCGCTTCAGTCACAGCGGGAACCACGTGCTCAGGTTTAATCGCGGAAAACGGCGGTAGCGTGTAAGGGGTGAGTAACGGATTGGTCATAAGCGCAGTCCTTTCTTCATGGAGTGGGGGTGGCGCGCAATGGCGCGACGCAATCTTTCTAACATGCGGTCAGTTAACGTGAAAATCAATGCTACTGAGAATGGACCCGTAAAGAAAAAAGCGCGAGCGCCGAAACGTCAGCAATTTTTACGCAGCGCGGCTATAATCGCGCCACACACGATGTTTTTATCTCCTTTGATCCAACCGCGGACCCCTCTTTTTTATGCTGAGTTATCGCCACAGTTTTCATGCCGGCAACCATGCCGACGTGCTCAAACATACCGTTGAAAGCCTGATCCTCACCGCCCTGATGGAGAAGGAAAAACCGTTTCTCTATCTGGATACCCACGCCGGTGCCGGACGTTACCAGCTGAGCGGAGAGCACGCCGAGCGTACCGGTGAATATCTGGAAGGCATTGCGCGCATCTGGCAGCAGCCGGACGCGCCAGAACTGCTGAAGCCTTATCTGACGGCCGTTCGCAACCTCAACCCGCATGGCACCTTGCGCTACTATCCAGGCTCGCCGCTGATCGCCCGCTATCTGCTGCGTGAAGAGGACAAGCTGGAGCTGACCGAACTGCACTCCAGCGACTATCCGCTGCTACGTTCCGAATTCAGCAAAGATGCCCGTGCACGCGTAGCGCGTGGCGACGGCTATCAGCAGTTAAAAGCCAAACTGCCTCCGCTGAGCCGTCGTGGTCTGATTCTGATCGATCCGCCGTACGAAATGAAAAGCGATTATCAGGATGTGGTGAAAGGCATTCAGGAAGGCTACAAACGCTTTGCTACCGGTGTGTATGCGCTGTGGTATCCGGTGGTGCTGCGCCAGCAAATCAAACACATGATTAAAGACCTGGAAGCCAGCAACATCCGCAACATCTTGCAGATCGAACTAGCGGTGCGTCCGGATAGCGATCAACGCGGCATGACTGCCTCCGGCATGATCGTGATTAACCCGCCGTGGAAGCTGAAAGCGCAGATGGAAGAGCTGCTGCCATGGCTGCATCAGAAGCTGGTGCCGGCGGGTACCGGTCACTACAGCGTGACGCAGATCGTTCCAGAATAACGGGCTTATAGGGTGCGGTTTCTGAGCCGCCCTTTGCCGTTGCCCTTCTAAGGACACTTTTTATGTGGATCATTCTGGCTGGCGCACTCACTGTGCTGTCACCTGCCAAACGCCTTGCCGTACTTCTGCTGTTATTGGCGACGATAATGGGCCTGTTCCAGGATGTGCTGGACTGGCCTGCTCTCGCCATTTTAGGTGCCATCGCTTTGCTGGCGTGGGTGCGGGTGGAAAATCCCACCAACCGTGCCTTGCTGCTGATCAGCGAAGCGCTGCTGGTGCTGATCGCCGGTGGCCTGTTCCTGCATCTGCTGCCTGGCTTTAACAACCCGCGCCAGATCGAGGAGATGCAGGTTGGCCCCAACAGTGTGCCGTTCAGCTTCTACTACAACTTTGATAAAGCCCTGATTCCCTTTGTGCTGCTGGCTGCCTTGCCCACGCTGTTCCGTACGCAGAAGTTTCCTGCGCCGCACAAGGTTCTGTGGCTGCTGTTACTGGCGGCGATCCCGCTGCTGCTGTACGTCGCGGTGCTGCTGGGTGGACTGGCGATTGAGCCACACTGGCCGGACTGGCTCGGCAGCTTTATGCTGGCAAACCTGTTCTTTGTTTCGCTGGCCGAAGAAGCGTTCTTCCGTGGCTATGTGCAACAGCGCCTGCGCCAGAAAATCGGTGGCGTAGCGGCACTGTTGCTCACCGCACTGCTGTTTGGTCTGGCGCACTTCCCTGGCGGCATGATGCTGGTGGTCTTCGCCACTCTGGCCGGGTTAATTTACGGCCTGGCGTGGCACTGGAGCGGGCGTGTGTGGGTCGCCACCGGCGTCCATTTCCTGTTCAACATGACGCACCTGCTGTTCTTTACCTATCCGGCGTTACAGCACTAAATTTCGAACACCGCGAAATCCCGTGCCAGCTCGGTCGCTGCAAACACCGACTGGCACTCCGCCAGCAGTCTCTCTCGATCGCTCGACAAATAACGCGAACTGAAGTGCGTGGCGATCATGCGTTTTGCACCTGCCAGTTTTGCTACTTCGGCGGCCTGAATCGTCGTGGAGTGGCCGCGACCATTGGCTTTTTCGGCCATTGCGGCTTCCAGCGTGGTTTCATGCACCATCACATCCACATTGGCCGCCAGCGCAAGCGCCGCTTCGGTCGGACCAGTATCGCCGAATATGGCGATCACTTTGCCCCTGGTCGCCGGACCGAGATACGCCGCGCCGTTAATTTCGCGCCCATCCTCCAACCGGATGCGTTTACCCTCTTTCAAATCCTGATACCAGGGCCCGCGCGGCACGCCTTCCGCTTTCAGGCGCGGCGCATCGAGGAAGCCCGGTTTATCATGCTGTTCAATGCGATAGCCATAGCACTCCACCACATGATTCATCGGATAGGCGATGACGCGGAACTCGCCATCATCCAGCACTTCGCCCGCTTCAATTTCTATGATCTCAAGTGGGAAGCCGGTGTAAGAACCACTGAGACTGAGCGCCGTTTCGACAAACTGTTTGATGCCTTTTGGACCGTAAATCGTCATCGGCTCCAACAGCCCGGCCATCGAACGGCTGGTGAGCAAGCCCGGAAGACCGAAGATGTGGTCACCGTGCAAGTGGGTAATAAAGATTTTTTCCAGCCTGCTCGGCTTGAGTGCGGAGCGCATAAACTGGTGCTGCGTCGCTTCACCGCAGTCGAACAGCCAGGTGTCGCCCCGTTTCGACAGCGTCAGTGCAATCGCCGTGACGTTACGTTGCAGGCTCGGCGCACCCGCGCCAGTGCCGAGAAAAGTCAGATGCATAATGTCTTCCATGTAAGCGGAACCTGGATTTAACCCTATCACAAACATAGGCTGAACCTTTGCGCCTCTCGCGCAAGCAGCGTTACACTCTATGCCAATTTTCTTCCAAAAGATGGACACAACGGATGACCAGACATTTTGACTACCTCGCCATCGGCGGCGGCAGCGGCGGTATCGCCTCGATTAACCGTGCCGCGATGCATGGCCAGAAATGCGCGCTGATCGAAGCGAAAGAATTGGGCGGCACCTGTGTCAACGTTGGCTGCGTGCCGAAAAAAGTGATGTGGCATGCCGCGCAGATTGCCGAAGCTATTCACCTGTACGGCCCGGACTACGGTTTCGATACCACCGTGAACAATTTTGACTGGTCAGTGCTGGTGAAAAACCGCAGCGCCTATATCGATCGCATCCACACCTCGTACGACAACGTACTGGGTAAAAACAACGTTGAAGTGATCAAGGGCTTCGCGCGCTTTATCGATGCCAACACCGTGGAAGTGAATGGCGAAACCATCACGGCCGATCACATCCTGATCGCCACAGGCGGTCGTCCAAGCCATCCAAAAGTGCCTGGCGCGGAATACGGTATCGACTCTGACGGCTTCTTTGAGCTGGATGCGCTGCCGAAGCGTGTCGCGGTGGTAGGCGCAGGGTATATCGCGGTAGAGCTGGCCGGTGTGGTCAACGCACTGGGCGCCGAAACCCATCTGTTTGTGCGTAAGCATGCGCCACTGCGCAGTTTCGATCCGCTGATTGTCGATACGCTGGTAGAAGTGATGCAGGCCGAAGGCCCAACGCTGCATACCGAGTCGATTCCAAAAGCGGTGATCAAGAACGCCGACGGCAGCCTGACGCTGCAGCTGGAAAATGGCCATGAGCAAACTGTCGATTGCCTGGTGTGGGCGATTGGTCGTGAACCGGCTACTGACAATCTCAACCTGTCCGTAACCGGCGTCGCGCTGAACGAGAAAGGCTATATCAACGTTGATAAGTTCCAGAACACCAACGTGAAAGGCATCTATGCGGTGGGCGATAACACCGGTGCGGTGGAACTGACGCCTGTCGCGGTGGCCGCCGGTCGTCGTCTTTCGGAACGTCTGTTTAACAACAAACCGGACGAGCACCTGGATTACAGTAATGTGCCGACCGTGGTATTCAGCCATCCACCGATTGGCACCGTTGGTTTGACCGAACCGCAGGCGCGCGAGCAGTACGGCGACGACCAGGTGAAAGTGTATAAATCTTCCTTCACCGCGATGTACACCGCCGTCACCCAGCATCGCCAGCCGTGCCGCATGAAGCTGGTGTGCGTTGGCCCGGAAGAGAAGATTGTCGGCATTCACGGTATCGGTAACGGTATGGACGAGATGCTGCAAGGCTTCGCTGTGGCACTGAAGATGGGCGCTACCAAGAAAGATTTCGACAACACCGTGGCGATTCATCCGACGGCGGCGGAAGAGTTTGTCACCATGCGTTGATCAATGGGGCGGCATTTGCCGCCCTTTTTACTGCATCAGCAACACCGGCACTTCCACTACCGCCACGTCCTGCTCACCGCTCTCCATCAGGCGGAACACCGTTTCCATCATGCCTGCCACATCCTGTTTCACCATGCTGATGTCTTTACACAACAGCGCGACGAACGGGTCCCAGTCGAAACAGCCAATCGCCGGGTGTTTATCATCGGATAACAGATCCTCAGCACGCAGAAACTGCACCACCCCTTCCAGCGAAATGGTCGAATTCACAAACAGGCCAAATTGCCCCGTTACATACTGCTGAAAGTGATTTTTCAACGCCGTTTGCGCTTTTTCTGGCTCGTAGCCACACAGCAGCAGATTTTCCTCCGGCACAGAAATGCCTCGTTCCTGATGTGCCGCCAAAAAGCCGCGCAGGCGCTCTTTACTGTTATGATCGCTGGCACGCCCCCCGATAAAAATCAGCGGCTGCGGGCACTTCTCCAGCAGGCTAAGCGTCAGGCTCAATGCGCCATTAAAGTTATCCGAAATCACTGAAGGCGCCAGCGAACCGGGCAGATCAAGATTCAGCGAGGGAACGCCCGCGGCCTGACAAAGTGCAGTGATGCGATCTGGATCGGTGGCCCCGGTCACCACCATGTAATCCACCTGCCAGGAGAGCATGGTGCGCGCCGCTTCGAGTTCCAAATCAGGATCGCGCTGCGTACAGGTAATGACCGGGAACAGGCCGCGATCGCGCGCCATCTGCTCAAAACTTTCCACGATTGAGCCAAAATAACGGTTGTCGTATTTAGGCACGATCATACCGATGGTTTTCGAGCGCGTGGTTCGCAGCATGCTGGCCTGTCGATTCAGCGCATAACCCTGCTCTTGCGCAATCCGGCTCACCTTCTCAGCAGTGCTGGCACTGATGCGCCGCTTCTTCCAGTTGCCGCTTAAAATCGCGCTCACCGCGCTTGCCGAAACTCCCGTGAGTTCCGCGAGGTCATAAATGGTGGTTTTCTTGTTTTTGCCGATCCCCGTCACAGAACCCATCCCTTTATTGCTCTTTTTGTTGCTGGTTAAAAGTCGGGGTGATAGTTGTGCTTCATCGATTGAGCACCACCTAAAACGCCATTGATAAAGGATTATAAGATGAACACGAACCTCTTCTCCATGCATAACCCACTCAACGGAAAAGTTGCCGCCATTACTGGCGCTGCCTCCGGTATCGGTCTGGAATGCAGCAAAGTGCTGCTGCAGGCCGGGGCTAAAGTCGTCCTGATCGATCGCGATGGCGACAAGTTGCAGCAGCTGGTGGCGGAACTGGGTCCTCAGGCATTGCCATTGCAAATTGACCTGATGGACGGCAAACAGGTTGACGGGATTCTCGACGACATTATCAAGCTGGCGGGCCGCCTCGATATTTTCCACGCCAACGCCGGTGCCTACATTGGCGGGCCAGTGGCGGAAGGCGATCCCGATATCTGGGATCGCGTACTGAAACTCAACACCAGCGCGGCCTTTCGCTGCGTGCGTTCGGTGCTGCCGCATCTGATCGCGCAGAAATCGGGTGACATCATTTTCACCAGTTCGATTGCGGACGTGGTGCCCGTGGTCTGGGAACCGATCTACACCGCATCCAAATTTGCAGTGCAGGCTTTTGTGCATTCAACCCGTCGTCAGGTGGCGCAGTCTGGTGTGCGCGTCGGTGCGGTACTGCCGGGTCCGGTGGTCACTGCCCTGCTCGATGACTGGCCGCAGGAGAAACTGGAGGACGCGCTGGCCAATGGCAGCCTGATGCAGCCCATTGAAGTGGCGGAATCGGTGCTGTTTATGGTGACACGTTCGCCGGGTGTCACAGTGCGCGATATTGTTATCCTCCCCAACAGCGTTGACCTGTAACCAGCCGAGGTGCAGCAGCATGAGTAACGAAAAATATCTGATTGGTGTCGATGTTGGTTCGGCCAGCGCTCGCGCGGGCGTGTTTGACCGCGCGGGAAATCTGTTAGGCCATGCAAAACAGTCCATCACCACCTTCCGTGCCCACGGTCATGTGGTTGAGCAATCCGCCAATGAGATTTGGCAGGCGGTCAGTCACTGCGTGCGCGAGGCGGTGGCCACTGCCGCTATCGATCCCGCTGCGGTGGCTGGCATTGGTTTTGATGCCACCTGCTCGCTGGTGGTGATCGATGAACAGCGGCAACCGTTGCCCGTCAGCCCAAACGGAGAGGCAGAACGCAATATTATTGTGTGGATGGATCACCGCGCCACGCAGCAGGCCGATGCCATTAACGCGACGAAACATCCGGTGCTCGACTACGTGGGCGGACGCATCTCACCGGAGATGGAGATGCCAAAGCTGCTGTGGCTGAAAACCCACAACCCGCAGACATTCCAGAACGCCGCACACTTTTTCGATCTCACCGATTACCTCAGCTGGCGCGCGACAGGCGATACGGCGCGCTCATCCTGCACCGTCACCTGTAAATGGAACTATCTTGCGCATGAGCAGCGCTGGGATGCCGACTACTTCAGTGCCATTGGCCTGCCGGAGTTTGCCGAGGAGAAGTTTGCGCGTATCGGACAGCAGATCGTCGAGCCAGGCACACCGTGCGGCACAGGTTTAACCGCGCAGGCCGCCGCCGACTTTGGCTTATCTGCTGGCACGCCCGTGGCCGCCGGGTTAATCGATGCCCATGCAGGCGGCGTCGGTACGCTGGGCGCAGATGGCAGCCCGGAGGATAAACTCGCCTATGTGTTTGGCACCTCGTCCTGCACCATGACGCCGACGCGTGAAGCCGCGTTTGTGCCAGGTGTGTGGGGTCCGTATTACTCGGCGATGGTGCCGGGTTTATGGTTGAGTGAAGGCGGACAAAGCGCGGCAGGCGCCGCCATCGACCGCCTGCTGGAGATGCATCCAGCGGCTGCAAGGGCACAGCAGGCTGCCGATGCCGCTGGCCTTTCACTGCCGGTTTACCTTGCGGAACAGGCTTTGCAGCAATCTCGCAGTGAATCAGCAACGGTGGATTTAGTCGAAGGTCTGCATATCGTGCCGGAATTTGCGGGTAATCGTGCACCTTTTGGCGACCCTTACGCGCGAGCGGTGATTTGCGGTCTGGGTATGGACAATGACGAAGCCAGCCTGATCGCACTGTATATCGCCGGCTTGTGCAGCCTCGGCTACGGCCTGCGCCAAATCATTGAGGCGCAAACCAGCAAGGGTATCGTCACGCGGTCGATTGTCATCAGCGGCGGTGCCGGGCAACACTCGCTGGTACGCCAGTTGCTGGCGGACAGCTGCCAGCTTCCTGTGCAATCCACCCACTGCCCTGAGCCGGTATTACTGGGTTCAGCGATTCTTGCCGCTGCCGCCAGTGGCGTATATTCCGACGTCACCTCGGCGATGGCCAACATGACCACCGATGAAAAGCGCTGGCATCCTGAGCCGTCGGTTTCGCCACTGCATCAGCACCGTTATGATGCATTTAAATTATTGCAGAGCACCGCGCGTAATATTCGTCAGATAAGCGAATAAACGTCGAATAATATTTCCGTGCGCCGCACAAACGTCGGCGCACGGTTATTTTGCCCTGCCATTTCCTGCAAGATAAAATTTAATTTCTTCACTACTCAAGTTTACACCACCGGGATACTATTTATCCCTTAGCTAGCGCCCTTCGCGCTGGCATTTTTATGCGTTTTTTAAGGCAAGGGGAGCTGTATGCTTATCGGTATTAAGCCGTGGTTCGAGGTTCAGGCAACCGCATGAATATCATCAGCATTATCATGTCTGCGGGCAAATCCTCGGTGGATGTCGCGTTGTACACGCTTATTCCTATCATGGTGGTGATGTTATTCATCATGAAATATCTGGAAGTGAAAGGTGTGCTGGATTTTGTGGTACGTCATTCCACACCGTTATTAAAACCTTTAGGTATTACCGGACTGGCATTATTTGCCCTGATCCAGCTGAACTTTGTCAGTTTCGCCGCGCCGTTGGCGGCATTAGCGATTATGGAAAAACGTGGCACTTCCGATCGCCATATGGCGGCCACGCTGGCGATGCTGTTTGCCATGGGGCAAGCCAACGCTTTTTATCCGCTGATTCCTGCCGGGCTCAACTGGAGTGCCGCGATACTCATCTCCATCTGCGGCGGGGTGCTGGCGGCAGCCACCACTTATCATTTCTTTGGGCGCAAGCTCTCGGATGCAGCGCTGCTCAATGAAGATGAAGCCGTTGCGAATAATGAAAGCAAAATGGGACTGATCGCCATCATCAACAGCGCGGGTGCGGACGCGATTCGTCTGGCGCTGGGATCGCTACCGATGCTGATTCTCTCACTGTCGGTGGTGGGGATTTTGAAAGAGTCCGGCGGGATTGAGATGCTTACCCGGCTGGTTTCTCCGCTGCTGGACAGATTCAACATCTCTGAAGTGTATATTCTGCCTGCACTGACCAAATGCCTGGCAGGGGGCACCGCCTACTACGGCGTGGTAGCCGGGCTGGTCGAAAAAGGTTTATACAGTGCGCACAACATCAACACCTCGGCGGGTTGGTTTATTCAGACCTTTGATTTGCCGGGGATTGGTATCTTCCTTGGCCTGTCGAGTCGTTTCCCGCGTCTGTTCCGTTTCGCCGTGCCGGGCATCATCCTCGGCATTGCGCTGCGCGGTGTGGCACACGCTCTGATATTTTAATTAACCCTGGCGCTGAAAGACTTATTCAGCGCCTTGTTTAAATAACACTACAATTCCCGCGTGTTATTTTGAATTAACCCTATTCCTTTCATCGTTATTTTCATCAGTTGCATCACCTTTAATTATCGTACTATTATCACCAGCATGGTTTTGCACAAACCCATTAATCCCGATGAATTATCCGGTTAATTAATTCCTTAATTACATTGCAGGTAATATTCCTGTACGTCATCTATTGATACGCAGATAGGGTAGATCCATGAGCGGTAAGCAAATAACGTGGAATGGCGGATTACAACCTGAAGCCATCGAGATTTTGTCCCAGGACGGCGGCATGATTGTGAGCCCAACGAAAGTCGGTTACATCATCATGACCTCCGATAAAGTCGGGTTAGAGCGTAAGTTTGAAGCCAAGCAGCGCAAGCGCAACAAGCCAGGCGTGGTACTATGTGGCTCGCTGGAACAACTGCGTTCACTGGCTCAACTGACGCCGGAAATTGACCAGCTTTATCAGCAGCATTGGGATCAGGATATTTTGCTGGGCTGTATTTTACCGTGGCGCGAAGATGCGTTGGCGCGTATTCCGGCTGACGGTTCAAAAGAGCTGATGATGGATGGCCGCCAGACCAGTTGTTTCGTGATTAAATTTGGTCGCCCAGGCGAAAATATTGCGAAAGCGCTGTGGGAAGATCACGGGAAATTCTCTTTCGCCAGTTCAGCCAACCCATCGGGTCAGGGAAACCGTGGTCTGGTTGAGGGTATTGGCGAACGTATTGAATCGCGTGCCGATTTAATTATTGAAGCCAATGACTACGTGAATTCCATTCAGCCTAACGACGAAAATAAAGTGCGCTACGAACAAGGCGTAATGGTGTCGATGGTCGATAGCGAAGGTCGTCTGATTCCACAGCAAAACGGCGAGCGTAAAATCACCCCGTGCCCGGTATTGATTCGCAAAGGCCTTGATGTCGATAAAATCATGGCGTTGCTGTCGGACATCTTCCCGTCCTGGGATTACCGTCACGGCGATTACTACTGATTATTGAATCACATGGAATGTTCATTGCTAATGATTATGCAAGTGGTGAGCATTCTTAATCCCCCCTCCACTAAATCATTTCAGGCTAAGTCCGCGGCCTCGGATTTCGAATTACATTCATATTTAGTTCTCAAATACGCATTTTAGCTCTAAAAAGGCTAAAGATTCGTTGACAAAAAAAGCCAAAAAGAGTAAAAAACCACCACTAACACAACAAAAAAGTTGGGAACATGCCAAGTTTTGATGTCACTGGTTATCTCCCCCAAGGCATACATTTTTTGACTTGGGACGAATTGAAGCAACAATTTGGTTACAATCCCAAAAGAGCCTTTCTTTTGGATGGTTTAGAGTTGCTCATCCAGAACTTAAGATTTGCTGGGTGTAAATTGATTTACATTGATGGCAGTTTTGTCACCAACAAAGAGCTTCCCGGTGATTACGACATGGCGTGGAGCATAGTAGGGGTAGATCCCTCCAAATTGGATCCTTGCCTACTATTAAATAACGGAAAAAAAGATAGAGATTTAATTGAAAAACGTTATAGAGGTGATGTGTTTCCCGCTGAATTTCCAGAAGGGGCTTCGGGAAAAATTTTCAGAGATTTTTTTCAAGAAGACAGAGATGGTAACCCTAAAGGTATAGTAGCGATCAACATCTGAGGTGAGCGATGATTAAGAATGACAAACAACTTACGATCACTAAACGTAAAGCTAAAGAGTTTGAGGCTGCTATCCAAAACATGAAAAATGAAGGCATTCATCCTTTATTATTTCAAGCTCAGATTAATGCTCTCAAATTGCAGCATGATGAGCTTATCAGTGAAATTGAAGATTATGAGCAAGTTAAGTCCGGAAGCTATGCGGTTTTTGATGTGAAGAACATTTCGGAATTACCTAAGGCATTAATTAGGTCCAGGGTATATTTGGGTTTAACACAATTAGATCTGGCTCAAAAACTTGGAATGAAAGAGCAACAAGTCCAGCGATATGAAAACACAGAGTATGCTTCTGCAAGTTTTTCAACAATATTATCGGTTGTAGATGCATTGGACCTTAAAATTACCGAGGGAGTGTTTCTTCCTGAAGCATCGAGAGAAAAAAATCTTTTACTAGAAAAACTTAATGATGCGGGACTTGATCCTGCATTCATTGAAAAAAGAATTTCACCTCGAGACATTAACAAGCTAGATATAAGTTTATGGGTTGATAAGGTCAGTGAGAGAGTGAGTGAAATATTTGGTTGGTCCAAACATCAACTATTGAGCGACAATCCATTATCAATTGGTCGGGATGGATCATTAGTCGCACGATTTAAAATGCCTGCTGGTGCAAGGCTCGAATATGCTAGTGCTTATACGCAGTATGCTTATTCATTAGCAAAAATTCTTGCGCAATATCATCTGAACTCTCCTAAACCAATATCTTCTTCGCCAGAAAAAGTGAGGAATGAAATACTTCAGAAGTATGGATCTTTAAAATTTGAAAATATTTTAAAATTTGCAAATGAACATGGCGTCGTTGTTGTAGGGTTGAATGACTCAGGAGCTTTTCATGGGGCAACATGGAGAATTAACTTTAAAAATGTTGTTGTCCTCAAACAAAAATCATCTCATTGCTCTAAGTGGGCATTTGATTTATTGCATGAGCTGTACCATACGAGTCAACATCCTGAACTTTCTGAGTTTTCCTTAATTGAACTTAGCGAAACAAGTGATGAAAGAAGAACAGCCCAAGAAGAGATCGAAGCTAATGATTTTGCCTCTAAAGTGCTACTGGGATCAAGGTCTGAAGAATACATAAATATGTGTTTCTCCTACGCTAAAGGTAAAATTTCGTGGCTAAAAAATGCTGTTATCCAAGTTGCTCAACAGGAAAAACTTGATTGTGGAATCTTAGCTTATCAAGTTGTAAATAAGCATGAAGAGTTACAACGCAAAGAGGGAAAACATTCAACTTGGTGGGGAACTGCGCATAATCTTCAATCAGATGAGGATAATCCCAGGGAGCTATGTATAAAAATCCTTAAGGAAAATATATCGATAAACAGTATGAGTGATTTCGAGCGGGAATTTTATGAGCAAGCTGTAGCATCATGAGATTAAAATTTCATTAAAAAAGTTAATTTTATGAATATGTTAAGTGCTTATTAACATTCTTCACTACCACTATTGAAATCATGGCGTTGCTGTCGGATATCTTCCCGTCATGGGATTACCGCCACGGTGATTACTACTGATGTCACTAGCCTGTTTCCTGGTTTGGAAAACAGGCTAATTCGCGTTACCACTCCACGGTGATTTTGCCGAAGTGTCCCGCCGACTGCTGATGCTGGAAGGCCGCAGGCAGATCGTTCAGCGCACCGTAACTGTCACTGATCACCGGGCGAATACCCGTTTGCTCTAACGCGCGCACGAAATCCTGCTGCTGACGACGATGGCCGACAATCAACCCCTGAATACGCGCCTGCTTTGCCATCAATAGCGAGGTGGGTATCAAGCCTTCGAACCCGGTCAGCACACCAATTAACGCGATATGACCGCCCACGCGCACCGCTTCAATCGACTGTGCCATGGTGCCCGGCCCGCCCAGTTCAATCACCACATCCGCGCCTTTGCCCTCAGTCAGCTGCTGAACCGCTTTGCCCCACTCCGGCGTGGTGCGATAGTTGATGCCCGCATCGGCCCCCAGCTCTTTGGCTCTGGCCAGCTTCTCATCCGATGAAGATGTGACAATCACTCGTGCGCCCATCGCTTTGGCAATTTGCAGCGCAGTAATCGACACGCCGCCGGTGCCCAACGTGACGATGGTATCGCCCGATTTAATCTGCGCATCGCCTACCAGTGCGCGCCATGCCGTCAGGCCAGATGTGGTAATCGTCGCGGCTTCGGCATGCCGCCAGCCGCGCGGTGCGAGGGTAAAGTGATGCGCAGGACGCACCACCACTTCGGCGGCAAAGCCGTCTGTTCCATCGCCGGGTGTCTGGGTGAAATTGCCGACCTGAGCAAACGGTAGCCCATCCTGCCACTGTGGGAAGAAACAGGACACCACATGGTCGCCGGGATTAAAGTCGGTGACGCCTGCACCGACCTCTTCGACCACGCCCGCACCGTCCGCCATCATAATGCGATCTTGCTCGGTGGGGATCGATCCGTTAGCCACCAGCAAATCGTGGAAGTTAAGTGAGGTGGCATGGATCGCCACGCGGATCTCTCCGGCGCCCGGTTTACCGGGATCGGGCAGATCCGCCAGCTGCAAGTGCTCTAAACCGCCGGGTTGTTTCAGGATCATCGCTTTCATAACCACTTTCTCCTTAGCAAAACGCTCAATACAAAGCATGCCGCTGCGAAACGTGCATGCCTTCTTTTGTGCGCTAAGTTTGGCAGCGATGCCGCTTCCCTGCCTGTTACTCCGTGCGGTTATGCGAAAAGCTTTTACACATCCGCACGATAGGCTATCTCTTTCTGCAAACGCAGCTCTGCCAGGCGTCGTTCCAGCGCGGCTTCGATATTGTCATACGCCGTGCTGCCCAGTGCCAGACGCAGCGGCATGGCGGGTTGATCCAGCGTGGCGATCATCGCGGTGACAGATTTCGCGGCATCGCCTTTGATCGCGAACTCGCCAGACATAATCGCGCGGCGCACTTCACCGGAGGCGGTGTCCCGATAAACCTCCTGCGCCTCAGCAATATCCAGCCCGGCACCAAAGTGAGTGGCGGTTGGACCCGGCTCCACCAGCAGGAAATCGATGCCAAAGCTGGCAACTTCCTGGCGTACCGCTTCAACAAATCCTTCGATGCCCCACTTACTGGCGTGATACAGGCTGAAGTTGGGATAAGCCACCTGCCCGCCTTCCGAGGAAACCTGCGCGATGCGCCCGCCGCCCTGCTGGCGCAGCAGCGGAATCACGGCGCGAATTAGCTGGATTGAGCCGGTGAGGTTGGTGGCGATCTGACGATCAATCTGCGTATCGCTCAGCTCTTCCGCCGCGCCAAACAGACCATAGGCGGCATTGCTGACCACCACATCGACGCGCTCAACGTTGGCAAATGCCTGCGCGATGGCTGGCGCAATGCTGGCGGTGTTCGCCAAATCCAGCATCATGACCTGTAACTGCCCACCGTATCGCGCTTGCAGATCCGCCATTGCCTCAGTGCGACGTACGCAGGCCAGCACGCGATCGCCACGTGCCAGTAAATCTTCACTCATCAAACGGCCCAGCCCACTGCTGGCACCGGTAATTAACCAGGTTTTCATTTTGTCGTCCTCCGGTTGAAAACCCGATGATAGATCGCTTTACTGGTGGTCATAATCTCCCTAATCGCGCATGACCTGGTGAGGAAATACCACCAATGAGAAGACCTTCCTGGCATGAACTTCAGGCCATCAAAACGTTGGGCGAGCAGCGCAGCTTCCGCCGTGCCGCTGAGATGCTCGGCCTGAAGCGCTCTTCACTCAGCCATCTGGTGAAAGCGCTGGAACAGAATCTGGGGGTACAGCTTTTTCAGCGCACGACCCGCAGCGTATCGCTCACTGATGCCGGGCAACAGTTAATCGATCGCCTCGCTCCACTACTGAATGAAATGGATGAAGTGCTACACGATGTCAGCGCCCGCCGCCAGCAGCACGCAGGCACCTTACGCATCAGTGCCAGCGATGCGGCTATTAGCATCCTGCTGGAAAAAGTGGTGCCGGGATTTTGCGCTGATTACCCGAACATTCAGCTCGATTTTGCCGCGCAGGGTGAACTGGTGGATATCACAGCCGCCGGGTTTGATGCCGGCATTCGGCTGATTGAAGATGTGCCGCAGGATATGGTGGCGATTGCGCTGGGCGGCCCGCTGAATTTTATCACCGTGGCTTCACCGGCCTATCTCGCCGCACACGCCCCCATCAAGCAGCCGCAGGATTTGTTGCAGCAGCAGTGCATTCGCCATCGTCTGCCGAGCGGGAAACGCTATCGCTGGGAGTATGAGAATGCGGGGAAACGCTATGAACTGGATGTACCGGGCACGATCACCTTAGATAATAACGCGCTGATGACCCGCGCGGCCATCAGCGGATTGGGCATTGCTTATGTACCGTCGCTTTACGCCGAAGCGGCGCTGCAATCCGGCCAGTTAGTGGAACTGCTCGCCGACTGGCGGGTGCAGTCGGCAGGTCTGGCCTTGTGGTTCCCGCCCAACCAGCATCAGTCGATGGCGCTGCGGCTGTTTATCGATGCTCTGAAAAACAGCCTGCCGCGCCAGTCGTAATTCAAGCCTGACGCTGTGGCGCTTTGTGCACCATGGTGTAAGCGTAATCCACGCCCATGCCGTATGCGCCGCTGTGCTCACGCACCAGATCCATCACCGCATCGTAGGTTTCTTTGCGTGACCAGTCGCGCTGGTATTCCAACAGCACTTGCTGCCAGGTCACCGGCACCGCACCGGCCTGCACCATGCGCTGAATCGAACGCTCGTGAGCATCGACGCTGGTGCCGCCTGAAGTATCGGTCACCACATACACTTCAAAGCCCTCTTTCAGCGCCATCAGGGCCGGGAAAGTCAGACACACTTCCGTCCAAAGCGCTGAAATAATCAATTTCTTACGGCCGGTTTTCTTCACCGCTTCAACGAATTTGGCATCTTCCCATGAGTTCATCGAGGTGCGTTCAATCGGCTTCGATTCCGGGTGCACCGCCAGCAGTTCTGGCCAAATATAGCCGCTAAAACTTTCGGTTTCTACAGAGGTATAAATCACCGGCACGTCGAAAACTTTGCCCGCTTTTGCCAAAGCGACGGTGTTATTTTTGAGCTGCTGGCGATCAATATTGGCGACGCCGAAAGCCATCTGCGGCTGGTGGTCGATAAAGATCAGAGTTGAGTTCTGTGGGTCGAGCAGGTCGAGTTTAGACATGATGTATTCCTCTAAAGTGTTTTTAAATTTGTGTGTTGTGCTGCTGGAATGAACTTTAGAGAAAGGGGCGATGAAGAGATAACGCAAAGAATTTTACAACTTGTTCAAACTGTTTTTAGAAGACTGATTTAAAAAGATAAATTAACACTCAACACAGCAATTTCAGCCTCAAATGCGCTGTTTTTCACATTGCTTCCGGTGTATCAGCAGGCGTAACCTGTGCCAACAAAATCATAAAAAACACCATCGCAAAATGATCGTACGTCCTCGTCAACACTGGTTCATCAGGTTGTTTGACTGGCACGGCTCGGTGCTGGTTAGCATTGTGTTTCGCCTGTCGCTCAACCTGCTGATGTCGGTGATCGCCATTATCGGCTATCCGTGGTACTCCACTTTCGGCATTCACCTCACGACTGCACCGTTCAGCTTGATTGGCGTGTCGATTGCCATCTTTCTTGGCTTCCGCAATAACGCCAGCTATGCGCGTTTTATTGAAGCGCGCACGCTGTGGGGCAATATGCACATCACGCAACGCTCACTGCTGCGCCAGATAAAATGCATTCGCGGCATCAGTGCAGCGCAAGTGCAGGAGTTTGTAGGGCTGCAGCTGGCATTTAGCTGGGCAATGAAACATCGGCTGCGTAAAACCGATGCGCAGGCCGATCTGGCGCGCTTGCTGCCGGAGAAGTGGCACAGTGCCGTATTGAGCCATCCGATGCCGACCTCACAGACCTTGTTATGCATGGGCGAATGGCTGGCGCAGCGGCGCGATGAGGGTTTGGTGTCGGATAATGTCTGGCAGAGTATCGATGACAATCTCAATCATCTGTCGGCTTATCTGGGCGGCTGCGATCGCCTTGCCAGCACGCCGATTCCGTTTGCCTACAGCCTGATTCTGCATCGCACCGTGTACCTGTTCTGTACCCTGCTACCGTTTGCGCTGGTGGCGGATTTGCATCTGATGACGCCGTTGGTGTCGGTGTTTATCTCGTACACCTTCCTGTCGCTGGAGTCACTGGCGGAAGAGCTGGAAGATCCGTTCGGCACTGCGCCCAACCATCTGCCACTGGATGCGCTGTGCGTGAATATCGAACGTAATTTGAAGGCGATGAACAATGATTTCCCGTTGCCGGAACCGCGCCAGCCGGATGAGCATTTTAATCTGACGTAATGCGTCCATTTGCCTGGCGCGCATAACAACACAGCCGGGCATATGGCTAACAGATCAGACCGACCACATAGCTAACACTTTTGTGGTCCGTCTCTTCGGATAATACGTTTTTTTGCCCGATTAACTGTGCAGATCCAGCCAGCGCACATACGCCTGATCCCAGAGCGCAGCAGGCGTACCCGCTTTCCCCAGACCAAAGCCATGCCCACCGCTGCTGAGTTCAATCAACTCCACTGGCACCTGCATCCGACGGCAGGCATCGCGCATCATTTCAGTGTTATGGGGATTGGAGGTGTGATCATCTTCCGCCTGCGCCAGGAACGTCGGTGGATATTGTCGGGTGACATAATTCTGCACTGACCAGTTCGCTTCCTGAGTGGGTGTCGCGTGATCGCCTACCATCATCAGGTGCGTCTTGGTGTTCTGATATGGCGCTTCAAGGGTGATGACCGGATAGATCAGGCCAACGCTATCGGCCGTTGGACGGATCTGGTCAAGCGGGTCCTGCGCCGGATAGGTTTCGAAATCAGGACGTGCGGCCGCCATGCCAAGCAGATGTCCGCCAGCGGAGAAGCCGAGCAGATGCACTTTACTCTCCATAGAACGCACCAGACGAATGGCGCGCTGCGCATCCTGCAGCGGCGCGAGGTTGCCCGCCTGCCACTTTTCTCCCGGCAAGCGGTAACTCAGCACATACACGGTGTAACCGTTGGCATTTAACCAGCGCGCCACCGGCCAGGCTTCACGCCCCATGCCGATAAAACGATAGCCGCCGCCAGCCGCCACGATCACCGCTTCGCCGTTGGGATTTTCCGGACGGAAACGCTGAATCGCCGGAGATACAATGTTGGTCCAGGAGCCATTCATACTGACTTTCAATAGCCCAGACGGTCCGCCACCGCCTGGCGGATCGTCTGGCCACAATGGGATGATGTCATCACGGGCAAACAGTTTGCCTGCGGTCATCGAAAGGACGGTTGCCCCGGATGCTTGAAGAAAACCACGCCGTGTAAGTTTCATGCCCAGTAGCCAGTATTGAAATAAACATGTCAGCCTTGTGGGCTGCGTCTCGTTATGTGATACGTGTCAACTTTCAACGCTGGCGATTATGTACGCATTTTGTACAAAAGATCCATAGAAAAAGCGCCTATAAAGGCGCTTATTTTATAGTGAATCCGCCAAATTTTTCCGCTAAATGAAAGAGAACACTCGAGATCACGTAATTGGTTAGACGCTGAAATCCCCTAAATAATTCGAGCTGTAGCAAGGCGGCAAGTGCGTGAGTCCCCGGGAGCTTACTTCAGTAAGTGACCGGGGCGAACAAACGCAGCCAACGCCGCTACAGCTTGAAGTATGACGGGGATTTAATTCCCTAAATAATTCGAGCTGTAGCAAGGCGGCAAGGATGCGAGTCCCCAGGAGCTTACTGCAGTAAGTGACTGGGGCGAGCAGACGCAGCCAACGCCGCTACAGTTCGAAGTATGACGGGGATTTAATCCTGTTGCTGGAATTGGGTCATAACTGTTTGCTCGCACTGCTGCTGATTATGGCGCAGCTGCGCGCGCTCATCCTCGCCCAGTTCCATCCAGGCGCTGATCACTTCCTGCGCCGTTTCTTCATTGAATTCAGTCTTATCCATCGCCGAAGAAGACTGGCTGGCAGCCAGCTGAGACTTCATCTTCGCGGTATAGGTATCCAGATCGCTGGTCTTTTTTTCGCTGCTTACCAGATGGCACAGCTGGCTGGCATACACATTCTCTTCGCTGGTGTTATCACCGTCAGCGGCGATGGCACTGGCGGAGAGCGAGAGCCCAACGAGGGCGATTAATATGGCTTTCATAACAGACTCCAGTAATTTCCAGAAAATCACTTTTGATTATGTTGCGCACGTGCCGCCTGACGGGCGGCACGCCAGTTTAATAACGGCGTCACCGTGATGCCGTGCAGTACGATGCTGCACACCACTAACGTCAACGCCATATCCACCATTTGCTCTGCTTGTGGGCCACGCATGCCGTGCACCCAGGCGTAAGCAATGTAATTGATACTGCCGATGCCGCGAATCCCCAGCCAGCCAATGAGCAAACGGCGCATGAGCGGTATCTCACAGCGCCAGGTGGTGATCCATACCGCCAGCGGACGCACGACCACAAACAGCAGCAGCGCGAGGCCAATGCCAGTTAGATTCCAGTGATGCGCCAGCGTGATACCCAGTACTACCATCAGGCCGGCAGCCAGCAGGCGTTCGATGGTATCGCCAAACGACAACGCATCGCCGACTACCAACCCCATTGATTTGACCATACCGCTGCCACCGTGCGCCAGTCGTTGATTGGGATTGACGCGCGCCTCAGCGGGCAAGTATTGCTCCTCTTCTGACAACTCGTCTTGCGGATAGTGCTTTACCACACGCAGCTCAGCGCGACGTAGCCCAACACCCGCCGCAAAGGTGGCGAGGAAGCCGGATGCATCTACCGCTTGCGCCGCCGCATAACTAAGCGCGATGAGTGCCAGCGCGAGAAAATCATTAGGTGCAATATCCTGATGCGCGCTGCGCAACTGGGTCGCCAGTTGGCCAATCAAGCGACCGAGCAGATAGCCAATGGCTACCCCGCCGCCGATGGCCCACAGCCCATCTCTCAACGCCCATTCACTCAAATGGCTGATACTCAGCGTATCGGACTGCATCATGAGCAGCGCCAGCATCAACAGCGGCAGCGCCGATCCATCGTTCATGCCCGCTTCGCTGGAAAGCGCCACGCGTAATGCGTCATCATCGCGCGCATCGTTAACGGAAATCAGGCTGGCCAGCACCGGATCGGTCGGTGCCACAATGGCACCAAATGCCAGCGACAGCGCCCAGTCAAAACCGGTCATCCAGTGCACCAGCAGCGTCATGCCGCCTACGGTGAGAAGCATGGCAGGAAACGCCAGCCGCACCCCCAGGCGCCAGGCATGGGCTGTGAGTGGCACGCGTAATTTAAGGCCTGTGATAAACAGCGAGGCTGCCATGGCGATTTCGGTGAGATGGGCGGCGAGTTCGGCGTGCCCGAGAATATCGAGTTGCAGCAGATTGAGCAGCCATGGGCCGCAGAGAATACCCGCGAACAGGTAAAGTCCAAATGCGGTCACTGGCCCACGGTGAATCCAACCGGAAGCCAGTGACATGAGAAGTAACAGACCACCGGTAGCGGCAGTCCAGGCCAGGAAGTTCATAACGCTCCGTTTTTAAATAACATTCTCCCTTAAGCCTGGCACAGGATTGACGATCAGTTTTTCAGATGGCGGCTCGCCAGACGGATCATTAAAGCAAGCGCAGCGGCGAGTGTGGAGAGTGCTACCACACCGGTCCAGCCAAAGTGCGCCAGCGCCAGGCTTCCAAGTGCCGCACCGGTCGCCATGCCAATAAACACCACGGTAAACATCAACGCATTCAGTCGGCTACGCGCTTCTGGTGCCAGGCTGTAGACCAGCGTCTGATGCGCTACCAGTGTGGCCTGCACGCCCAAATCGAAGCCAATGGTGCTGATGATGATCAGGCCAATCTGAGCCGGAACCGGCAACAGTGGCAGCAGGAACATCAGCGCAAATGACACCATCACCAGCGTGGCACCATACTGGGTGACACGGGCAGGGCCGATGCGATCCGCCACGCTTCCCGCCAGCGGTGCCGCCAGGGCCCCAGCCGCACCCGCCAGACCAAACGCCCCTGCTACTGCACTTTCAAAATGGAAGCGCTCACTCAGCATCAGCGCCAGCGTTGACCAGAAGGCACTGAAACCCATCGACAGCAAGCCCTGTGCCAGTGCGGCACGACGTAGCGTCTGATGATGTTGCCACAGGTGCGCCAGCGACAGCAGCAGACGTGGATAGCTGACAGAGGTGCCCGGTTTGAAGCGCGGCAACACACGCCACAGCGCGAGGCTAATCAACAGCACGGCCACCGCCGCCACCATGTACATGGTGCGCCAGCCCAGATATTCCGCCACCACGCCGCTCACCACGCGTGACAGCAGAATACCGACCAGCAAGCCGGTCATCACCGTGCCAACAGTTTTACCGCGACTGCGCTCCGGCGCTAACGCCGCCGAAGCTGGCACGATGTCCTGTGCCACGGTCGCGGTTAAGCCGGTGACAAAGCTGGCGATCAGTAACGCGTTGATGCCGCCCGAGAAGCCACACAACAGCAGCGCGGCGACCAGCATCAGTCCTTTAATCAGGATAATGGTGCGGCGATCGTGACGGTCACCGAGCGGTGCCAGCAGCAGAATACCCAGCGCGTATCCCGCTTGCGTCAGCATCGGCACCATGCCGACGCTACCAATTCCAACGTTAAATTGTTTGCTGATGATATCCAGCATCGGCTGACTGTAGTAAATCGATGCCACGCTAAGCCCGGCACCTGCAGCAAGCGTGAACACCAGCGGCGCTGGCAGTTTTTCAGCTGGCAATGCAGTAGATTGCGAAATGGCTGACATAGTGAATTCCCCCGTGAAAGTGCGCTTATTAAAGCGCGTCGCGGCCATACGCGGTAGACTCGTCAAACACAGAACTGTTATGCACGGTGCGTATGAACAATCCAACCAGTATTGACCGTATTGAACTGATGCAGACCTTTATTCGTATTGTCGAAAGTGGATCGCTGTCAGCCGCCGCTGCGCAGTTGGGCACGACACAACCCACCATCAGCCGCCGGTTGCAGGCACTGGAACAGCGGTTAGGACTGAAGCTGATTCTGCGCACGACTCATGCATTGAAACTCACCGATGACGGCGAACGTTGTTATGCGCAAGCGCGGCAGTTGCTGGCGACCTGGCATGCGCTGGAAGATGAACTAACGGGTTCCAGTGACGATCCGATTGGCACACTGCGCGTGCGTGCGCCCCATGCGTTTGGCCAGGACCAGTTGATCGATCCGCTGGTGGATTACCTGCAGCGTTACCCGCGTCTGACGGTGGAGTGGATGCTCAATGATCGCACGCCGGACTTTATCAGCGAAAATGTCGATTGTGCGATTCAGGTGGGTGCAGTGAACGATCCCTCGCTGGTGGCGATTCTGCTGGCCGAAGTGCCGCGCTTTGTGGTGGCCGCACCTTCACTGCTGGCACAGCATGCGCCGATCGAGGATGTCAGCCAACTGACCGACCTGCCATGGCTGGCGCTGACCAGCTTTTACCGCAATGAGCTTGCACTACAGCGCTTGAGTGATGGGCAGCCGATGAATCTGCCGATTGCGCCTCGCCTCGCCAGCGACAGCTTATACGCCATCCGCAAAGCCGCTCTGGCGGGCATGGGTGCGGCGATTGTGTCGTCGTGGGTAGTACAGGAGGACTTAGCAAAAGGGGATTTGATTCAGCTGGTGCCCGAGTGGCAAGCGCCGCCGCTGCCGGTGTGGCTGACCTATCCGTGGGCCAGCTATTATCCCGCTCGTATGCGGCAGTTTTTTGCGATGATCAGAGAGGTGATGCCGAAACTGGCGGGCACACAGCCGGTGCGGTGAGGGGCCAGGGCGCCATAATGGCGCACCTGGCACACCAAATTACTTCTTCTCGACCTTCGACATATTATCCAGCCAGCCCATCACGAAGGCCGACAGCACAAAGGTCAGGTGGATAATCACGTACCACATCAGCTTGCTGTCATCGACATTGCGCGCGTCCATAAAGATGCGCAGCAGGTGGATCGATGAAATCGCTACAATCGAAGCCGCGACTTTGTTCTTCAGCGAGCCGGAATCCATCTTGCCCAACCAGCTCAGCTTCTCTTTGTTCTCATCAATATCCAGCTTAGAAACAAAGTTCTCATAGCCAGAGAGCATCACCATCACCAGCAATCCGCCGACCAGCGTCATGTCCACCAGCGACAGCAGCAGCAGAATCAGATCGTTCTCAGCAATGCTGAGTATGTTGGGCAACAGGTGAAAAATTTCCTGGAAAAATTTAACGGTCAGCGCCAGCAGCCCCAGCGAAAGTCCAATGTAAACCGGTGCCAGTAACCAGCGCGATGAATACATCAGGTTCTCGATAAAACGTTCCATAATTTCCCATTAATCAACAGACAAGTGGTCGATTATAACCGAACTTGTGTGAAGTTATTTCAGCGGTTCTTCAGAAATTTCAGGGGCCGCTGGCAGCGGCAGTGACAAGCGAAACTCTGCGCCCCCTTCCGGTCGGTTTTCCGCCCAAATACGCCCGCGATGGGATTCAATAATGGTTTTACTGATCGCCAGACCGAGCCCGACACCCGGCACCGCCGACTCCTTATCGCCGCGCGCAAATTTGTCGAAAATGCGCGTCATATTCTCTTCGGCGATCCCTGGGCCGTTGTCCCAGACGGCAATCTCCAGCCGCTCTTTGTCACGCCAGGCGCGAATGCCGTGCTGCGCGGCGTTGCCGGCATATTTGAGGCTGTTCTCGATCAGGTTGGTGAACACCCGCTCCAGCATCGCGCTATCGCCTTTGATCAGCACCAGTTCCGGCGGCAAATCGAGTGCAAAATCGTGTCCTTTCAATGAGGGGCCCATACTGCTCAGCGCCCCGCCAATCACTTCATCCAGCGCCACCCACTCCTCGCGCAGGTTGAGTCCACCAGACTGAATACGTGCCATATCCAGCATATTGCTCACCAGCCGAATGGTGCTTAACGTCTGTTCCCGAATCTGGTTCGCCTGGCCGACATATTTTGAGTTATCGCCGGCCAAATCCAGCATCAGCATTTCCGCCTGACCGAACAGCACCGTCAGCGGGGTTCGCAGGTCGTGTGAAAGTGCCGATAGCAGGGCATTACGCAGTTGCTCACGCTCTGCCGCCAAACGAGACGCCGCTTCACTCTGTGACAGCGCCATGCGCTCCAGCGCGTTGGCGATCAGCACCGTAAAAGTTTCAACTAAACGCTGCTGTTCCGGGATCATCAGTTGGCGCAGATTTTCCGGCTCTACCACCAACAGTCCACGGCAGTGATTCCCGCTTTTCAACGGCAGAATTTGATACGGCACCGCTGGCAAGGTATCGGTGCCTGCACCGGCGGGCTGTGCTTTGCTAAAGCTCCATTTGGCGATGCCGAGATCGGGCGGCGTACCAATACTGCTCTCACCCACCGCCTGTAACTCGCCCTGCTCATCCGGCAGCAGCAGCTGGCTGCGTGCCTGCAAGGTGACATCAATCACGCGCTGGCTGGTGGCGGCGATATCCTGCGGCGTGAGCGCGCTGCCGAGCGATTTTGCCATCTCATACAAATGCCGCGCACGCTGTTCACGATAGCGCGCGACTTTAGCCTGATAGCGCACGCCTGCTGTCAGGTTCCCGACGATCACCCCTACCGCCAGCATCACCGCGAAGGTCACCAGATACTGCAAATCCGATACCGCCACGGTGCCGGTCGGGGCGACAAAGAACAGGTCAAAAGCCAGGATGTTGATCACCGTGGCAAACACCGAGGGCCAGCGGCCAAAGCGCAGCGCGACTAACACCACGGCTAACAGATAAATCATCACGCCGTTGGCCGGATCGAACTCCACCAGTAGCCAGCGACCTACGATCGTCACCAGAATACACAGCGCAATCGCCATAAGGCAGCCGCGCAGATGCAGCCGCCACTTATCACTGTTGGCCTGTTTACCGCCCATCGGATGCGGCGCGTCGCGCACCGGTTCGTCCAGTGCCACCACCAGCAAATCGAGGTCTGGGCCAAGCTGGCCCAAACGCTGGGCAAAACTGTCGCGCCGCCAGCGCCGTTGCGGCTGACGACCGGTGACGATTTTGCCGAGATTATGCTCGCGCGCGTAACGCAGCACGGCGCGGGCTTCATCGGGATCGGACAGGGTGGCGGTTTCCGCACCCAGCTCTTGGGCCAGTTGCAGCGTGCGTAAAATGGCACGACGACGTGCTTCCGGCAGGCGATTCAGACGCGGCGTTTCTACGTATACTGCGTGCCACTCGCTGCCGAGACGCGCGGCTAAACGCGCGGCGGTGCGCACCAGTTTTTCACTGCCGGTGTCATCGCCGATGCACAATAAAATGGCGTCACGTGTGTGCCAGACTTTGTCGCGGCCTTGCTGGTCGCGCCAGGCACGCATCTGGTCGTCCACGCGGTCTGCGGTGCGGCGCAGTGCCAGTTCGCGCAGGGCAAACAGGTTGCCTTTGCGGAAGAAGTTTTCAATCGCGCGCTCGGCGCGATCGCCGACGTAGACTTTGCCCTCTTTCAGCCGCTGACGCAGATCGTCCGGCGGCAGATCCACCAGCACTACCTCATCGGCGCTATCGAAAAACGGATCGGGTACGGTTTCGCGTACCTGAATGCCGGTCACACCACCAACCACATCGTTGAGGCTTTCCAGATGTTGCACGTTGACGGTAGTGATCACGTCGATGCCCGCTTCCAGTAGCTCTTCGATGTCCTGCCAGCGCTTGGGATGACGCGAACCCTGTACGTTGGTGTGCGCCAGTTCGTCCATCAGAATCACCGCCGGATGACGCGCCAGTGCCGCATCCAAATCGAATTCCGCGTGCCGCGAACGTCCGGTGGCGCGACGCGGCAATACCGCCAGGCCATTGAGCAGCGCAGCGGTTTCTTCACGTCCATGGGTTTCCACCACGCCCGCCAGCACATCGAGGCCTTGCGCACGTAAACGCTGCGCCTCCTGCAGCATGGCGAAGGTTTTCCCCACGCCCGCGCAGGCGCCAAAGTAGATTTTCAGCTTACCGCGATGGCTGTCGCTGTGATTCAGCAACAGCGCATCGGGATCGGGGCGGGTGATTTCATCGTTCATCAGTTATCCGTCGAGAAAAGCGCGATAAATCGCGCTATCAATCAATTATCCCTGCAGCGCATCCAGCGCCATATTCAGCCGCAACACGTTCACCGTCTCTTCACCGATAAACGGCAGCAGCGGACGCTCAGTATTACGGGCAATCAGCGCTTCCACATCCTTCAGCGCCATATTGCGCGCTGCCGCCACACGCGGTGCCTGCCACAATGCGGCTTCCGGTGAAATATCCGGATCGAGCCCACTCGCCGATGCGGTCACCAGCTCAACCGGTACCGCAGTTGGAGCCTGTGGATTGGCGGTGCGCAGGGCAGCCACGCGCTCGTCCACCGCTTTATCCAGTGCCGGATTGCTCGCCGCCAGGTTGCTGCCGCTGGAAGCCAATGCGTTATAGGGCGCATCGCCGGTTGCCGATGGACGGCCCCAGAAATGGCCGGGCTGCGTAAATACCTGACCAATCAAATCGGAACCGCGCTCCGCGCCATCCTGCTCAATCAACGAACCGTTGGCCTGTGACGGAAACCACCACTGCGCTAAGCCGGTGGTCAGCAGCGGATAGACCGCGCCGGTTAACAGCGTCAGCAGTATTAACAATACAATAGCCGGACGTAACTGACTCATTTCTCTTCTCCTTAAACCAGGCCAAACAGCGTCAGCAGCAGGTCGATGGCTTTAATGCCAATAAACGGCACCACTAATCCGCCGACACCGTAAATCCACAGGTTGCGACGCAGCAGCGCGGCAGCACTCATTGGGCGATAACTCACACCTTTCAACGCCAGCGGGATCAGGAACACAATCACCAGCGCGTTGAAAATGACCGCCGACAAAATCGCTGAGTTCGGTGAGTGCAGATGCATCACGTTCAGCATATTGAGCTGCGGATAGGTGGCCGCAAACGCCGCCGGGATAATGGCAAAGTACTTCGCCACATCATTGGCGATACTGAAGGTGGTCAGTGAACCGCGTGTCATCAGCATCTGTTTACCGATGTGCACCACTTCCAGCAGTTTGGTTGGGTTGGAGTCGAGATCGACCATGTTCCCAGCCTCTTTCGCCGCCTGCGTGCCCGAGTTCATCGCCACTGCCACGTCCGCCTGTGCCAGTGCGGGGGCGTCGTTGGTGCCGTCGCCGGTCATCGCCACTAAACGCCCTTCCGCCTGATACTGACGAATCAGTGCCAGCTTGGCTTCTGGTGTGGCTTCCGAGAGGAAATCATCCACGCCCGCTTCTGCCGCGATGGCCGCCGCCGTCAGCGGGTTATCGCCGGTAATCATCACCGTCTTAATGCCCATTTTGCGCAGCTCGGCAAAACGTTCTTTGATGCCGCCTTTGACGATATCTTTTAGCGCCACCACGCCCAGCACCTGTGCGCCTTCGGCCACCACCAGTGGTGTGCCACCCGCGCGCGCCACTTCTTCGACGCTGGCGTTCACTTCTGCCGGGAAACGGCCGTTGTTGGCTTCGATATGGCGGCGAACCGCGTCAACGGCCCCTTTACGAATCAGACGATCCTGCACGTTGACGCCGCTCATGCGCGTCTGTGCCGAGAACGGAATAAAACTCGCGCCCATGCTGCTGAGATCGCGTTCGCGCAGGTTAAATTTTTGCTTCGCCAGCACCACGATGCTGCGCCCTTCCGGGGTTTCATCCGCCAGCGAGGCCAGCTGCGCGGCATCCGCCAGCTGCTGCTCGGTGACGCCGGGCGCAGGCATAAACTGCGTCGCCTGGCGGTTACCCAGCGTGATGGTGCCGGTTTTATCCAGCATCAGCACATCGACGTCGCCCGCTGCTTCCACCGCACGACCGCTGGTGGCGATGACGTTAGCACCGAGCATGCGGCTCATCCCCGCCACGCCAATCGCCGACAGCAAGCCGCCGATAGTGGTCGGAATCAGACACACCAGCAGCGCCACCAGCACCGTTACGCTCACCGGCGTGCCGCCGTAGGCCGAGAACGGCCACAGGGTGGCCGTCGCCAGCAGGAACACGATGGTCAGCGACACCAGCAGAATAGTCAGCGCGATCTCGTTCGGCGTTTTGCGACGTTTGGCACCTTCGACCATAGCAATCATGCGATCAAGGAAGGTTTCGCCCGGATTGACGCTGCACTGGATCACCAGCCAGTCGGACAGAATGCGCGTACCGCCCGTTACCGACGAAAAATCGCCACCGGATTCACGGATCACCGGAGCCGATTCGCCGGTAATCGCACTCTCATCCACTGAAGCGCCGCCTTCCAGCACTTCGCCGTCACACGGGATGATGTCACCCGCTTCCACCAGCACCATGTCGCCTTTACGCAAGGTGTCTGCCGCTACCGGCTGCCACTGCGCGCCATGACGTGGCTCAGCCAGCTTTTTCGCATCACTGGTTTTGCTGATGCCTTTCAGGCTGTTGGCCTGCGCCTTACTACGCCCTTCCGCCAGCGCTTCAGCGAAGTTGGCAAACAGTACCGTGAACCACAGCCAGATGGCGACACAGGCGGTGAACCCGGCGTTACCGCTCAGATGGCCTGTCAGCATGCCGATGGCCAGCAGCGAGGTCAGAACGCTGCCGAGCCACACCAGGAACATTACCGGGTTGCGAAACTGCACGCGCGGATCGAGTTTCTTCACCGCATCCAGCACCGCGGTTTTCGTCAGCGCTGCATCAAACAGCGCCAGTTGTTGACGACTCATGATTCCGTTATCCCTGGATTAATTGCAGATGTTCCGCCACCGGGCCGAGAGCCAGCGCGGGGATAAAGGTCAGTGCCCCCACCAGCAATACGGTGCCAATCAGCAGCGCGATAAACAGTGGACCGTGGGTCGGTAACGTACCGTTGCCCACCGGCTGGATTTTCTTCGCCGCCAGTGAGCCAGCGATCGCCATCACCGGAATGATGATGCCGAAGCGTCCCACCAACATGCAGAAGGCCAGCAACAGGTTCCAGAACGGGGTGTTGGCGCTCAAACCGGCAAAAGCACTGCCGTTGTTGTTAGATGCAGACGAAACGGCATACAGCACTTCGCTGAAGCCGTGGATGCCTGGATTCGCCATACCGGCGCGCCCTGCATCCGTCATCATTGCCAGTGCAGTGCCGAGCAGCACCAGGGTAGGCGTCACCAGAATCGCCAGTGCGGTCATTTTCATCTCCCACACGTCGATTTTTTTACCCATGTATTCAGGTGTGCGACCAATCATCAGACCGGCGATAAATACCCCGAGCAGCACGAACAGCAGCATGCCGTACAACCCGGCACCGACGCCGCCGAACACCACTTCACCCAGCTGCATCAGCCACATCGGCACCATGCCGCCCAGTGCAGTAAAGGAGTCATGCATGGCATTCACCGCACCGCACGAGGCTGCGGTGGTGATCACCGCAAACAGGCTGGAGTTGAGGATGCCAAAGCGCGTCTCTTTGCCTTCCATGTTGATGGCGCTGTCTGCACCGAGTGCCAGGAAGTGCGGATTACCGCGCAGCTCTGCCCACATCACGGTAACCACCGCCAGCACAAACATGATGGTCATCGCCCACAGCAGCATGTGGCCCTGACGGCGGTCGCCCAGATGCTGACCGAAGGTGAAGCACAGCGCCGCCGGGATCAGAAAGATACTCAGCATCTGCACGAAGTTGGTCAGCGCGGTCGGGTTTTCAAACGGATGGGCTGAGTTAACGTTAAAGAAGCCGCCGCCGTTGGTGCCGAGCATTTTGATCGCTTCCTGCGAAGCCACCGGACCGAGTGGCAGCGTTTGCTTCGCCCCTTCCAGCGTGGTGAGTGCGTGATAAGGCTCAAACGTCTGGATGCTGCCCTGATAAACAAAGAACAGCGCTATCAGCAGGCTGATCGGCAGCAGCACATACACCGTGATGCGTGTCAGGTCGCGCCAGGCGTTGCCCAGCGTATCCAGTGAGCGATTGGCAAAACCACGGATCAGCGCAAAAGCCACTGCAATACCGGTCGCCGCCGACAGGAAGTTTTGCACCGTGAGGCCCGCCATCTGGCTAAAATAGCTCACCGTGCTTTCGCCCGCATAAGCCTGCCAGTTGGTGTTGGTGACAAAGCTGACGGCGGTGTTGAGTGCCAGGTCCCAGCTTAGATTAGGCAGGTGTTGCGGGTTGAGCGGCAGCGACCCCTGCGACATCAAAATCGCCAGCAATAATAAGAACCCCAGCGCGTTGAACAGCAGGATCGCCAGCAGATAGTGCGGCCAGCGCATCGCGCCACTCTCCACACCGGCCAGCCGCCACAGCGCCCGCTCGGTACGCGGCAGCAGCGGCTTGTCGGCCACTAACACCGCAAGAAAACGCCCCAGCGGTTGTGCCAGCACCATTAGCACCAGCAGATAGACCGCAATCAGTAAAAACGCATTCGCAGCCATCAGAATGCCTCCGCATTAAGCAGGGCATAAATCAGGTAGCCCAACAAGATAAACACCAGCACGATGCCGGCAATCACGCCCACGCTCACAGCAACCTCCAGAGGATTTGGTAGTGCTGCAAGCATGCGCGGCGCGGCATAAAGAAGGGGTAAAAAGGCGGGAATCCGGCGTAAAGAAAGTATAAAAATGCTGTCGAATTAGGCGGTTTCCAGTGCCCAGATGCGATTGAGGTCGATGTTCTGCCACAGGCCACTGTCTTCGGCTCCGGTAATGCTGTCGGTGCAGAATGAATCACCGAGATCCAGCTCTTCCGGCTTCACTTCACGTTGCGCGTGTAAAGACCAGAACACATGCACTTTGGGTTTTAACAGCGATTTTTCACCGGCCTGCACCACCAGCGCCACGCGCCCGGAAGCCAGCCTTACCAACGATCCCACCGGATAAATGCCGATGGTGCGCACGAAAGCATGCAGCAGCGTGTTGTCGAAGTGACCGCGCCAACTCAGCATATTGTGCATCGCTTCGGCGGGGGTCCAGCCTTTGCGATAGGGGCGATTTGAAGTCACGGCATCGTAGACATCACACACCGCAGCCATGCGTGAAAACAGCGAGATCTCTTCCGCTTTCTGGCCATGCGGATAACCACTGCCGTCAAATTTCTCATGATGATGTAGCGCAATATCCAGCAGGTCTTCACCCGCATCGGCTTCCATGAGCATCTGCGCACCGACAATCGGGTGCTGACGCATCACGGTAAACTCTTCTTCAGTGAGCTTGCCGGGTTTATTGAGGATCTCCAGCGGCACTGCCGATTTGCCGACATCATGCAGCAAACCGCCCATGCCCACGCGCCGCTGCTGGTGTTCATCGAGCCCCATTTTTTTGCCCAGCGAGATCATCAACCCGCACACCGCCATGGAGTGCAGATAGGTGTAATCGTCGTGATTTTTCAGCCGCGCCACGCTAAGCAGCGCAGTGGGTTCACGGGTAATCGATCCGGCTATTTCGTCCACCAGGTCCATCGTATAATTGAGGTCCAGCCCCTGACCCATACGCGCTTCGTTGAACATCGCCAGCACCTGCGGCTTGCCCTGATTGAAGATGGTTTGCGCCTGGTCCAGCTCTTTGAAAAATGGGGTTTGCGGAATGGCTTTCTTCGGCGCAGGCTTCGCAGGTGCCTGCACCGACTTATCGAGATCGATCCAGATTTGCTGGATCCCTTCGTTGCGGATCATCGCGATCTGGCGTTTATCGGTGATCAGCATTTGGTTGCGAATGCGTTTGTCCTTGAGCCACCAAACCTCCAGTTTGTGGATGAACATTC
This sequence comes from Pantoea sp. Seng, assembly GCF_009829935.1. Lineage (NCBI taxonomy): Bacteria > Pseudomonadati > Pseudomonadota > Gammaproteobacteria > Enterobacterales > Erwiniaceae > Pantoea > Pantoea sp. Seng. The sequence continues at coordinate 63,119 of NZ_SZZV01000012.1, read as the reverse complement.
CTTGCCGCAATTCGTCAACGGTAATCAGCTTTATCACGATATCTCTCCTTAATATCAGTGGATGGTAAGGAGAGGTATCGGCAGCTGAGCAAATAATCTTCAGGAGTGATTTGTGCGATCTTTGAGAGGGGAAGTGATTTGGATGGGCGCAATAAATTTGCACCGCTACGTTTGCCTGATGGCACTGGTGACGGCGCGATTTATCAAGCGACAGAATCTACACCACCCGCGTTAACACCGCTTCGCCCTGCGAAAACGCCAGCAGGTTTTCAAACACCAAATCTGCCATCGACGCCATGGTTTCATGGGTGCTGCTGGCGAGATGCGGGGTGATCACCACATCATCACGCTGCAGTAACGCAGCAGGCACAGCCGGTTCATGCTCGAACACATCCAGACCGGCACCCGCAATCTCACCGGCTTCGAGCGCCGCAATCAACGCCTGCTCATCCACCACACTGCCGCGCGCAATGTTGATTAAAAAGCCCTTTGGCCCCAGCGCACGTAACACTTCAGCATTCACCAGATGATGTGTGGCGGCACCGCCGGGTAGGGTCAGCACCAAAAAATCCGCCTGCTTTGCCAGTGATAACAGCGAATCGTGGCGCGTGTAAGGCACATCCGGGCGTGAACGCGGGTTGTAAAAATGCACATCCATATCAAACGCCTGAGCGCGCTTGGCCAGCTCCTTACCAATCCCGCCCAGCCCGACAATCCCGCACACTTTACCGCCTACTTTGGTGGTCAACGGATAGCGCCCTTTCGCTTGCCAGTTACCGGCGCGCACATAACGATCCGATGCGCTGATGTGGCGCGCCACATCCAGCAGCAGCGCCATGCCGGTATCCGCCACGCAGCTGTTTAAAACGCCTGGCGTGTTGGTCACCACGATGCCACGCGCTTCGGCGGCAGCAATGTCTATCGCGTCATAGCCCACGCCGTTACTGCAAATCACCTTCAGATTGGGCAACTGCGCCAGTAGCTCAGCACTTGCTCCCATCAACGCATTGCCGCTGGTCACCAGCGCATCAATACTGGCACCGTGCTCTACCAGCCACGCCGCCTGATCCTCCTGTTGCCACAAGCGTGAAGTGGTGAAGTGCGCATCCAGATTATCCTGCAGCCGCTGCGGCAACAGCGGCCCTTTTAGCAATACGTTAAACGGCTTTGATCCCATCTTGTTTCCCCTGATTTTCGTAGGATGTTGCAGACGAATCCTGCTCGTCGCCGACACGTTCAATCGGGCCCATCACCAGCAGGAACAGCAGCGCCGCGACGATGCAATGCGCGCCAACGAACACCAATCCAATGCTGTAGCTGCCGGTCAAACCGACGATGATGCCGAACAGCAGTGGCGTGATAAATCCGGCCATATTGCCGATGCCATTGAAGATCGCGCCCGCCAGACCTACTGCTTCTTTCGGTGCGGTATCACTGACAATCGTCCAGGTACCCGCGCCCGCCGCCACGCCTTTCCCGAAGAAGGCAAACGACATAATGGCGATAATGCCGGCATTGGTCGGGATCACCGCAGCCAGAATCAGCGAGGCGGCCATCAGCATGCCGACGATATACGGCGTTTTACGCGCCCACGACAGGCTCCAGCCGTTAGCCAGCAACTTGTCAGAGATGTAACCGCCGCTGATGCCGCCCAGGAAGCCAAACAGCGCCGGGGCGATGGTGGCAAAGCCCGCTTCCATGATGTTCATGCCGCGTGCCTGCACCAGGTAAATCGGGAACCAGGTGATAAAGAAGTAGCTGAGCGCAATGATGCAGTATTGCCCGAGATAGGCGCACCACAGCATGCGATTGCTGAGCAAAGTTTTAAACATCGCTTTGCTCAAGGGTGGACGTGCTTTGAGCGTTTGTGCTGAATCGATATCCACCAGCGCACCGCCCTCCTCAATGTATTTCAGCTCTGCGGCTGACACATGCGGATGCTGTTTCGGGCTGCGCATATACCAACCCCACACAAACACCGCCAGCACGCCAATACCGCCCAGCACAAAGAATGGCCACTCCCAGCCAAAGCGCGATACCAGCCAGCCGGACAGCGGCGAGAAGATGGCAACGGCGAAGTACTGCGCCGAGGCAAACAGCGACGAAGCTCGACCGCGTTCGGCACCGGGGAACCACATGATCACCGCACGCGCGTTGGCCGGAAAACTCGGTGCTTCAATCAGTCCGAGGGCAAAACGCAGCGCAAACATCAGCGTCAGCGCCATGGTCATGCCGTTGGAAAACTCGCCAATAAAACCCATTAAAATGGTCGAAACCGACCACAGCGCCAGCGTCACGCCATAGACTTTTTTCGTACCGAAGCGGTCAAGGAAAATCCCGCCGGGGATCTGGCCGATCACATAGGCCCAACTGAATGCCGAGAGGATCAGGCCAAGCTGGATCGCTGATAAACCGAACTCCTCTTTGATCGCCGATCCGGAGATCGACAAGATCGAACGGTCGGCATAGGCCACCACGGATAGAAACAGGATCAGACAGAGGATCCAGATACGCACATGACTGTTCTCATTGCGGTTTTTGCTTAGTAACATGGCTGAACCCCTTGATGAAGGAGCGTCCTGCTCCGAAGCGATGATGTTCAGGAATACCGCTTAAATTTCACTGTTCAGCAACTATAGAGAGCCAGATATGGAGTGGTCATTGTGCGGATGGAGGAATCCGCGCGGCTTTTTTGCGCTGGTTTTGGCATCTGCCACAAAGCAGGGTGCGGCGCTGCACAGAACCTTAAAGAAGCCGATGCTTTTGCACCGGAATGTGCGCCAGCTCTGAGAAAAACCTTCGCAACATCACTATGAGCCTGCAAAGCATCATGTATCGGCTCGCCATAAAAAGCCGCAAAGCATCATGCACCGGCTCGTCATAGGAGGCCGCCTGCATCCTGCACCCGCGAGCAAAATGTGCGCTTAGCTGCAAAATCCATACATGTTGATTGTCAGGGTCCTTACCGCCTCGTAGTCTGAAAATGATTTCATTGAGCCATTTTCACTCTCATTGAAACATTCATTCTAATAACAAGCTTACCCTGGAGTCCGCAATGAAAACCCTCAAGGCGATACTGTTGCTTGGCCTGCTGTCCAGCTCTGCCTCGGCGTTGGCAGAAAAGATCGGCGTATCAATGGCGTATTTCGATCAGAACTTTTTAACCATTATTCGCCAGTCGATTGATAAAGAGGCCAAAGCGCGCGGGCTCGATGTGCAATTTGAAGATGCGCGCGGCGACGTTGGCCGTCAGACCGATCAGGTGCAGAGCTTTATCGGGGCGGGCGTCGACGCCATCATCGTCGATCCGGTGGATTCCGCCAGTACACCGCAGCTGACCAAATTGGCGCAGCAGGCGAAAATCCCGCTGGTATATGTTAACCGCACACCAGGCGACAAATCGCTGCCGTCCGGCGTGGTGTTTGTCGGTTCAGACGAGCGCGAATCGGGTACCTTGCAAATGGAAGCGCTGGCGAAAATGGCCAACTACAAAGGCAATGTGGCAATCATGATCGGCAATCTGACCGACGCAGGCGCACTGCAACGCACCAAAGATGTCGAGCAGGTGGTGGCGAAATATCCGGGCATGAAAGTGGTGCAGAAGCAGCCAGCGAACTATGCACGTAACGAAGGCATGGATTTGATGCTCAACTGGATTGGCAACGGCGAAGCGATTGATATCGTTGCCGCTAACAACGATGAAATGGCAATCGGTGCCGCGATGGCGCTGGCGAAGAGCAACAAGAAAATTCTGGTGGGCGGTATTGATGCCACGCCGGATGGCCTGAAAGCCATGGCGCAGGACAAAATGCAGGTCACCGTGTTCCAGGATGCGATTGGTCAGGGCAAAGCCTCGGTGGATGTAGCGCAGAAGCTGATGAAAGGCGAGAAAGTGGATTCACACGTGTGGATCCCGTTTGAACTGGTGACCAAAGAGAATATGCAGAAGTACGTGGAGAAGAGTCAGTAATTAAGGCCAATACCGCGCGATAAACCGCGCCGTCCTGCGACGGCGCAATGTATTGCGCAATCCACGATTACTCCCGCAGTTTCGCCATGACCACGATGTCGTGATACTCCCCCTCACGCAGGCAGGCTTTACGCTTCACGCCCTCTTGCTCAAAGCCGAGGCGCTGGTACAACCGTATCGCACGCGCGTTGTCATGAAACGCTTCCAGCTCAATACGCACCACACCGAGCCAGTTAAAGGCATAGTCGATGGCGTTGCGAATCAGTTTCTCACCGATACCCCGCCCGCCAAACGCTGGATCGACGCTGATACCAAAACTGATGCTGTGACGCGTACGCGGGCGCTGTTCGACAAACAGCGTCAGCTCGCCCACCATCTGCCCATCAATTTCGGCCACGAAACCGATATAGCCCGCCGCGTCCATGTTTTCGAATTTTTTCTGCCAGGTTTGCACGCTGGGAAACGGCAGCTGCGTGGTCCAGCGATACACGTCGGGGTGGCTGTAAAGGCGTTGATAAGCGGCCGCATCGGCCGGTTCGCGACCGCGAATGATCAGATCCATGTCGGTAATCCCTTTCACTTGCACTAAGCTGTTAACTCTCACCAAACGGAAGAGTGACTTTATGTTGTATCGTCGTTTTGAACGTTTTATCAATATTTTCCAGGATGCACCAACCGATTCTCCCCCTTCCAGCGTCTGGCCGTTTTACCTCTATTATCTGCGTCAGGTGTGGCCGAGCTTTGTCGCCCTGCTGATTGTGGGATTAGCGCAGGCGCTGATTGAAGTGGCGCTGTTCAGCTATCTCAGCCGCATCATCGATCTGGTCAATCACTCGACGCCCGCCACGCTGTTCACCGACAACTGGCAGGTGCTGCTATGGATGGGGTTTGTCGCGCTGATTCTGCGGCCGGTGATTATCGCGCTGCACGATATGCTGGTGCATCAGAGTATCAACCCGAGCATGACCAGCATGATCCGCTGGCAGCATCACAACTACGTGCTGCGCCAGAGCCTGAACTTCTTCCAGAACGATTTCGCCGGACGTATCGCCCAGCGCATCATGCAGACCGGCAACTCCCTGCGCGATTCCGCGGTGCAGCTGGTGGATGCCATCTGGCATGTGGTGATTTACGCGGTGACTTCGCTGGTGCTGTTTGCCGAGGCCGACTGGCGCCTGATGATTCCACTGATTATCTGGATTGTGGCGTATAGCGTCTCTCTGAGCTTCTTTGTGCCGCGCGTGAAGCAACGTTCGGTGGTCTCTTCCGAGGCGCGATCCAAACTGATGGGCCCCATCGTCGATGGCTATACCAATATCGCCACCATCAAACTGTTCGCACATAACGATCTGGAGAAACGCTACGCGCGCGAAGCGATTCAGGAGCAGACCGACAAAACCCAGCACGCCAGCCGCATGGTCACCACCATGGATATCACACTATCGACGCTGAATGGTCTGCTGATTGTCAGCACTTCTGGCCTGGCATTGTGGCTGTGGAGCCAGTCGCTGATCAGCGTCGGTGCGATTGCGTTGGCCACCGGTCTGGTGATCCGCTTAGTGAACATGTCCGGCTGGATCATGTGGGTGGTGAACGGCATCTTTGAAAATATCGGCATGGTGCAGGATGGATTGAACACCATCGCGCAGCCGCTCAGCGTACAGGATGAGCCGCAGGCGAAAAACCTGCAGGTAACGCAGGGTCAGATCCGCTTTGAAGATGTGCGCTTTGATTACGGCGGCAGCCGCCAGGTGATCAATCGCCTCAACCTGAATATCAAACCGGGTGAAAAAATCGGCCTGATTGGGCCATCCGGTGCCGGTAAATCGACAATGGTGAACCTGCTGTTGCGGCTTTATGACATCAACGGCGGGCGCATCCTGATTGACGATCACAACATCGCCGAAGTCACGCAGGAGAGCCTGCGCGGCCAGATCGGCATGATCACTCAAGACACGTCGCTGCTGCACCGTTCGATTCGAGAAAACTTGCTGTACGGACGCCCAAACGCCACCGAAGACGAACTGCAGGCGGCGATTATCCGCGCCCGCGCCGATGAGTTCATTCCGCTGCTGTCCGATCCACAGGGCCGTACCGGGCTGGATGCGCATGTGGGTGAGCGCGGAGTGAAACTGTCCGGCGGTCAGCGTCAACGTATCGCCATCGCCCGCGTGCTGCTGAAAGATGCGCCGATTCTGATCATGGATGAGGCCACTTCCGCCCTCGATTCCGAAGTCGAAGCGGCGATTCAGGAAAGCCTGGAAACGCTGATGCAGGGCAAAACGGTGATTGCCATCGCGCACCGTCTCTCGACTATCGCCAAAATGGATCGACTGGTGGTGCTGGATAAAGGTGAGATTGTTGAGATGGGCAACCACCGCGAACTGCTGGCGCACAACGGGCTTTACGCGCGCCTGTGGCAGCATCAGACCGGTGGCTTTGTCGGCGAAGATTAATCGCCGCGTCGATATGGCAGGGCTTCGCGCGCTTCAATGGCATAGGCGCGGATCCCTGCCCGCTCCTGCACTAAATACTCTTCTACGGCTTCGCGCAATCCCGGATGACACAGGTAGTGCCATGAGTGGGTGATCTGCGGTTCGAAGCCGCGCACCAGTTTGTGCTCGCCTTGCGCTCCCGCATCAAAACGCTGTAATCCCTCGGCAATCGCAAAATCCATGCCCTGATAGAAGCAGGTTTCAAAGTGCAGGCGATCGAACTCCGCCAGGCAGCCCCAGTAACGCCCGTACAGCGAGTTGCCATCCACCAGATAGAACGACATGGCGGCCGGATGGCCCTGTAGCGTGGCGATCACCACGCGAATCGATCGCGGCATGCGTTCGGCCAGCAGGCTGAAGAATTGCCGCGTGAGATAAGGACGCTGCCCGCGCACCGCATAGGTGTTGGCGTAGCAGGTGTAGACGAAATCCCACTGATCTTCGCTGAGTTCGTCACCGCGATACCAGTTGAACTCAAAGCCGCTGCTCGCCACCTGTTCGCGCTCTTTACGCAGTTGTTTGCGTTTGCGTGACATCAGCGTGTCGAGGAAATCCTGAAAATCGCGGTAGCCTTTGTTGTGCCAGTGATACTGGATGCCGAGACGCGCCAGCCAGTCGGGCTGCTGCTCCATCACATCGTTGGCAAACGGCGTGGTGAAATTGATATGTGCGCCGCTCAGGCCGTTTTGCAGCAGTTCATCGGGCAACGCTGCGAGCAGCTGGCTGATGGCGGCTTGCTCGCCCAATAAACGCGCACCCGTAACCGGGCTGAACGGAATCGCCCCCAGCCACTTTGGATAGTATGGAATGCCGGCGCGGTGACAGGCATCAGCCCACGCGTGATCAAAGACGTATTCACCTTGCGAATTGCGTTTGCGATAGCCCGGCAGCGCGGCGCTCAGCACGCCCTTTTCACGCCACAGCAAGTGATCCGCCTGCCAGCCGTTTTCCGGCCGCACACTGCCACTCTCTTCCAGCGTGAGCAGAAAGGCATGGCGTAAAAACGGTTGATCGTCAGGTAACAGCGCATCCCATTCGAGGGCGGAAATCTCCGCCAGCGACGACAGGTGAAGCAAAGACATGCATGGCTCCCGGCCAGCTTAAGGCGAACAGCTAGTTCAACAGGTTTTGTCGCAGGGGAAAAGAGGGGGCGCACTGAATGTGCATCGACCATCTATTGGCATGAATCACGCCGGAGGGGTTTGGATTGGAAAGGACGCTTCCACCGCTTAAGGAAGCGACTCTGTTAGCCGATGAGTTTCAGGTCGTTTTTACGATGTTGCTTCTGGTCGTCATAATAATTTTCGTGTGTACCGAGGCTCAGAAGATAGATTTCCAGTCTCTGATCGACCCAGCTGTAACCCAACAGATATTGCTGCTTGCTCAGGTAAAACTTGTGCACCCAGAGATAGCTCAGGTCGCCCTTTTTGCGTTCACCGATCTCTGGGATAGCAATAATGCGGCCAATCTCTTGATCAACACCCTCCTGATCCTGTTCCGTCAGGCGGTTAAAAGCCTTGTCAAAACGGCGGGTCTGATAAATCTCAACTTCCTGTCCGGTCTTTTCTGCGCACATATTTTTTGACCTTGCCGTTATCCATTTCTGCTTTAGCCAGTAAGATTTCGTTGATGAAGGAGAACGTCAGATCGGGGTTATCCTCTGCGATGCGACCAATCTTCGCCCAATGCTCAATCTGCTTAGGCACGCTGCGGCTCATGGCTTCTGCATGTGTTTTCACATCTTCAACAAAATCATCGTCTAAGCGGACGCTGGTTGCCATATTTAAACCTCTTATTGTCGTCACCCGATACGTTGTTGTGAGGGTGGTTCCATTGATACGTCATTGCCAGACGTACAACAGAGGTGATTGTGCGACATATTGTCGCATTTGGCAATCAGTGATAGCAGCACGATTTACCGTGCCTCGATAACGAATGTGTATACTCACCTTTTTCGCTGTTCAGGAACCGCCATGGATCGTCTCGATTGTGACCGCATGTTTGTCGCGGTGCTGGAAGTAGGCAGCTTTGCCGGGGCGGCCGAGCGACTGGGCACCAGCAGCGGGCAGGCCTCCAAGCTGGTTTCCCGGCTGGAGCAGGAACTCGGCGTGCAGTTGTTCAAGCGCAGCACGCGTGCACTCTCAGCCACTGAAGTGGGTCGCGCCTATTACGAACGCGTGAAAACCCTGCTGGATGCTTTCGACACGCTGGATGCCACGGTACGCGAAAATGCCACCACGCCGACGGGGCGCTTAAAAATCAGTGCGCCCGGCACCTTTGGTACGGCGGTGCTCGCCAGCGTATTGGTCGCATTTGCGCGTCACTATCCGTTGATTGAACTGGACGTTAACTTCTCCGATCGTGCAGTTAACATCGTCGATGAAGGCTTCGATATGGCGATTCGCATTGGCAAATTAGATGACAGTAGCCTGATTGCACGTCGTTTGGGCGATGTGCCGATTCGCGTAGCGGCTTCGCCGGGCTATCTGCTGCAACAAGGCACGCCGCAGCACTGGCGCGATCTGGCTGCACATCAGTGTATCAGCGACACCAATTTCCGCGATCCCTGGCACTGGCCGTTTGTGACGCCCTGTGGCGACAGCGTAAGCATGCCGATTCGCGGCCGCCTGTGTTTCTCCAATACCGAAGCCTGTTTACAAGCAGCCATCGCCGGATTGGGTATCGCACGTTTACCGGGTTTTATTGCCGCACCTGCGCTACAACGCGGCGAGATCGTCTCGCTGCTGGATAACTTCGCCACGCCGCCGATGGGCCTGTTTGCCCTCTATCCCCCCGCTCGCCATCTGGCGCAGAAAACCCGCTTACTGATTGATTTCATCGCCGATCATTTCCAGCAGCATCCTCCCGGCTGATTCCTTCCAATTTGGAAGCAATGAAAGCCATTTTGCCCGGATTATCACCCAACCAGCAGCGCGGTATGCTCACTCCATCACCAGAGAGGAGTCGAGCATATGTTGGTTAACGGTAAGTGGAGCGCAGAGTGGCACCCGGTTCAAGCCACCGATAAACAGGGCGGATTTGTCCGTCAGACGTCCAGTTTTCGCCACTGGATCACCCCAGACGGCTCGAGCGAATTTGCCGCCGAGCCGGATCGCTATCATCTGTATGTGGCACTGATCTGCCCATGGGCATCACGCACACTGGTAGCACGCAGCCTGAAAGGACTGGAGAAAGTGATCAGCGTCTCGGTGGTCGAGCCGCAGCTGGGTGCGCAGGGCTGGCACTTCGGTGACTATCCGGGTGCTGATCGTGACTGGCTTAACAAAGCCGAGTACATCCACGAACTCTATACCCGCGCCGATGCTGACTTTACAGGCCGCGCCACGGTGCCGGTACTGTGGGATAAAAAGACGCAGACCATCGTGAACAACGAATCTGCTGACATCCTGCGTATGCTGAACAGCGGGTTTGGCGATCTGGCAGACAACAGCCTCGATCTGTATCCAGAAGATCTGCGCGCTGAGATCGACGCGATCAACGCATCGATCTATCCACGTCTCAACAACGGCGTGTATCGTACCGGCTTTGCCACCACGCAGGTGAGCTATCAGCAAGCGTTTAATGATGTGTTCAGCCAGTTAGACGAACTGGAACTGCGTCTGAAAGATGGCCGTACTTTCCTGCTGGGCGAGCGCCTGACCGAAGCCGATATTCGGCTGTTCGTGACGCTGGTGCGTTTTGACGTTGCTTATCATGGTCTGTTCAAATGTAACCTGCGCTGCCTGCGCGACTATCCGCTGCTCGATCGCTATCTGAAGAGTATGCTGGCGGTTTCGGGTGTGCGTCAGACAGTGAACATCGACCATATCAAGCAGGGCTACTATTCGATTAAGGCACTGAACCCGAACGGGATTGTGCCAGTAGGCCCGGATATGGCGGATTACGGACTTTAAGGAGCAGGATGATGGCAAAAGCGTTGGTGATTTTTTTACATGGTGTGGGCAGTAATGGCGACGATCTGGCAGGACTCGGCCAGCATTGGGCCAGCCTGCTGCCGGATGTGGCTTTTGCCTCGCCGAATGCGCCCTATCCGTTTGAACATGCAATGGGCTATCAGTGGTTTAGCCTGACGGGCATTACCCCAGAAAATCGTCCGGCGCGGGTGCGTGAAGCCCGCGCAGCGTTCGATGAGACACTGCAACAGTTGATGGCGCAACACGGCATGGCGGACGCGTGGGATAAAGTGATTCTGGTAGGCTTTTCTCAGGGCTCGATCATGGCGCTGGATGCACTGGCACAGGGCCGTCATCCGCTGGCGGGCGTGGTGGCGTTTTCCGGACGATTGTCGTTTGACGGTGCATTAACCCCGGCTTCGCACACGCCTGCGTTGCTGATTCACGGCAAAGCGGATGGTGTGATTCCGTATAGCGAGAGTGAGTCAGCAGCACAGCGCCTGCAAGCGGCAGGCGTGACGGTGGAAGCGCGCTTTGAAGCCGCCACCGGTCATACCATTTCTTCACAGGGTGCGATGCAAGCGGCCGCCTTTATCGCCCAGTGCTTGCAGGATTAAGGCCAGTAGCGATTTAACGCGTTCCAGGCTTGTTGCGCAGCCACTTCGGGTGGCTGCGCTTTTAATCCATCGTTAAACACTTCAATGCCGACCGGGCCACGATAGCTGGCGCTTTTCAGCTTATCGACAAAGCGTTCCACTTCGATAATGCCGTCGCCGGGCAACAACCGCTGATGGCGCGCATAATCACTTAGCGCGCCCTTCTCTTGCGGCGGCATCTCCGCCATATCGCACAGTTGCACTTCATAGATACGATCGGCAGGAATGCCATCCAGCTGTGAGGCGTCCCCACCCAAGGCACAAATGTGGAACAGATCGACCACCAGTCCAATATTCGGTTGGTCCAGGCGCTGCAATCGTTCCCACGCCAGCGGCAGCGTATTATCAACGCTGCACCACGCCATGGGTTCGTACATGATGCGCATGTTATAGCGCGCGGCTTCTGAGGCCATCCAACGCAGATCTTCATCGATGCGCTCCGCCACGCAATCTTCACGCGTGGTGGCCGGTGCCTGAATGGTGTTGCAACCGATTGACTGCGCAATCTGGATAAACTGCCGCAGCTCTTCACGCTTTTGCAGACGTTCACGATCTGGCGCACCGGTAAAATCACGCAGCACCTGCAAATTGGTAAAGCCAAGATTTAACTGTTGAGCCAGCTGCGCTGTGGCTGCCTCAACATCATCCCGCCAGATTTCGACCTGATCGAAACCGGCGGCACGGGCCGCGCGCAGTTTCTGTTCAGGTTCACCGTTTAACAACACCAGGTTAAGGAATTTGGGGTTACTTCGCATCAACGGGCTCCCTAATCGTCCGGATAAATCGGTGACAGGTTCTGCTTGTCACGCAAACAGAACACCGACCAGTATCTACCTCTTAGGCGTTATTTCAAGCCCGTGATGCGGAGGGCTTTTATCCCAGCAGATTCACCACTGCAAAGCCGGCGAAGGTCATCAGCAGTGAACCAATCACATGCACCATCACGCTCGACATCGCCCAGAGGTATTTACCGGTTTGCAGCAAGCCGACAATTTCCGCTGAAAAGGTAGAGAAGGTGGTTAAACCGCCGCATAAGCCAGTGACAATCAGCAGTTTCCAGAAAGGGTCAATATGCGGATTGCGGACAAAAAACGCCAACGCTGAACCGATGATAAAACCACCGACCAGATTCACCATTAAAGTGCCCGGTGGCAGATTGGGAAACAGCGCGTTGAACCGCAGAGAAATAAGCCAGCGCAGTGAACAGCCCACGGCACCACCGAGCATCACAGCCAGTAACGACTTCAACATACTTTTGGAGCTCCTGAAATGAGTTACGCGCAGGGCCGCGGCAGGACAGAAAAACACCTGACACACCGCCGTTTCCCGCGCAGGGATACGAGTGTTGTCAGGCGTCATCAGCCGTCTGTTTCCAGAACGGCGGTTGGGGAAGGTGGCACGCCATCACCTTAGCGGCATGATAATACGCTGGCGTCGCGGGGGTGACAATATCGGTCAACGATTGGCTTACCTTTGCACACGATTATGTTTTAACGTGGAGAACAACATAAGAGAGGAGATCCCGATGCGTACCCTGATTTTTGATACTGATATTGGCGTGGATGATGCCTTTGCGCTGGCGTATGCGGCGCGGACGCAGCGGTTGCTGGGGATTACCACGGTGTTTGGCAATGTGGCGGTCGGGCAAGCGGTGAAAAATGCCCGGCTGTTCTGCGAGAAGATGGAGATTGAGGCACCAGTCTATCGCGGTTGCTCCCGTCCGTTAGCATTAGCCCCTTCTGCGCCCGCCACGCTGCACGGCCTGGATGGATTAGGGGATGCATTCGAGAACTCACACAGTGAAGCAGCACCCAGCGCGGTGCAGTTTATTATTGATAGCGTGCGCGCACAGCCCCATGCCATCACCATCGTGGCGATTGGGCCGCTGACCAATATCGCCAGCGCCATCAATCAGGCGCCGGATATCATTCCGCTGGTGAAAGAATTGGTGATCATGGGCGGCGCATTTGGCACCGACGGCCATTCCGGCAACGTCTCGCCGTTTGCCGAGTTCAATATCTGGAAAGATCCGCATGCCGCCGATCAGGTGCTGGCCTCGGCGCTGCCGGTGGTGATAATACCGCTGGATGTGACGCACAAGGTGCTGATGACGGGTGATGAAGTGCGGCAGTTAAATCAGCCTGTACTCAGCGCGATATGCCGTCCGTATCTGGCGTACAGTCTGCAAAAGGAAGGGTTTGATGGCATGGCGCTGCATGACACGCTCACGCTCTCCTGGCTGGCTTTGCCACAGGCGTTTACCGTGACCGAAGCACCAGTGCGCGTGATAACGGAGGGCATCAGCCGTGGTCAGACAGTGAGACGCCTCAGCGCCCTCGCCTCACGTGAAGACCCGTTTGCTGGCTTACGCCCACAGCGCTTGTGCCTCGGCGTGGATGCCGAAGCAGTGCGGGAACACTTTTTTGCCGCACTGCGGGCATGAGATGGGTGGTCGCTATCAATGGCGTAATGCTTGCCAGTTAAGCGCCGGGTGATCACGCAGTCTGTTAAAAGGACACAATGGTTGAGGCCAGAGCGCGCCTCTTACCCTGAACAGCCCCAGCACGCTCTTCAGCTACAGTGCATGCTGTTAATAACGGCACGATGGCTGAGGCCAGAGCGCCTCTGCTGCTGCAAGGGCTATCCGCAGCGCTGAGGCTTTTACGTTGGGCCAGGAGCCAGGCGCAGGGAGGCGACTGGCAGTTCGGGTTGGCCAGGACGGCCTTACCTGAACTGAACCCCTTAACCCGAACGGTCCGCAGGCGCGACGTGGAAGCCGAAGGCACCGCGTCAGCGGCGCGAGGACGGCCCGGCAGCAGCAGAGGTGCTCAGGCCCGCATGCGCGCGCAGTGAGACGCGAGTACGGCCCGGCAGCAGCAGAGGCGCTCAGGCCCGCATTCGCGCGCAGCAATGCGCACCGACTACCTCGCGAAATGAATCACGCCCTTAATCAACTCACGATTGTTGATCACCTCTGACTCAAAGGTCTCCGCCAAAGTAGAAAAGTCATAATGACGATTCAGCATGATATCGGCACGTAGCTGCCCACTCGCCATCAATTCGCCGACTTTTGCGAAATCTTCGTGCGTCGCATTGCGACTGCCCATCAACGTTGTTTCACGTTTGTGGAACTCAATGTCTGGAATCACCAAATCACCTTTGTGCAGGCCGACAAACACAATGGTGCCGCCATGACGAATCAGCTTCACCGCACCGTTCATCGCCGCCGGGTTGCCGGTGGCATCAATCACCTTCGCAGCCAGACGCCCACCAAACTCTGCACGTAGCGTGATTTCGAAATCTTCTGCCATCGGGTTGAGGGTCGCGAGCCCCAGCTTTTCTGCGACATGCGCACGTCGCGGTTCGCTGGTATCGGCCACCACTACCTGCGCGCCCGCGGCCGCCGCAATCGCGGCTACACCTAAACCAATCGGTCCGGCACCGACCACCAGCACCTGCTCATCCGCTGCCACCGCCGCACGACGTACCGCATGCGCACTGATCGCAAAAGGCTCGATCAGTGCCGCCGCTTCCGGCGCCACATCATCAACAGCTAACAGGTTGCTGGCGGGTACGCTGAGGAACTCGCAGAAGCCACCATCCTGATGTACGCCAATTACCGAAATATTCTCGCAGCAGTTAGTTTTACCACTCAGACAGGCATCGCACTGCTGGCAGGAAACATAGGGAATCAGCGCCACGCGCTGCCCTACTTTGAAATCCGTTACCCGACAGCCCAGCTCCACCACTTCGCCACACAGCTCGTGGCCCAGAACGCGTGGATAGCTAAAGAACGGCTGATTGCCCGCCCAGGCATGAATATCGGTGCCGCAAATCCCGGCGGCAATCGGTTTAATCACAACCTCCTGGTCGGCCGGAGTCGGTTTCTTACGCTGCTGCCACACCATATTGCGCGGCTCGGCAACCACCAGGGTTTTCATTGTTGTCATGGGCTTCTCCTGTGCTGATGTCGCAGTTTTGGCGAAAATCAGCCACCCGCGCCGTTTGCACATGCTGAAGTGTGAGGCAGCGCCCTTTTTTTGGGCTTTGTGTGATTTTTAATAAATAAAAAACCGGAGAAGCGCATGAGCCGAAGCCTGAATTTACGCCAGAACGTGATCAATCAAATGCTGGAAGGCATCGCTAAACGCCACATCCGCTCTCCGCTGCCACCGCAAGCCGCGCTGGCGGAAATGTTCAATATCAGCCGCACCACCGTGCGCCATACCCTGCAGCATCTGCATGAGCGCGGCGTACTGGATAAAGTTGAAGAAACTTACGTTATCGTGCGCGATCCCAGCGAAGAGGATGGTTTTAGCGCGTTAACGCCGCCGATCGATCAACAAGCGCGTTTGTTTGAACAGGCGTTTTTTAATCTGATTAACCAGCGACAGCTGATGCCCGGCGACAGTTTTAGTGAGTTGCAGTTGGCACAACAGGTCAAGGCCAGTCCGGTAGTGGTGCGCGAGTTCCTGCTGCGGTTTATGCGTTACGACCTGCTGGAACCGGTAAAGCGGGGTCACTGGCGCATGAAAAAGTTTGATCAGCCCTACGCCGAAAACCTGTTCGAACTGCGTGAAATGCTGGAAACACATGCACTTACCCGCTTCCTTAACCTGCCTTCCAGTGATGAACGCTGGATTCAGGCACGTGAACTGCTGGACCGTCACCGTGCCATGCGTGACACCATCGCCAGCAACTACCGCCACTTTGCCGCGCTGGATAAAGAGATGCATACGCTGATTCTGTCAGCGGCGAACAATCCGTTCTTCAATCAGTCACTGGAGATCATCTCGGTGATTTTTCATTCGCATTATCAATGGGATGAAACGGATTTAAAGCAACGTAATATCGTGGCATTGGAGGAGCATATGGCGATTCTGACCGCGCTAATCAGCCGCCGGGATGTTGAAGCCCTGTGCGCGTTACATAACCATCTCGGTACAGCTAAATCGTCGATGATTCGCTGTATTCGTCAGTACAATTAAAAACCGATTAAAAACCACAATTCTGAAGCGCCCGCACGAATCTGAAACATCCTCGCAACATCCCGACCGGTTTACTTCTAGTCTCCAAAGCAATCTGTTGTGGCAGCACCGTTTCGCTGCCGCAGGACCCCAACCCTCAATAACGATAAGACCCCATACCTGGGAGGTTGCAATGGAAAATACATCTGCACGTGGCCGTGACGCCGCGCCAACATCCGCCGTCGATGGACAAGACTTTGTCCCGGCACGCGGCGATGTGGTGCGCTCACCGCGCATTAAGAAGATTCAGGTTACCGCCATGTTGTTGCTGCTGTTTGCGGCCATCATCAACTATCTCGATCGCAGTTCACTGTCGGTGGCCAATATGACCATTCGCGGTGAGCTGGGCTTATCGGCCACGGAGATCGGCGTGCTGCTCTCGGCGTTTTCGCTGGCCTACGGCTTAGCGCAGCTGCCATGTGGTGCACTGCTGGATCGCAAAGGTCCACGCATCATGCTGGCGCTCGGCATGTTTGTCTGGTCACTGTTCCAGGCCGCTGCCGGTCTGGTGCATAACTTCACGCAGTTTGTGCTGGTGCGTATCGGGTTGGGGATTGGTGAAGCGCCGATGAACCCGTGCGGCGTTAAGGTGATCAACGACTGGTTCAACATCAAAGATCGCGGCATGCCGATGGGGATGTTTAACGCCGCGTCGATGATTGGCCTGTCGATTGCGCCACCGATTCTGGCAGCGATGATGCTGGTAATGGGCTGGCGCGGCATGTTCGTGACCATCGGTGTGCTGGGTATGTTCCTCGCCATTGGCTGGTATGTGATGTACCGCAACCGCGACAACAGCAAATTGAGCGGTGAAGAGATTCACTATCTGCAAGCGGGCAGCGTGGCATCACGCAAAGAGCCGCTGAGCTTTGCCGAGTGGCGCGGTTTGTTCAAGCAGCGCACCATGTGGGGCATGATGATTGGCTTCAGCGGCATCAACTATACCGCGTGGCTCTACATTGCCTGGCTGCCGGGTTATCTGCAATCGACCTATCATCTGGATCTGAAAAGCACCGGGTTGCTGGCGGCGATTCCATTCCTGTTTGGCGCAGCGGGCATGTTGCTGAACGGCTATGTGGTAGATGCGCTGGTGCGTCGTGGAATGGATGCAGTGAAAGTGCGTAAGGTATCGATTGTCAGCGGCATGCTGCTGTCTGCAGCCTTCACCACTTTCGTCACCCGTGCAACAGACACCGCCAGTGCAGTGACGCTGATTGGCATGGCGCTGTTCTGCATTCACTTTGCCGGGACATCTTGCTGGGGCTTGATTCACGCTAACGTTACCGCACGTATGACGGCATCGGTGGGCAGCATCCAGAACTTCGCCAGCTTTGTGTTTGCCTCGTTTGCGCCGGTGATCACCGGTTGGGTGCTGGATACCACCAAGTCATTCAGCCTCGCGCTGATGATTTGTGCAGGCGTCACCGTGGTGGGTGCGCTGGCTTATCTGCTGCTGGTGCGTAAACCGATTACGGATGGGGTGTAAGTCGTCAATAGCGCGATAAATCGCGCCGCTAGGGCAGGGTGCATATCTTTGTAGCGCGATGAATCGCGCCGCTACGGCAGAGCGCATGTTTTTTGTAGCGGCGCAATTTATTGCGCAATCAGTTCGTAGCCAGTTCGCCGTCATTTACAGGGTAAAAAACCGCGTTTCACACTGCCGCGCGATCTCCCACAGCTTATTGCGAATCACCTGTTTCAACTGCAAGGTCGATTGCGATTGTGGCTGGTCGCGGCGGCTGATCAGCATCACTTCAAACGGCAGCGGTTGTGCCACCGGCAGCAGTTTTAGCTGGTCGGCATAGCGGCAGGCGGTAAACAGATCCACCACGCCCACACCGCCGCCTGCCAGCACCATATCAGCAATCACCGAATAGGTTTTGATCGACAACGACACCGCCGGGTCCAGCCCTTTGTCACGCAAAGCGCGATGCAGCACGCGCCCAAGTGGGTCTTGGTTCTGCATCATCAACAGGTTGTTGGCACACAACCACTCCAGCGTGGCGGGTTCGTTATGCGTGTGATGCTGCGGCAACAACGCCACCATCGACGATTGAAACAGCGGCTCCGCCAGCAGATCGGCATCCACCTGCTGACCAAATACCAGCGCGAAATCAAGCTGATTATCCATAATCATCTGGCACAGCGTGCTGAAGTGCTCGGTCACCAACTCCACGCTCACCGATGCCGCCTGTTGCCGCCAGTTGACCAGTGCGGGTGCCAGCACCATCTGACCAAAAGCGTGTGCAGCACCGAGACGCACCATCTGCCCTTCGCCGCGCCGCAACTGCTCGGTAAGTTGGGTGATGGAGTGTAAACGCTGGTAGAGATCTTCCACTTCGGGCAGTAAACGCCGACCTTCTGCGGTGACCACCATCCCCTGCGCACGCCGTTCAAACAGGGCAAAACCCAGCTGCTGCTCGGCGTGCGTTAAGACGCGACTGACATTTGGCTGCGACACATTGAGCAATCGCGCCGCCGCACTGATGCTGCCGGTCTGCACTATCGCCTGAAAAACCTCAATGTGTCGCAATCGCATAATTACTCGCCCCAGGTCGCTTCAAGCACGCGCAGCCAGTTGCCGTGGCAAATTTTTTCCAACAGTTCGCGCGAATAACCACGCGCCGCCAGCGCGTTCACCACCAGCGGGAAACCGGCCACATCTTTCATGTCGCCTGGCATGGTGGCACCATCCAGATCCGAGCCAAAGCCGACGCCATCTTCACCGACTTTTTCCAGCAGGTATTCCACATGCTGCACGATGGCATCCACGGTGGTCGGCGCATGACGATCGCCATCTTCACGCAGGAACGGCACGGCGAAGTTCACGCCGACAAAGCCGTGGGTTTCTTTAATGGCCGCCAGCTGGCGATCGGTAAGGTTGCGCGACTGCGCACTGATGACATGGGCATTGGAGTGGCTGGCCACCAGCGGCGCATCGCTGATCTCTGCGGTATGCCAGAAGCCCTTCTCATCCATGTGCGACAGGTCAACCATGATCCGGCGTTGATTACAGTCGCGCACCAGTTGCTTGCCCGCCGCCGTTAAGCCGTTGCCGACATCCGGCGATGACGGATACAGGAACGGCACGCCCTCACCAAATTGATTCGGGCGACTCCACAGTGGCCCCAGCGTACGAAGACCGCTGGCATACAGGATATCCAGTAGCTCGCCGTTGGTATCCAGCGCTTCCGCCCCTTCCACGTGCATCACCACCGCCAGCACGCCCCTGGCCATACAGTCGCGAATATCGCGCACGCTGCGGCAAATTTTCACTTGCCCCTCTGAGGCCTGTTCGATGCGCAGCAGCAACGCCAGCATCGAAAAAGTGGCATCACGCGCAGCGCCAATAATTTCCTGAGGAAAATCTGAGAGGTCTGGCGCACTTCTTGCAATCAGAGGGTGAGACGGCACCCAGGTGGCAAATATCCCACCTACCATATTTCCTTGACGGATACGCGGCAGGTCCATCTGACCGCGTCCAGTACCCTGCAGGAAGGCCTGCACCGCGTTGGGTTGATGGTGTTGCCAGAGTTTATTGAGCACATCGTTGTGACCGTCAAAGACCGGAATATTGAAGATGTCAGACATGTTGTATCGATTCCATGTTCGGGAGAAAGCGCAAGTTCTGCCTGCTGGCGGGGCAAATTGCACCAAAAAGAGGCAAGGCTTCACGCATGAAACAAATGACTTAATCCCATTATTAATCCTCTCGCACAGCGGGAAAGTCAAGACAAAAAACAGCAAAATAACTAAATTTAATTTTAATAATCAATAACTTGGAGTTGTCATGGTAACCAGAAGACGTTTTCTCGCAGGATGCGCCGCCGTCCCTGCTTTTTCCTATCTGAGTCTCAACACCGCCTTCGCTGATACGCCACCGAGTATGTTCGTGATGGCGATGCAGCTGGACAACATTACCAGCCTCGATCCCCATGAAAGCTTTGAAGCCACCGGCGGCCAGATTTGCGGCAACATGTATCAGCGCCTGGTCACGCCGGACCCGCAGAAAGCCGATAAAGTGATTGGCCAGTTGGCGAAGAGCTGGGATGTGAGCAGCGATAACAGCACCTATACCTTCCACCTCGACCCGGCAGCGAAATTCGCCGATGGCACAGCGCTCACCGCAGAAGATGTCGCCTATTCGATTGAACGTATCGTCAAGCTGGATAAAAGCCCGGCCTTTATCATTAACCAGTTTGGCTTCACTAAAGACAATGTGACGCAGATGGTCACGGCGAAAGGTGCGCATACCGTGGAGATGAAACTCGGTGCACCCGCAGCGGAAACCTTCCTGCTGTATTGCCTCTCCGCCACCGTTGGCAGCATCGTGTCGAAGAAGGCCTGTGAAGCCAATCAGCAGAACAACGATTTCGGTAATGCATGGCTGAAACAGCACAGCGCCGGTTCGGGTGCCTTCACTTTGCGCACCTGGAAAGCCAGTGAAACGGTGATCCTGGAACTGAGCCCGCTGTATGCCGACAAGAGCAAAATTAAGCGCGTGATCCTGAAGCACATCACCGACCCGGCTGCTCAGGCGCTGATGGTGAAGAAAGGCGACGTGGATGCGGCCTACGATCTCACCACCGAGCAGTTGTTGCAGGTGAAGAACGACAGCAACGTGTCGCTGGTGAATCAGTCGCTGTCAGCCATCATGCTGATGTCATGCAACACCAATAATGAATACCTGAAAAAGCCGCAGGTGTGGCAAGCCCTGAAGTGGGCGCTGGATTACGACAGCATCCAGAAGAACATTCTGTCGATGAGCTTTATTACCCATCAAAGCTTCCTGCCGAGCGGCTTCCCGGCAGCGCTGGACGACACGCCGTTCCATAAAGACGTGGCGAAAGCTAAGTCGCTGCTGGCGGAAGCGGGTTATCCCAATGGATTTGAGATCACCCTCGACCACTACTCAATGCAGCCGTATCCCGATATCGCTCAGGCGATCCAGACTCAGTTGGGTGCGATTGGCATCAAAGTGTCATTGATTGCCGCCGAAAACCGACAAGTGTTGACCAAGATGCGTGCGCGTCAGCATCAGCTGGCGCTGACCGTGTGGGGCGCGGACTATTTCGATCCAAACTCCAACACTGAAGCCTTCTGTGTGAATACCGACAACAGCGAAAATGCCCGTAGCCGCACGCTGGCCTGGCGCTGCAGCTGGTCAGATGAAGAGTTCAACAAACTGACTGAGCAGGCACTGCACGAGCCGGATCCGGCGAAGCGTATTGCCCTCTATCAGCAGATTCAGCAGTTGGGCCGTGAGAAAAGTCCGTTCATCTTCATGATGCAGAAGACCAAGAATGTCGCCTGTGGCAAAAACATCTCAGATGTGCACATGACGGTACTGGAGCAGTGGCCATACGATCAGGTGAAAAAAGCCTGATGCCTTTACTGAAGAAAATCGTCAGCACCCTGGGAAGCCTGGTGCTGACGCTGTTTGGTCTTTCTGTACTGACCTTCTTTATCGGCCGGGTGATGCCTACCGATCCGGTGCTGGCGGCGGTGGGCGATAACGCACCGCAGTCCGTGGTGGATCGCGTGCGCCTGGAAATGGGGCTGGATCAGCCCCTCTACATTCAGTTCGGCCACTACCTCAATCAACTGCTGCACGGCGATCTCGGGAAATCGGTTCTCACCTCAAACCCGGTGACCACCGATATTGCGCGCTTCTTCCCGGCGACCATGGAACTGGCGACTGCCGCGATTATTATCGCCGCGCTGGTCGGTATTCCGCTGGGTGTCTGGGCCGCCGTGCGCCAAAGCACCTGGGTCGATCAGACCATTCGCGTGGTGTGCCTCGCTGGACACTCACTACCGGTGTTTGTGCTGGCGCTGCTGAGCCTGCTGGTGTTCTACGCCGTGCTCGGCATTGCGCCGGGTCCAGGACGGCAGGACATCATCTGGCAGGATATGGTGCCGCAGGTCACCGGCTTTCTTACCATCGACTCATTGCTCGCCGGTGAAACGGATGCCTTCTGGGATGCGCTGGCACACATGGCGCAGCCGGTCTTGATCCTTGCCTACTTCAGCATGGCCTACATCACACGTATGACGCGCACCTTTATGCTCAATGCCTTGACCGGTGAATTTGTGATCACTGCGCGTGCGAAAGGGCTGTCATCGCGCCGGGTGATCTGGCGGCATGCCTTTCCGACCGTGGCGGTGCAACTGGTGACAGTGCTGGCGCTGACCTACGCCGGATTGCTGGAGGGCGCGGTCGTCACCGAAAACGTCTTCTCCTGGCCCGGCCTCGGCCAGTATCTCACCACCTCGCTGATGAACGCCGACATGAACCCGGTGGTCGGCGCCACGCTGCTGGTCGGCACCGTGTATGTGCTGCTCAATCTGCTGGCTGACCTTCTCTATCGACTTTGGGACCCACGCGTAAAATGATCTTCTTCTCTCGTGACTGGCTGCTGGACGATACGCCAGCCAATCGCCGTCAGGCGGTGTGGGGCCGACGCTATCGCTTGTGGCTCAGCCTGCGCAGCAACCCGCTGGCGATGGCCGGATTAGCAGTTATCGCCGTCATGCTGTTGCTGGCGCTATTTGCCCCGTGGCTGACGCCGTTTGATCCAGGCGCACAGCATCTGGAAAACCGTCTGGCGGCTCCTTCTGTCGCACACTGGCTCGGCACTGATGAACTCGGCCGCGATGTCTGGACGCGCATTATCTATGGCGGACGCACCACGCTTGGCATGGTGATCGCCGTGGTGCTGCTCACCGCCCCGCTCGGCCTGCTGATTGGCTGTATCGCGGGCTATGCCGGTGGCATTGTGGATAAGACGCTGATGCGTATCACCGACATCTTCCTCGCCTTCCCGCGTTTGATTCTGGCGCTGGCGTTTGTGGCCGCGCTGAAACCCGGCGTGGAGAGCGCGATTCTGGCAATTGCCTTAACCGCCTGGCCGCCGTACGCGCGTCTGGCGCGTGCCGAAACCATGCAGTTCCGCCACAGCGATTTTATCGCCGCCAGCCGACTTACTGGCGCGTCACCGCTGCGCATCATCCTGCGCCACATCATGCCGCTGTGCGTGCCGAGCCTGATTGTGCGCGTCACGCTGGATATGAGTTCCATCATCATCACCGCCGCCAGCCTTGGCTTCCTGGGGATGGGCGCGCAACCGCCTTCACCTGAATGGGGCACCATGATTGCCACCGCGCGCCGCTTCCTGTTCAGCGAATGGTGGGTGCCGCTGATGCCGTGTATCGCCATTTTCCTGACCTCACTGGCATTTAACTTTCTCGGCGACGGTCTGCGCGACGTGCTGGATCCTAAGGAGCGCTAAATGCTGGTGGAAATTGAAAACCTGCGCATTGCCTTCCGCAGTCGCACAGAGATCTTTGAAGCGGTACGCGGCGTCAGTTTTAGCGTGGGCCGCGAGAAGTTTGCCATTGTTGGCGAGAGCGGATCGGGCAAGTCGCTGACCGCACGCTGTTTGATGCAATTACTTCCGGGCAATGCGGAGGTGACCGCCGACGTATTGCGTTTTGACGGTATCGATCTGCGCGGCGCCAGTGAAAAAGTGCTGCGTCAGATTCGCGGCAAACGCGTGGGCTTCATCCTGCAGGACCCAAAATATTCACTCAATCCAGTGATGACCATTGGCCAGCAGATCGCAGAAGCCTGGCGCGAGCACAAAGGCGGCAGCCGTAAAGCGGCAATGCTGGCAGCGATTGATCTGCTGGAGCAGGTGAAAATTCGTGATGCTGCCGCGGTGGCGAAGCGCTATCCGCATGAGGTTTCCGGCGGGATGGGCCAGCGCGTGATGATTGCCATGATGCTGGCACCGGATCCGGAACTGCTGATCGCCGATGAGCCCACCAGCGCGCTGGATGCCACGGTACAGGCAGAGATCCTCAAGCTGATTGACGATCTGGTTTCCGCGCGCGGCATGGGGTTGATCCTGATCAGCCACGATCTGCCTTTGGTGTCGCACTTTTGCGATCGCGTGGCGGTGATGTACGCCGGGCGCATTGTCGAATTGCTGGACGCCGGGCAGTTACAGCAGGCTCAGCATCCGTATACGCGCGGCTTACTGGCCTGTTTGCCGTCGTTAAAACATCCGCGCGAGCGCTTACCGGTATTACAGCGCGATGCGGCGTGGCGGGAATAGCGCAATGCCCATCAACACGGTTATACCCCCATGCCCGCTTTACGCCCGCAGGATGCGTATGGATGCGTACCGTTCAACGAACGCACAGAATTTACAGGCGGCTTCATGATTGAAATTGATAACCTGCGCATCGCCTTTGGTGCGCATCAGGTAGTGAAAGGCGTCAGCTTCGCGGTCGCCAACGGCGAAAGCTTTGGCATGGTCGGCGAAAGTGGTTCGGGCAAATCCACCATTCTGCGCGCCCTCGCCGGACTCAATGCTGAGTGGCAAGGCAGCATGAAATTTGGCGGCATGGAACTGGGCGCCAAACGCAGCCGCGCGTTCTATCGCCAGGTGCAGATGGTGTTTCAGGATCCGTTTGGTTCGCTGCATCCGCGTCAAACCATCGACCGCATCCTGCATGAGCCGTTGCTGGTGCATCAGCTTGATCGCGCGGAACAGCGCATCAGCCAGGCGCTGAGCGAGGTCGGCTTACCGGCCGCTGTGCGTTTCCGCTATCCGCATCAGCTTTCCGGTGGTCAGCGTCAGCGCGTGGCGATTGCCCGCGCGTTGATTGCCGAGCCAGAAGTGCTGCTGCTGGATGAGCCCACGTCGGCGCTGGATGTGTCGGTGCAGGCGGAAATCCTGAATTTACTCAGCGATCTACGCACTGATCGCAAACTCACCTACATTATGGTGACGCATAACCTCGCGGTGGTGACCCATCTGTGCCAGCGCATTGGGGTGATGCAGCACGGTGAGATGGTGGAGCAATTGAGCGCGGAGGATTTACGCGCGCGCCGCATCCAGCATCCGCATACCGCTCAACTGTTTGATCTCAGCATGACGCTGGAGGAACCGGCATGACCGCGAACGGGCAACAGTCTGCTGATATCGCACCACTTTTCGATCTCAGCATGACGCTGGAGGAACCAGTATGACCGCGAACTGGCAGCAGGCCGCCGAGGTGGCGCAGCAGATAACACAAGGCTGGCAGCAGCCCGGCGCACCGGGTGGTGCGTTAGTCCTGTTTGATGCCCATCATATTCACTCGACACACTGTGCCGGTCTGGCCGATCTGGCGCAACAGACCCCCTTCGGCGCCGACAGCGTGGTGCGTTTTGCCTCGATAACCAAGCATCTGTTTGCCGCGCTGGTCACCGGGCCTGGCCGTCGCTACCTGCAACTCAACGATAAGCTGGTGCAGCATCTGCCGCAGCTAACAGGCGCCAACGGCCAGATCACTGTCGGCCAGGCGCTGGACATGAGCAGCGGCTTGCCCGATGTGCGTGAAACCCTGTCGCTGCTCGGCTTGTCGGTGTACAACGCCACCAGCGCTGCTGATCTGCTGGATTTTGTCGCACAGGAAGGCGATCTCAGTTATCCGCCGGGCAGCGAGATTTCATACACCAACACCGGCTACCGCCTGGTGGAAGAGGCGCTGAAAGCCAAAGGTGTGCTGTTCAACGATCTGCTGCAGCAATATATCTGCGAGCCGCTGGATATCAGTTTGGTCGCGCCGGAAACCTGGTTCGATATCGTGCCGGGACTGGTGCCGGGTTACTGGCAAAACGGCGCGCAGTGGCAGCTCTCCAGCGCTGGATTGCATCTTTCCGCCTCGGGCAGTGTAACCGGCAGCGTCAATCATCTGACGCGCTGGCTGCAAAGTCTGCTGGCGGACAGCGGACCCGGCGCGGGGGTGCTGCAACGCCTGAGCGCGCCACGCTATCTCAATGACGGCCGTACCAGCGGCTACGGGCTGGGTATCACCAGTTCCACGCTGGGCAGCCAGACGCTGTTCGGTCACGGCGGTTCGCATGCGGGTTATAAAAGCTATTTCCTGCTGCATCCGGAGCTGAAGCTGGGCGTAGCGATTGTTGCCAACCGTGAAGATGTGGCGACCTCAGAAAGTGCACTGCGGGTGATGGCGGCGCTGCTGGATCGCTCGCTGCCGGAGAAAGGGCATGATTTGACGCCGGGCTTATACGTGGCAGAAAACGCCGCCGACTGGCTGGAGATTCAGGGTGTGACCGCGACCTGGCTGGGTGCCGGTGAAACGCTGTGGCGCGCCGATCCTCATGGCGATGCAGTGTCGCTCTCCAGCACTTTCCCGATCAAGCTACGCCATGATGGTGAAGCGATTGTCGGTGAGATTGGTCATGCTCCACGCCGTTTTGTGCCGGTAGAGGCGGACAGCGCCAGCCTTGAGCATCTGCAAGGCCGCTGGTTTGCACATACCTGGCGCAGTCAAATGGTGATTGAGGGCGATCGCCTGATTATGGGCATCGGTCCGGCAGCGATTCATGCCAGTTTGCAATCGCTGGGCGGCGATCGCGTGCTCGCCACCGCGCAGGATGGCCCCTGGGAGAAACGTTTTGTGATCGCGCGTGAAGGTGACAAAGTGCGGCTGCTGTTGAATCGCAGCCGCGTGGTGAGATTTACGCGCTAAGCGGTCGTCGTCTGGTCAATTCAACACACATCAGTCAAAGCTGCCATTTTTATAAATGGCAGCCTTTTTTCTTTAAACCACTGTGTGGCGCAGACGACCAATTTTTTCGATCTCGACTTCAATCACATCGCCGGGGAACATAAACAGCGGTGGCGTGCGTTTTTTACCGACGCCGCCTGGTGAACCGGTGATGATCACATCGCCTGCTGACAGCGGGCTGAATGCCGAAATGTATTCGATGATTTTCGCCACCGGATGCACCATGCTGGCGGTGGTGTCGTTCTGCACTTCACGCTGATTCAGCCAGGTTTTGATCGCCAACTGCTGCGGATCGGGGATCTCATCTGAGGTGGTCATCCACGGACCAAAACCGCCAGTCTGCTGCCAGTTTTTTCCGGCGGTAAACCAGGTGAACTGCATGTCACGTACGGTGGCATCCATAAAGCAGCTGTAACCCGCAACGTGTTGCAGCGCATCGGCCGCTTTAACCTGATAGGCAGGCTTACCGATAATCACCGCCAGTTCACCTTCGTAATCAAATTCCTGGGTGGTGGCCGGTTTTAACAGCGGCTGCTCATGCCCCGCCAGGGAATCCGCGAAACGGACGAACAGCGTCGGCGCTTCGATAGTCTCGGCAAACTCTTTACGCTTGTCCGCGTAGTTCATGCCGACACAGAACACTTTCCCAGGATTTTCCACTACCGGAAGGAAACGAATGGCGCTGAATGGGTGATCTACTGGTTGAGAACGAAAGGCTTCCAGGTCGCTGACCGCGCCGCGTTGTAACAAAGATTTCAGGTCCGGGCATGCCGCGCCGAGGCGTGAACCGACGTCAATCACGCCCTCTTCCCGCACGATTCCGTAACTTTTTCTTTCCTGGTCAATAAGATAAAAACTGCAGAGCTGCATGACTGCCTCGTTGTTATATATAAATTGCGCGCAGGTTACCAAAAGCCAGCAGGAAATGCGGTACGACCTGCCAATAATGTGCCTAAGCGTTGATACGTGATTGCTAATCTATTGATTGCCATCCATGGCAACCCTACGAGCGTCTGCGGGGTACGCGGTCATGGCAACCCTACGAGCATCAGTTTGGTGCGCTGTCATGGCAACCTTCCGAGCATCTGTAGGGTGCGCATTCATGCGCACCAACATTACGACTGGGTGCTGGCCAGATAGGAGAATGCGCTTAACAGGCTGATCAGCGTGCCCATCTGCTCGGCACGATAGCTTACTGTCACGCCATCAATCCTGGTGACGCCGGGAATCAGACAGAACAGATCCGCCAGTACCGGTTTGCTGGCTTGTAACTGCATCTCATAAGGTGCGGTCAAACGCGTGGTGCTGACCTGGCGCGCACGCTGTACCGCCGCAGTAGCGGCGGCACGAATGGCGTTTTGTGCGGCTTGCGGGCTAATGGACTCCGCGCAGGTGTGGGAAATCGCGCGTTTTACGCAGACGTAATCCACCGACGGATAGTGTTCGGTGATCCAGCCTTGCAGTTGATCGTCCCCGCTCACCAGCCACAGCGGTGTACCCTGTTCGGCGGCGGCGGCAGCGTAGATATCGCTTTCACCCATCACTTTACCGTTGATATGGATGCGCCAAAACGCACGGCCGTTGATGGTGTGCGCCAGCACGCCGGGCTCGCCCGCCGCGCTGTGATAGCCGATAAAGAACAGGCCATCGAAGCGCTGCTGCTCAATGCCCTCCACCATCGACAAGCCACGCGGCTTGCCTTGCACCATGCGCGCGCGCGGATCGATGTTTTCCGCGCGCAGGTTGGTCATTTGCGCATGGCTGTCGGCCACCACCACTTCGGTGGCTCCGCCAGCGAAAGCACCGTCGATGGCGGCATTCACTTCCTGTTCCATCAGCCCGCGTGCCAGCTGGTGTTCCGCATGGCCGGGTGAGCACTGTTCCGGACGCATCACGCCCGCGATACCTTCAATGTCAGCAGAGATGAATATTTTCATAAGTCAGGCAAATTCCATGCGGGTTGGAACACGGTCGCCATAAATGGCGACACTACGGGGAACAGTGCGTCAAAGGCCGCTTTCAGGCTGACCACAGGCGCTGCTGTAAGAGGCGCCAAAAATGGCGACATTACGGTTAACTTAACGTCAGAGGCGGCATTCAAGCTGAACACAGGCGCTGCTGAAAGAGGCGCCATAAATGGCGGCCCTACGGTTTGGCCAATTCATCCAGCACCTGCGTCAGTGACGGACGATGATGGCCGCGAAAACCAGTGACCGCTTCGGCGCTTAATAGCGCATCCAGCACCGCGTGTTCAGTGGCATCAGCGGCGGCGGCAAGCAGCGGTTCCAGTGCCGCATCTTCCGGTGGGTTTGGCTGCGTTTGCGTGGAGAAGGCCACGGCAATATCGCCTGAACCATGTCCCCAATAACTGCCTAAACGGCCTAATCCGGCACCGGCGCGTTTAGCGATACGCTTAAGCTGGCGCGCATCCAGCGGCGCATCGGTGGCCATAATGATGATGATGGAGCCGGCATCGCGCTGCGGTGCCAATTCTGGCAGCAGCGGCCCAATCATGTCACCCATGCGCACACCATCCAGCGTGAACGCATTCAGTGCCCCAAAGTTAGCCAGCACCAGCACGCCCAACGTGGCACTCAGTGACGGAATTAAGCGCGATGCGCTGCCAATCCCGCCTTTCAAGCTGAAGCAGCTCATGCCACGTCCGGCACCGACGCTGCCACGGGCGAAATCGGCCTGCGCCGAATCGAGCGCGTCCTGCACCATGGCTTCGGTAACGGCCAGCGCCTGAATGTCATTCAGCCAGCCGTCGTTGCACTCCAGCGCCAGCGGATTGACGGTAGGCAAACTGCGACCCAACTCCGGGTTACGGCTGATGGCGTCACGCACCAGTGTGGTAAACAGCGTGCCGACTGCCAGCGTGTTGCTGAGCAAGATCGGCGTTTGCAGCACGCCCAACTCTTCGATTTGCACCAACCCGACCGGCTTGGCAAAGCCATTAAAGACCGCCGCGCCGCAGGGTAACGGCTTGAGAAACAGGTTATCGCCTGGCGGCACAATCGCCGTCACACCGGTTTGTCTCTCACCGTCTGCCAGCGTGTGATGGCCGACGCGCACGCCGGGCACATCGCTGATGCGGTTGGTGGCGCCGCAAGCACTGCGTGGTTGCCCGAGCTGGCGTTCAGTGCGCCAGCGTTGCAGCAGTAGATCACGCTGCAGTTGTTGAAAATCCATGTTTAGCTCTTCAGTTTGGGATCGAGCGTATCGCGCAGCGCATCACCCAGCAGGTTAAACGCCAGCACAGTAATGAAAATTGCCAGGCCGGGGAACACGCTGACGTGCCATAAACCGCCCATCATCATGCTGCGGCTCATCGCCAGGATATTCCCCCACTCCGGCACATCCGGTTCCGGGCCCAGGCCAATAAAGCTGAGGCCCGCTGCCGTTAGAATACTGGTGCCGATACGCATGGTGAAATAGACAATCACATTGGAGAGCGTGCCGGGCAGAATGTGGCGCAGCAGGATCACGCGATCGGGCGCACCGGCGCAGCGCACCGCTTCGACATACGCAGCCTGTTTGAGCGACAGCGTCGAGGCGCGCACGATGCGGGCAAAGACCGGCACGCTGAACACCGCCACGGCGATAATCACGTTATTCAGTCCCGGACCGAGAATCGCCACCACCGCAATCGCCAGCAGCATGCCGGGAAAGGCAAACAGCACGTCGGAACCGCGCATGATCAGCATGTCAATCCAGCGACCGTAATAGCCCGCCAGCAAGCCGAGCAGCACGCCCACCACCATGCCCAGCGTCACCGACAGTACGCCGACGTAAAGCGAGATGCGTGCGCCAAAGATGATGCGGCTCAACAGGTCGCGTCCCAGATCATCAGTACCCATCCAGTGTGCCGCTGAGGGCGGTGATGATAAGGCCATCCAGTCCGGTGCCATCGGGTCCCATGGTGCCAGCCAGGGCGCGAAGATCGCCACAATCACCAGCAGCAGTACAAAGCCGCCGGAGACCAGCGCCAGCGGATTACGCACAAAGGCGTGCAGGAAATCGCGCCACGGCGAGCGGATGGTTTGTGGTGTTGCGGCAGAGAGAGATTCTGTACTCATCACGACTCCTGTCGCAGGCGAATGGCTGGATTGACCACGGCATACAGCAGATCCACCAGCAGGTTAATCACAATAAATTCAAACACGAACAGCATCACCAGCGCCTGAATCACCGGCTGATCTTGTGCTTTGATCGACTCGATCAACAGCCAGCCCAAACCGGGCCAGTTGAAGACGCTCTCCACCACGATCGATCCGCCGAGCAGAAAACCGAACTGCAAGCCGAGCATGGTGATCACCGGGATCAGGGCATTACGCATTACGTGCTTCCACGTCACCAGCCGATTGCGCAGCCCTTTGGCTTTGGCGGTGCGCACATAATCTTCCTGCGCCACTTCGAGGAAGGCGGAACGAGTGAAGCGCGCCATCACGGCGGCCACCGAGGAACCCAAAGTGATAGCAGGCAGGATAATGTCGCTGGCCTTGTTGAACCCGCTCACCGAGAACAGGCCAAAGGGCATGGCAACGAACTGGATCAGCAACAGACCCAACCAAAAAGTGGGCATTGAGATGCCGCCGACGGCGACGCTCATCAATGTCCAGTCCTGCCATTTACCGCGTTTCAGTGCGGCCAGTACACCGAGAAACAGGCCGAGGATTACCGACCAGGCAAAGCCCGCCAGCGCCAGCCACAGGGTTGGCATAAAGCCTTGTTTGATCACTTGCAGCACCGGCTGTTGCGTGCGGTAAGTGACGCCGAGATCGCCACGTAGCAGCCCACCGATCCAGTTAACGTATTGCTGCGGCAGCGGATCGTTGAGTCCGAGATGCTGGCGCGCGGCTTCGACCGCTTCGATCGGGGCGTCTGGACCGGCGTAAATGCGCGCCGGATCGCCGGGTAGCAGCTTAATAAAGCCGAACACCAGCAGCGAGACCACCAGCAGGACAGGGATCATCTCCAGCAGCCGACGAATAATGTATGCGAACATGCGCTTCCTTTAAATTGGGGACGCCCTCTCCCGTTTGCAGGAGAGGGTTAGGGTGAGGGATTAACGCCCTGCCTTACTTAAATGCCGCCTGGGTGTAGAGGAAGTTGCCATCTGCCAGCATCGATACGCCGGTCAGGATGCTGCGCTTGCCCACCAGGTTATCTGGCGTGCCGAGGAAGGCGACGGGCGCATCTTTCCACAGCATTTTCTGGGCTTCCGCATAGGCTTCACCGCGCTTAGCCGGATCGGCGGTGGCTAACCCACCAGCAATGGCTTTATCCACATCCGGATTGCTGAAGTACGAAACGTTATACGAGGTCGGTACCCAGGATTCGGTGGCATACAGCGGGCGCAGCGCCCAGTCCGCATCACCGGTCGAGGTTGACCAGCCGCCGTAATAGAGGTCGAATTCGGCTGCTTTAGGATCCTTCACGCCCCACAGTTTGGCGTTGCGCGTACCGGAATCCATTGGCGTCACCGTGGCGCGAATGCCCACCGTTGCCAGCTGGGCTTTCAGCACCTGCGCCGCGCGCACGCTGGCGGTGGTGTTGGTGGTCCACAGTTTCAAATCCAGACCGTTCGGATAGCCGGCAGCTTTCAACAAGGCTTTGGCTTCATCCGGGGCGTAGTGATAATTCGGTTCGCTCTGCTTCTGATAGAACTGCACCCCTTCCGGCATCGCGGACGAAGCGGGTTTACCCATGCCAGCAAACGCCACTTTCAGCCACAGATTGCGGTCGATGGCGTAGTTGATCGCCTGACGCACGCGCACATCCGCCAATGGTTTGTGCTGAGTGTTGATCGCCATGTAGTAGAGATAAATACTCGGATCGCGCTGGATCGCTAATTTGCTGTCGCTCTGCACAGTCGCGATCAGATCCGACGGCAGCGGCCAGATCGCATCCACCTGTCCTGATTTCAGTGCGGCAACGCGGGTGGCATCTTCCGGACTTGGCGAGAAGGTCACTTTATCCACCTTCGGCCAGCCTTTCTGCCAGTAGCCATCATACTTCACCAGCGAAACGGCCTTGCCCGGCTGCCAGTCAACAAACTTGAACGGACCGGTGCCGACCGGATGCAGGCGCAGCTGTGCTTCTTCCGGGTACTGTTTGAGGATCGCCGGGCTCCACATCACCGCTGACGGGTGTGCCAGGGTGTTGATGAAAGCACCAAAGGATTGGTTGAGGTCAATTTTCACCTGATCCGGCGCCAGCACCGTGACGTTGGCAATCATCTTATACAGGCTGTTGCGCTTCAGGCCTTTGGTCTGATCGGCGAGGCGATCGAGGTTGGCCTTGACCGCTTCAGCATCAAACGGCGTACCGTCCTGGAAAGTGACACCTTTGCGCAGCGTCAGGGTAAATTCGGTGGCGTTGTCATTATTGGTATAACCGGTCGCCAGCCAGGGTTGCAGTTTCATCTGCGCATCGAACTGGAACAGGCGTTCAAAGATACCGCTCTGCACCGAATAGCTGACGTTATCCGAGGTATCGTGTGGATCGAGACCGGTGATATCGGCATACATCGAAATACGCAGATCCTGCGCCTGCGCGGCGGCAGCCAGCGCGAGGGTCAAGCCAAAAGCCAGTGACGAACGGCGAAAAAGGGTTTTCATGAAATCTCCTGGTATTGAGCGTTAGCGCGATGCAATGTCGTCAGCGACCCAGTGTTGCGGGGCAACCTGGCGATAACGGGGTTTGGTGACCGTTTCGCCCAACTTGCGCAGCGGCGAAGGAATTTCGCTATCTTCGAAAGTACGGGTCTGACGGTTCTGTGGATCGGCCACCGGCACCGAGGCCAGCAGACGTTGGGTATACGGATGTTGCGGTTGGTTGAACACCGACTGACGCGGGCCAAGCTCGACAATCTGGCCGAGATACATCACCGCCACGCGGTTAGCGATACGCTCCACCACCGCCATGTCATGCGAGATGAAAATCCACGCGACACCAGTCTGCTTTTGCAGGTCCATCATCAGGTTCACCACCTGCGCCTGGATCGAGACATCCAGTGCCGAGACGGCCTCATCGGCGATGATGACTTTCGGTTTCAAGGCCATGGCGCGGGCAATCGCAATACGCTGGCGCTGGCCGCCGGAAAACTCATGGGGATAACGCGTGGCATGTTCGGGCAACAGACCAACGCTTTTCAGCAAGGCTTCAACCTGCGGCGTGGCTTCTTCCAGCGATTTCACCAGACCGTGCAGCAGCAGCGGCTCGGCAATGGTGAAGCCCACGGTCAGACGCGGGTTTAAAGAGGCGTAGGGATCCTGAAATACCATCTGGATTTCGCGGCGCAGCGGTTGAAACTCCGCCTCTTTCAGATTAGCGATTTCATTGCCCTGGAAATGAATGCTGTCAGACTGACTCTTGATCAGGCGCATCAGCGCGCGGCCGGTAGTGGATTTGCCGCAGCCGCTCTCACCCACAATCGCCAGGGTTTCACCCGGCCACAGGCTGAAGTCGATCTGCTCCACCGCATGCACCTGATGGGTCAAGGCGGAAAAGATGCCACTGCGAATCGGGTAATAGACTTTTAAACCGCGCACATCCAGCAATGGCGTTTCGTCATAACGGGCGGTGCGCTGCTCACCGCTATCGGCGGGCTGAGTGGCACCCAACAGTGGGAAGCGCTGCGGCCAGCGTTGCTCGCGCATGTCACCCAGTTTCGGCACGGCAGCAAGCAGCGCTTTGGTGTAAGGATGCTGTGGCGCGTTGAAGATGTCCGCGACCGTCCCCTGTTCCACGACTTCGCCGCGCAGCATCACCACCACGCGGTCGGCAATTTCCGCCACCACGCCCATGTCATGGGTGATAAACAGCACTGCCATCTGCTTCTCGCGTTGCAGGTCGCGCAGGATGTGCAGAATGCGCGCCTGCACGGTGACGTCCAGCGCGGTAGTGGGTTCATCGGCAATCAGCAGCTGTGGATCGCACGCCAGCGCCTGCGCAATCATCACGCGCTGGCGCATGCCGCCTGACAGCGAGTGCGGGTAGCTTTTCATCACGCGATCGACATCGGCGATGCGCACCTGGCGCAGCAGTGCCCGCGCACGCGCATCCGCAGCGGCTTTGTCGCACATCTGATGGTCACGCAGTGCTTCCGTCAACTGATCGCCCACCCGCAGTACCGGGTTGAGCGAGGTCATCGGCTCCTGAAAAATCATCGCCATTTCGCGCCCGCGCAAGGTGCGGCGTTGGGTTTCATCCAGCGTTTCCAGCGTGTGGGCTTTACCCTGACGATCGCGGAACTGCATGCTGCCGCGATCGATACGGCCTGAAGCGGCCAGCAGGCCCATCACCGCCAGCGAAGTGACCGATTTGCCCGAGCCGCTTTCACCGACCACGGCGACGACTTCACCGGGATAAATGGCAAAACTGATGCCTTTCAGTGCCTGATTTACGCCGCTGCGGCCGCGAAACGAGACGCTAAGATCCTGTATCGCGAGTACCGGCGCGGGACCGGCAACGCTGGCGGCGTTGGGGGTAAGTAAAGTGTCCGTCATCGTTGCCTCTTGCGGTTACAGCCAGATTCGGCCTTGAGCGTAGGAAAGGAAGGGTGAGCTATCGGCGGCCAGCCAGATGGGGCCATCAAGATCCACGTGTTCTGCAGCAATCGCCACCGGCAGCGCAGCTTCCATTGCGAGTGAGGAGCCCAGCATGCAGCCGACCATCAGACGCATATCCAGCTTTTGCGCTTCTTCGACCATCGCTAAGGCTTCAGTCAGGCCGCCGCACTTATCCAGCTTGATGTTGATCATCTCGTAGCGATTACGCAGCTCGGCGATGTCTTCACGCGCGTGGCAACTCTCATCGGCGCACACCGGGATCGGGTGGTTAAACCGTTGCAGATCCTGGTCTTGTCCGGCAGGCAGCGGCTGTTCAACCATGGCGATGTTGTACGCTTGCAGCGCGATAAGCAGGCTTTGCAGATCGACGCCCGACCAGGCTTCGTTGGCGTCAATGATCAAGGTGGCACGTGGCGCAGCCTTTCTGATGGCCGCCACCTTCTCTAAAATCTCTTCACGATTCAGTTTGATTTTCAGCAGGATGGCACCACGCGATACGGCATCAGCCGCCGCAGCTGCCATGTTTTCGATGGAGTCGAGGCTTAAGGTCTCCGCCGTGATCACCGAAGGCGGTGCAGTGCGTTCGCACTGCTGCCACAGTGTCTGCTTCGCCAGCGCGGCATCAAGGCGCCACAGCGCACAGTCCAGCGCATTACGCGCTGAACCGGCAGATAAACGGCTTTGCAGATCGATTCGGCTTAAGCCCGCTTCGACATCCTTACGCATCACTTCCAGCTGCGCCTCGACGCTATCTGGTGTTTCATCGTAACGCGGTGTCGGCGTGCACTCGCCACGACCAATAAAGCCGTTCTGCTCCAGCGTGACGCGAATGACAGTGACGGCGGTACGCGTGCCACGCGAAATAGCGAAAGGACGCGCCAGCGGCAGCTCCAGCACTTCAATCTGCATGCGCCGCATCTTAGCCACGCTCCTGCAGCAGGGCGGCGATATCCGCGATACCAAAACGCACCGGATCGGTGGCCGGCACGCCGAATTCGGCGCTAACGTCCGCACAATAGGCGCGAGCTTCTTCTTCGCTGTAGTTGGAGGTGTTGATGGCAAAACCGGCCAGTTGCACATTATCGCTGGTGACATCGGCCGCGCGCAGGTTGGCCTCCACGCAATCTTTCAAACTCACCATCGGCTGATGCGGTAAATGACGCATGTGCGGACGGCCCATTTCGTGACACATCACCAGCCAGTGCGGCTGCGCACCGTGAATCAGACCCATGCTGACGCCCGCATAAGAAGGATGGAACAGCGAGCCCTGACCTTCAACGATATCCCAGTGGTCGGCATCATTGGCGGGTGACAGGGCTTCTACAGCACCGGCGATGAAATCGGCAATCACCGCATCAATCGCGATGCCTTCACCAGCAACCAGAATGCCGGTTTGTCCGGTGGCGCGGAAATCCGCCTTCATGCCGCGTTCACGCATTGCCGCTTCCAGCGCCAGCGAGGTGTACATCTTGCCGACTGAGCAGTCCGTACCGACAGTAAGTACACGCTTACCTGTACGCTTTTTACCGCTGCCAACATTCAGTTTTGGACGCATATGGCGCAGGTCAAACAGCTCAACGCCAAACTCCTGGGCTAACGCCACCAACTCTGGCTCATCTACCAGGCGATGGTGCAAGCCGCTCGCCACGTTCATGCCCGCTTTGATCGCGCCTTTAACGGTATCAAGCCAGTGCTCCGGCAGATAACCACCGGCATTGGCGGTGCCCAGTACCAGCGTTTTCGCGCCACGTTCTTTTGCCGTGGCGATATCGAGTACGTCCAGACCTAAGCTGACAGTACAGCCCGGCAGTTTAATTTCGCCGACGCACTGCTCAGGGCGCCAAACGTGAATGCCGCGCGCCGTTTTAGCGGCCAGTGGATCGGTGACATCGCCAAGGAACAATAAATAGGGTTGAGGGATCAGCATGATGTTTCTCGTTTCAGACGGGTTAGAGGGTCTGAATCGACTATTCCATGCGGGTTAAGAGGTGACGAATGCTTGTTTGGTAGCGGGGTATAACATCAGGCTATAGCCAGATCCAAAACTGATGGTTAAGGGTACTAAGCCATTGATAGAGAGAAAATTCGAGTCGATATTGAGCGGGGGAGATAAGAAAATCATTGATAACCACAGGTCGATCCCTGACCGCGATTATCGAGGGTATAAGTGCGATTAATGCAGTGCGCCTGGTGGGACGTGCTTGAAAGTCTCAACATATGCACGAAACACGTAGCGGAAAAAACGTTTCATTGGATACCTGGCTCAAAAATTGTTGAAGAAATACGCGAAAAGTATAACTAACGCGCGTTTTTCACGCAATTATTTTTGAGCCAGATCACAAAATGAGGGGTTTGGCAGATGCCTGAATTAGCCGAAGAGGTTGAGATGTTGATTAAGGATGGTGCAGCCGATGCTGATCAGTACCAGTCCACCCAGCACTTCCGCCCATTTACCCATCACCGGACCGATAAAGCGACCCACCATCACGCCAGTCGTGGCCATGATGGTGGTAGCGGCACCAATGGTCAGCGCGGTAAGCACAATATTCACCTGCAGGAATGCCAGGCCGACGCCCACCGCCAGCGCATCAAGACTGGTAGCCACCGCGGTCAATGCTAAGACCATAAAGCCATGACGCTGTGGTGCTTCGCAGGGTTCATCCGCCGTCTGACGGAAACCTTCCATCATCATGCGGCCGCCAAGAACGGTTAACAGGGCAAAGGCCACCCAGTGATCCCATGCCATGATGTAGCGACTGGCCGCCAGGCCAATTGCCCAGCCAATCAGCGGCGTCAGCATTTCAATCACACCAAAGATCAGGCCGGTGCGCAGCGCTTCTTTGAAGTTCGGGCGATGCAGCGACGCGCCTTTACCCAGTGCTGCGGCGAAAGCGTCCATCGACATACCAAAGGCCAGAATCAGAGTTGCGATAAATGTCATGGGTTTTCAATCAATGCCGCGAAAAATGCCTTCAAGCGAGCGATTTTCCGCATCTATTGTTCAGTAATGAAAAAGTGCGCGCAGTCTAGCACGCAAAATCACCAAAAAAAAGACAGTAAAATCATGGATTTAAGTATAGCAAAGGCTATAACTCTTAACTTGCGCTATTTATGACGCTAAGTGGATGGAATAGAAGAATTTTCTTAGGGTGACCAGGCACAGGGATTGCACGCCAGCACGCTTTTATGCGCTAATGCCCGCGCTAATTGATAGGAAACCTGCGATGAAAAACCCGTTTGAAACGCTGATTATCCCTGGCGGAATCCTGCTGCTGGGCTTTCTCTCCGCGCTGCTATTGCCCGCGCCGCAATTCGGCCTGGAATTATCCAGACGGATTCAGGAGATGCTGCATTTGCAGGACCTGAATCAGCTCTACACTATCGTGTTTTGCCTGTGGTTCCTGCTGCTGGGCGCGATTGAATTTTTTGTCATCCGCTTTGCATGGCGTCTGCTCGCTAAGAAGTGATCCCCCACCGCCGCGTAATGCATTTTTCCTCTGACCTCTGTCTGCCGCGGCGGAGAAATTAATACCCACAAAAATGTAACATTAGTTTTACACGATCTGGCGAAATATCACGCAACATAAAAACCGCATAAATAATCAATTCATCACAAATTCAATTTTATCATGCAGTTAAGATGTGACGCCGCTCACTCTCTGAACATTACCCTGTGCATTCCTCTCACAATATCGCAACAACTGCATTACCATAACCCTCTGATTAAGGGATAAAAATCCCTTATGACGGCGGGGTCGAGCTGATTAATTCTTATGCTGAATCATTTCGGCCTTTAAAAAATAAACAAACGTTTAATTCCGATACGAGAATGTTATATTCAAATGCATATGCATAACGTGCAGTTAACCGTTATCGTCCCCTGACTTAAACCTGAGTCTTAACCTTTGAGAAATAGCGCGACGCGCTCGAAAGAAGCGTGGCTGTTTCGCCTGCGAACCTGTTGAACTTCAGGTCAACAGAGAGAGGAGATGTCGCCTCATGAGTACTACTGCGGTAAACCTGGCGCTCGCCGCCGCTGGTATGGATAGCGCAAACCTTCAGGAACGAAAGGATGTCGACGTACTGCTGATCGGCGCAGGCGTGATGAGTGCCACCCTTGGCGCATGGCTGCAGGATCTGGAGCCGGACTGGTCGATTGAGATGGTGGAACGCCTCGACGATGTCGCGGTGGAATCCTCCAATGGCTGGAATAATGCCGGGACCGGTCACGCTGCGTTGGCCGAGCTGAACTATACGCCGCAGAAGGCGGATGGCAGCATCGACATTGCAAAAGCGGTGGCGATCAACGAATCGTTCCAGATTTCTCGTCAGTTCTGGGCGTACCACGTTCAGAAAGGCAACCTGCGCAATCCAAAAAGCTTTATCCACAGTACGCCGCACATGAGCTTCGTCTGGGGCGACGATAACGTTGAGTTCCTGCGCAAACGTTTCCAGGCGCTGCAAAAAAGTACCCTGTTCCGTGGCATGAACTATTCAGAAGATCGCGACCAGATCACCCAGTGGATTCCGCTGGTGATGAACGGCCGTGACAGCAAACAGAAAGTGGCCGCCACCTGGACCGAAATGGGCACCGACGTCAACTTCGGTGAAGTAACGCGTCAACTGATTGCC
Source organism: Pantoea sp. Seng (assembly GCF_009829935.1). Lineage (NCBI taxonomy): Bacteria > Pseudomonadati > Pseudomonadota > Gammaproteobacteria > Enterobacterales > Erwiniaceae > Pantoea > Pantoea sp. Seng. The sequence continues at coordinate 23,262 of NZ_SZZV01000012.1, read as the reverse complement.
TCTTTACAGAAGAAAGCCAATTTCCGCCTGCGTCTGCGTCAGGAAGTGCGTGATATCAAGCGCCTGAGCGATGGCCGCTGGCAGGTGACGCTGCACAATCTGGCCAGCGGTGAAAATCGCCTGCTGACCACGCGCCAGCTGTTTATCGGTGCGGGCGGTGCGGCGTTGCCACTGCTGCAAAAATCCGGCATTCCGGAAGTAAAAGGCTACGCCGGTTTCCCGGTGGGCGGTTCCTTCCTCGTGACCGAGAATCCTGAAGTGGTGCAGCAGCACATGGCGAAGGTGTACGGTAAAGCCAGCGTGGGCGCACCGCCGATGTCGGTACCGCACGTCGATACTCGCGTGCTGGATGGCAAGCAGGTTCTGCTGTTTGGCCCGTTCGCCACCTTCTCGACCAAATTCCTGAAACAGGGTTCGCTGCTGGATATGTTCGGCGCGATGAACGGCAGCAACCTGTTGCCAATGATGCAGGTTGGCCTGAAGAGTTTTGACCTGGTGAAATACCTGGTCGATCAGGTGCTGCAAAGCGACGACGATCGTATGGAAGCGCTGCGTGCTTATGTTCCGCAGGCGAAACAGGAAGACTGGCGTTTAGTCACTGCCGGCCAGCGTGTGCAAATCATCAAGAACGATGAGCAAGAGGGCGGCGTGCTGCGTTTGGGTACAGAAGTCGTGACCTCTGAAGATGGTTCGATTTCTGCCCTGCTCGGCGCATCACCGGGTGCGTCTACTGCGGCGCCGATTATGCTGGAGCTGATGGCGAAAGCCTTCCCAGAGCAGATGCGTTCACCTGAGTGGCAGACCAAAATCCGCGCGGTGATCCCAACCTGGGGCCGTAAGATGAACGGTGATGTGGCGCTGACCGAGAAGATTCTGGCGGAAACCAGCCGCGTACTGCAACTCGACTACGCACCGATCGTTACGCCAGACGCGGCGAACGACGAAGCCCGCGAGACGGCGCACGTGGTGGGGAAGTAACCAGGCAATCCTGATTGCCGTGAATAATGATAAGGCCGCGCAAGCGGCCTTTTTTATGGCTAAATGCGAGAAATGTCCCAAATTGGGATATAAGTTTGCTATAGTCCCAAGGCGGGACTAAGATGCGCGACATGAGAATCATATCGGTACGGACACTCAGGGAGTTCATGACGGCGAACCCCGACTCAGCTCAGCCGTTGAGAGCCTGGATTGATGAAGCGCAAAAGACCAATTGGTTAAATCCAGCAGACATCAAGGATCAATACCGCAGCGCCAGCATTTTGAAAGGCAGTCGCGTGGTATTTAACATTAAGGGAAATGATTATCGACTGGTTGCGGCCATCGCTTACCCGCAGAAGCTGATTTTTATAAAATTTATCGGCACACACCGGGAATACGATGCCATTGACGCAAACACAGTGGAGCAACGTAAATGACACTGACCATTAAACCCATTCGCAACGAACTTGATTACGAAGCGGCCCTGGAGGCCATCTCTCCGCTCTTTGATGATGTGCCTGAGCTGGGCACGCCAGAAAGCGATTATATGATTGTGATGAGCATGCTGATCGAAGCGTGGGAGAAAGAGCACTACCCTATTGAAGCTGCCGATCCGATTGAGGCGATTAAATTTCGTATGGAACAACAGGGATTGACTGCCAAAGATCTGGAGCCTGCCATAGGCCGACGTAATCGCGTCTATGAAGTGTTAAACGGCAAACGCTCTTTGTCTCTGGAGATGATTCGCAATCTGCACAAGCAGTTTGGCATTCCTTTAGAGAGCCTGGTGGGTCTCTAAAATTGCAGGGGCGCCAATGATAGCGCCCCATTTGCTTCCATTGCATGCTTGGTTTTAGCTCAGCAGTACCGCGTCGTACAGCATCCAGGCCGTGGTGGCCACCAGCGACATTGCCATCAAACTGTTAAACGCCTGACGTTTCCACGCCACTTGCAGATGACTGCGCAGACGATCCCCCATCGCGGCCCAGATCAGGATGCAGGGCAGATTCAATGCAGCAAACCCCAGCAATACCGTGATAACGCCGTTGCTGTTGGCGTACATCAGCGCCACGTTAGTCACCATCAGCCAGGCTTTGGGATTCACCGCCTGAAAACAGATGCCGCCCACTAGCGTCATCGGGCGCGGACGCTCACGCGCTTCTGGCGCTGCGGCACGAAAGATTTTCCATGACAGCCAGAGTAAGTAACTGCATCCCACCACCGTGAGTGGTAAACGAATGGATGCCATCCAGTGCAGCAACACATCCAACGCCATACTTGCCAACAGCATCTGTATCGCACAGCCCACCAGAATGCCAAACAGCATCGGCAAGGTGCGCCTGAAACCAAAATTGACGCCTGATGTGGCGAGCAGCAGGTTGTTCGGGCCGGGGGTGATCGACATCACCGTGACGTAGCTGAAGAATGAAGGGTCGAGCATGATGCGCTTCCTGATGGTCCAAAGTTAACATCATGCTAATGCGTACCGGGCAATGGCAACAGAGACACAAAACCACTATTGTAATGGATACAGTTAACATTAATTTAGATTGTACCCATCGCACGCGGAGGCTTTTGTGTCCCTTCCCCTTTCATCCGGTCAAACGCTGTATCAGCAGCTGGCAGATAGCTTTGCCGAGTCGATTCATCAAGGCACACTGAAGCCGGGAAAACGGCTGCCCGCTATTCGCCGCGTGGCACAATCGCATCAGGTTAGCGTCAATACTGTGCTCAATGCCTGGCAAATCCTTGAAGATCGCGGCTTAATCGAAGCGCGCCCGCAGTCGGGCTATTACGTGCGTGGCGTGATGCCCGCCGTGACGCGTCCGCTCAAACCGCTGACCGCGAAAATCAACGACCCCAGCACGCAGAAGCTGGAACTGATTGAGCAGGTGTTTGCCGCGCAGAATAACGCTGATTACACCAATATCTCTCTGGCCTGCCCGCAGGATGGCACCTTTTATCCGGCAGCGCGCTTAGGTCGAATCACCTCAGGCATTTTACGGCATAACCCCGACATCATCGGGCGTTATGCGCTTCCGCCGGGTAGTGAGCGCTTACGGGAGGAGATTGCACGTCGCAGTCTGCACACCGGTATCAATCTGACCGCGCAAGAGATCACCCTCACCCACGGCTGCATGGAAGCGTTACAGCTGGCGCTGCGGGCGGTGACCAAGCCCGGCGACTGCATTGGGCTGGAATCTCCCACTTACTTCTTCCTGTTCCCCCTGCTGGCCTCTCTGGGCCTGAAGGCGCTGGAGATTCCCACCGATCCACAGCAAGGCTTGTCGCTGGATGCGCTGGAGATGTTGTTACAAGAGAAGCGCATTCAGGCGCTGATTGCCATGCCCGGCGCGCAGAATCCTCTCGGCTATGTGATGCCACTGGAGAATAAGAAGCGACTGGCGAAGTTAGTGAATACTTACCACGTTCCGATGCTGGAAGATGGGTTGTATGACGAACTGCAGTTTGACTGGCCACTCTCACCGCCGGTGAAAGCCTTTGATAGCGATGGCTGGGTGATTTACTGCACCAGCTTTACCAAAACCGTGGCGCCGGATTTCCGCGTGGGCTGGACTGCGGCCGGTCGCTTCCACCAAACCATTGCCCGTTTGAAAGCCGTCTCTTCGATGTCTGAATCGCGGCTGTTATGTGAAACCCTCGCCGAATTTCTGGCCAGCGGCGGGTACGATCATCATTTGCGCTCGCTGCGCCGCCGCTATGCCGCCAATCTTGATGCGGCACGCGGCATCATGGCGCGCCATTTTCCCCAGGGAACGCGCGCGACACTGCCAAAAGGTGGCTTTGTGTTTTGGGTAGAATTGCCGGGTAAAGTGGACACCGTGGAGATGTTCCATCGGTTACTGCAGGAGCAAATTTGCGTCACGCCGGGCGCGCTCTACACGCTGAGCGATCGTTATAAACACGCGCTGCGCCTCTCCTGCTGTTACCCGTTTGATGAACGTTATACGTGGGCACTGAAACGCACCGGCGCGCTAGCCTGTGAAATCACAGGCCTGGCACCGGGACAGGATCAGGGTTTGCCGTTGCGGCCCCAGGTGGTGTAACCCTCACGCTCGGTCAGACGCTCGTAATAGAGTTGCACGGCTGGGAAGTCAGGGTGCTCAAGCGGAGTTTCAAACCAGCGGTTAACGGCCAACCCTACCGGAATATCGGCCAGTGAGAAGTTGCGTCCTGCGACGTAGCGCCCGGTTTTTTGCAGATGCTGGTCAAGAATATTCATGGTGTGCGTCCAGCCTTTAATCGCGGCGGCCAGCAAACGCGGATCCTGATGGGCGGGCGAATTGCGCACCAGTGACATAAACGCATAGCGCCAGGAAGTATTGAGTTCGGTGGCTTGCCAGTCCATCCACTGATCTACCGGTGCACGCGCACGTGGGTTTTCAGGATAGAGCCAGTCGCCGCCATTGCTGTTGGCGAGATAGCGCAGAATGGCGTTGGATTCCCACATCACGAAGTCATCTTCGATGATCACCGGCACCATGGCATTAGGGTTGAGCGCCATGAATTCCGCCGAGTGCAGCGATTGCGGGTCTTCACCCCAGGGTTCGAGCTCATACGCGAGATCCAGTTCTGAACACAACCACAGAACTTTGCGCACGTTGATTGAAGAAGTACGACCAAGAACTTTTAACATAGCGGACTCCGATTCCAGAATTCTTAACCTATTCATAGTCCTGTTGGCTGCCATTAGCAATCTGCAGGATGTAAATCAGGATGTCAGAGTGCCTCAACCAGCAAGGAGTGAAAATGAAAGTCGCGTTTAAGCAGGTGGATGTGTTTACCTCATCAGCGTTCAAAGGTAATCCGCTGGCAGTGATTATGGATGCACAGGGATTAAGTGACGCCCAGCTGGCTGCTATTGCCCGCTGGACCAATTTGTCGGAAACCACCTTTGTCCTGCCAACACAGGATGCTGCGGCCGATTACCGGGTGCGCATTTTTACCACCGAAGGGGAATTGCCGTTTGCCGGGCATCCGACGCTGGGAGCAGCTCACGCCTTGCTGGAAGCGGGCTGGCAAGTGAAAACGCCGGGTAAGATCGTGCAAGAATGTGGCGTCGGCCTGGTGGATGTGCGTATCAGCGAGGATGGCGCGCTGGCCTTTGCGGCACCCAACGTGACGTTAACGCCATTTGATGACGCGTTGATGAGCAGCGCATTAAACAGCGAGGCCTTTGACACCCACCAGACGCCGACCATTGTCGATATGGGCATTCGCTGGCTGCTGATTCCGATGAACAGCGCACAGGCGGTGCTGGATGTGCAGGCCAGCGCGGCGGATCTGCTGCGCTTGCAAAAGCATGCCGACGTCAATGGGACTGCGCTGTTTGGCCCGCTGCCAGAGGATTGCGGCGAGCAATACGAAGTGCGCGCGCTGCTGGTTGAGAACGGCAGCCTGACCGAAGATCCGGTAACCGGCAGCGCCAACGCCTGTCTGGCACGTTACTTTGCGGCGCAGGGGAAAACTGAGGATTATCGCGCACGTCAGGGCAGCGCCATTCAGCGTGAAGGACGGATTCAGGTGAGTTTTAGTGGTGAGAGCATCTGGATTGGCGGCCAGACGGTGACCGTGATTGACGGGACGATTGAGATTTAAAACACGCGCAATAAATTGCGCCGCTACGTCCATCTGCACGGTTGCGTAGCGGCGCGATTTATCGCGCATTATTACAGCGTGCTTAATCGTGCATTCTTACAACGCCTGCCCACCTGAAGCTTCAATACGCTGCGCGGTGATCCAGCCGGTATCTTCGCTCAGGATGGCGCTGATGGCGTCACCGATATCATCTGGCTGGCCAACGCGACCCAGCGATGTCACCGAGGCAATGTGATCGTTGAGATCTTTGGTATCGCGCACGCGTCCACCGCCGAAATCAGTTTCAATCGCACCCGGCGCCAGAATATTGACGCGAATACGACGCTCGCCCAGCTCTTTGGCCTGATAGCGCGTCAGCACTTCCATCGCCCCTTTCACCGAGGCATAGGTGCCTGAACCCGGCAGCGTCATGCGCGTTAATCCGCTGGAGATGTTCAGGATGCGGCCACCATCGATAATCAGCGGCAGCAGCTTCTGCGTCAGGAAGTAAGGCCCTTTGAAGTGCACATTGATCAGTGCATCAAATTCTTCTTCCGTGGTTTCCGCAAACAACTTGTAGTGACCGTGACCGGCGTTGTTCACTAAATAATCAAAGGTGTCACGCTGCCAGGTTTTTTGCAGTGTCTCTTTCACCTGCGCCACGAAGCTGTCGAAGGTGCTGCTGTCGCCGACATCCAGCTGTAACGCCACCGCACGTGCGCCCAATGCTTCAATCTCTTTCACCACGGCCTGCGCTTCTTCCGCGTGACCACGATAGGTAAAAAGGATATCCACGCCTTTGGCCGCCAGTTTCAGCGCACCATTCTTGCCCAAACCGCGGTTACCGCCGGTAATCAATGCAATTTTATGACTCATGTTTCGCTCCAGATGGAAAATTGAACACGGGATAAGGATATTCGCTATAAATTGATCTATAAACGCAGAGGAATACGCAGCACTGTTTCACTAACAACAACAATCGGTGAACAACATGGATAAAATTCACGCAATGCAGGTTTTTGTGCGGGTGGCAGAAATGGGCAGTTTTACCCGTGCGGCTGAAAGTCTTGGACTACCTAAAGGCAGCGTATCGCGCCAGCTTCAGGCGCTGGAAAATCAAATGGGCACGCGTCTGCTGCATCGCACCACGCGGCGTGTTCATCTCACCCAGGATGGGCTGGTCTACTACGATCGCTGTCTTGATCTGTTGTCGATGCTCGACGATATGGACAGCCTGTTCCAGCACGATCCCGCCACCCTGAGCGGCAAGTTGCGCGTCGATATGTCGGTCGCCATGGCCACCGGATTTATCCTGCCGCGTTTGCCTGAGTTTCTGCAGCAGTATCCCGGCATCGAAATTGAGCTTAGCAGCAGCGATCGCCAGGTGGATGTGATTCGTGAAGGTTTTGACTGCGTGATCCGCGTGGGCGAGCTGAAAGATTCGGGTCTGATTGCGCGAAAAATCGGATCACATGCCTTGATTAATTGCGCCAGTCCCGACTACCTTTCCCGCTTCGGCATGCCGGTGCGCCTCGAAGATCTTGCACAGCACGCGATGGTGCATTACACCCAGCAGCTGGGGCAGCCCTCTTTGGGGTTTGAATATTTTGATGGTAAGCAGTGCCACTATGTTCAGACCGGCGGCGTGGTGACGGTGAACAGCACCGAAACTTATCGTGCCGCCTGCATCGCGGGATTAGGCATTATTCAGGTGCCCGCGATTGGTGTGCAGCCACTGCTGGAATCAGGCCAGTTAGTGGAAGTGCTGCATCACTTCCCCGCCAAGCCGATGCCGATTTCGTTGCTTTACCCACATCGCCGCAACGTAGCACGTCGCGTGCGGGTGTTTATGGAGTGGCTGAGTCAGGTGTTGCAGGAGTATGTGACATAAAGGGCTATAATTTTAATTTCGCAGTGAACAGGATGATTATCGTCTATGACAGACAAACCTAACCAAGAACCCACGGCTGAAAAGAAGCCGCTGATAGATATCAAGACCGGTAACAAAACCGTGGATGGCTCAATCCAGAACGTGTCGCGCTTTGCGGCCTGGTTCCAGGCCATTCCGGCGGTGGCGCATTTTATGCGCGCGCTGGATCGGTTTAACGATCGCCTCGGCAGCCAGTTTGGCGCAGCGATCACTTACTTCTCCTTCCTATCTCTGATACCGATTTTGATGGTCTCCTTTGCGGCAGTCGGTTTTGTGCTGGCGTCGAATCAGGATTTACTCACCGAGTTGATCAACAAAATCGTTAACAGCATCAGCGATCCTACGCTGGCCACTACGCTAAAGAACACCGTGAACACCGCGATTCAGCAGCGCGCGACGGTCGGGTTAACCGGTTTGCTGCTGGCGCTCTACTCTGGCATTAACTGGATGGGCAATTTGCGCGAGGCGGTGCGCGCGCAATCGCGTGATGTTTGGGAGCGTAAGCCGGACGATCAAGAGAAGTTATGGAAGAAATATGCGCGTGATTTGGTGTCGTTGCTGGGTCTGATGCTGGCGCTGGTGATTACCCTGTCGCTGACCTCCATTGCCGGTGCCGCGCAGAATGCCATCGTCAACGCGTTGGGATTGGAGGATATCGAGTGGCTGCGCCCGGCAATGACCATCATTGCGCTGTCGATTTCCATCTTTGCCAACTATCTGTTGTTCCTGTGGATTTTCTGGATTCTGCCGCGCCATAAGCCGCGCAAAAAAGCACTATTTCGCGGCACGCTGCTGGCGGCGATTGGTTTTGAAGTGATTAAATTTGTGATGACGCTGACGCTGCCAAAGCTGGCCACTTCGCCCTCTGGGGCAGCCTTTGGTTCAGTGCTGGGATTAATGGCGTTCTTTTACTTCTTTGCCCGTCTGACACTGTTCTGCGCCGCGTGGATAGCCACCGCAAAATACAAGGATGATAAAGAGATGCCGCAGCCGCATCAGGGCAATTAACATCGCAAAATTGTTACATTTGCCGCAACAGCTAAAAATGTTTCCTGCTGGCTATTATTCCAGCAAAAACCAGCAGGAAACGCTAAAGGGTCACTTTAATTTGGCCCTTTTGCAGAGATTCCCGCCAAAAAAGTGACACTTCCCGTTCCCATCACCCGCCGATTGCCGCAACTCAGAAATTATCCACTTTTTCGCCGAAAAAGCCTGTTCTGGCGCGGGTTTTCATCATTGAATGCCGCAAAACAGGTGCGTAAGATTCTCTGTCTACATTTACAATTAAGAAACAGTCATGCAAGCCTCCATCACAGAAACACTCGACAAAAAACACGACGACACGCCCGTAAACTCACGCGGAAAAGTGGTCGTGGCATCGCTTGTCGGCACCGCGATCGAATTCTTCGATTTCTATATTTATGCCACTGCGGCCGTCATCGTCTTTCCGCATATTTTCTTCCCGCAGGGTGATGCCACCGTGGCCACGCTACAGTCGCTGGCTACGTTTGCTATCGCCTTCGTCGCGCGCCCGATTGGTTCTGCGCTATTCGGTCACTTTGGCGACCGCGTAGGCCGTAAAGCCACCCTGGTAGCATCGCTGCTGACCATGGGTGTCTCCACGGTATTGATCGGTCTGCTGCCTGGATACCAAACCATTGGCGTTGCTGCTCCGCTGCTGCTGGCGCTGGCGCGCTTTGGTCAGGGCCTGGGTCTTGGTGGTGAATGGGGCGGCGCCGCTCTGTTAGCAACCGAAAATGCGCCAGCGAAAAAACGTGCACTTTATGGTTCGTTCCCACAGCTTGGCGCGCCAATTGGCTTCTTCTTCGCCAACGGTACTTTCCTGTTGCTCTCCTGGCTGCTGACCGATGAGCAGTTCATGAACTGGGGCTGGCGCGTGCCGTTTATCCTTTCTGCGGTACTGGTACTGATTGGCCTGTATGTGCGCGTTTCGCTGCACGAAAGCCCGGTGTTTGCCAAAGTGCAGAAAGAGAATAAGCAGGTCAAAATGCCGATCGGCACGCTGCTGAGCAAGCATCTTACCGCCACCATTCTCGGCACCTTTATTATGCTGGCGACCTATACGCTGTTCTACATCATGACCGTCTACTCCATGAGCTACGGCACCGCAGCTGCTCCTGCCGGTCTGGGCTATTCGCGTAACAGCTTCCTGTGGATGCTGATGGTGGCGGTGATTGGCTTTGGTGTGATGGTGCCGATTGCAGGTCTGCTGGCAGACCGCTATGGCCGTCGTCGTACCATGATCACCATTACTTTGTTGATCATCGCCTTCGCACTGATGTTCCCGATGCTGCTGGGTTCAGGCTCACAGATTCTGGTAATGGGCTTCCTGTTGCTGGGTCTGAGCATCATGGGGCTGACGTTTGGCCCGATGGGCGCGCTGCTGCCAGAGCTGTTCCCGACCGAAGTGCGTTATACCGGCGCATCCTTCTCTTACAATCTGTCGTCGATTTTGGGTGCGTCTGTTGCGCCATATATTGCGACCTGGCTGAACGCCATCTACGGTTTGCAGGCGGTTGGTTTCTATCTGGCTTCAATGGCGGTACTGACGCTGATTGCGCTGATTGCCTGTAAAGAGACGCGCCATCAAACGCTGTACGAAGCGGTGTGATGGTTGCAGATTGTTATGATGAACCCGGCTCAGGCCGGGTTTTTTATTGGGTCGGAATTGAGATACGGGCGAATGACATGAGGGCACCGCGTTAGCGGCGCGAGGACGCCAGACCCTAAGCGGCCCCGGACTGCGTGATCGCCATGCGTTACGGCTCAATGGTGTTTTGTCGTGTCTGAGTGTGAGAAACCTATCTGATCAGGCATAAAAAAACCCCGGCAAGCCGGGGTTCTTCTTGTGCTGAAAACGGTGTTGCGTGTGGCTTAGCCAGCAACCGCGATACGTTTCATGTCGGTCATGTAGCCACGCAGCTTACGGCCAACCGCTTCGATTGGGTGCTGACGAACGGCTTCGTTAACATCACGCAGCTGCGCGTTATCAACCTGAGTGCCTTCAATCGCTTTGCCCAGATCGCCCGGCTGCAGGGTGGTCATGAACTCTTTCAGCAGTGGAACTGCCGCGAAGGAGAACAGGTAGTTACCGTATTCTGCGGTATCAGAGATAACCACGTTCATTTCATACAGACGCTTACGTGCGATGGTGTTCGCGATCAGCGGCAGCTCGTGCAGTGATTCGTAGTAAGCAGACTCTTCAATGATGCCTGCATCGATCATGGTTTCGAAGGCCAGCTCAACGCCCGCTTTCACCATCGCAACCATCACAACGCCTTTATCGTAGTATTCCTGCTCTTCGATTTTACCGTCGAACTGCGGTGCGTTTTCGAACGCGGTAGCACCGGTCTCTTCACGCCAGGTCAGCAGGTTCTTATCGTCGTTTGCCCAGTCAGCCATCATACCGGAAGAGAATTCACCCGAGATGATGTCATCCATGTGCTTCTGGAACAGCGGAGCCATGATGGTTTTCAGCTGCTCAGACAGTGCGTAAGCACGGATTTTCGCCGGGTTAGACAAGCGATCCATCATCAGGGTGATACCGCCGAACTTCAGTGATTCGGTGATGGTTTCCCAGCCGAACTGAATCAGTTTTTCGGTGTAAGCCGCGTCGTGACCTTCAGCCACCAGCTTATCGAAGCACAGCAGAGAACCGGCCTGCAGCATACCGCACAGGATAGTCTGCTCACCCATCAGGTCAGATTTCACTTCCGCAACGAAGGAAGATTCCAGTACGCCAGCACGGTCGCCGCCGGTGGCAGCAGCCCAGGCTTTAGCGATTGCCAGGCCTTCGCCTTTTGGATCGTTTTCTGGGTGAACCGCGATCAGGGTTGGAACACCGAAACCACGCTTGTACTCTTCACGCACTTCAGTGCCTGGGCACTTCGGCGCAACCATCACCACGGTGATGTCTTTACGGATGGTTTCACCCGATTCAACGATGTTGAAACCGTGTGAGTAGCCCAGCGCTGCGCCATCTTTCATCAGAGGCTGTACCGCTTTAACTACCGCTGAGTGCTGCTTGTCTGGCGTCAGGTTAACCACCAGATCCGCCTGCGGGATCAGCTCTTCGTAAGTACCCACTTTGAAACCGTTATCGGTCGCTTTGCGGAAAGAAGCACGCTTCTCAGCAATCGCTTCAGCACGCAGTGCATAAGCGATATCCAGACCGGAGTCACGCATGTTCAGACCCTGGTTCAGACCCTGAGCGCCACAGCCAACGATAACGACTTTCTTGCCTTTCAGGAAGCTAGCGCCATCCGCGAATTCATCGCGTGACATGAAACGACATTTGCCTAACTGCGCTAACTGGTTGCGCAGATTCAATGTGTTGAAGTAGTTAGCCATGGGTACTCCGGTTAGATGTTGTGTTTGCTTTTGTTCGGTAACGACACCGTATTCAGTGCCGCGAATGACCCCATCATATGACAGGAAATCCATTGCTTAAATTGATATATTAGCAAGGTCACATTGCAGAATTTGCAACAACACGTTGAGGTGAAACGCGCATGGATTTACGAGACCTGAAGCTCTTTCTTCATCTGGCCGAAAGCTGTCATTTTGGTCGCACCGCGCGTGCTATGCACGTCAGCCCTTCCACGCTCTCTCGCCAGATTCAGCGCCTTGAGGAAGATGTCGGTCACGCGCTGTTCCTGCGTGATAACCGCACCGTGACGCTCACTGAAGCCGGCGAGCGCCTCAAGCAATTTGCTCAGCAAACCTTGTTGCAATATCAACAGCTGCGCCACGTAATGGATCTGAACGGCCCGTCCCTCAGCGGCGAACTGCGCATTTTTTGCTCGGTGACCGCCGCTTACAGCCATTTGCCGCCGATTCTCGACCGCTTCCGCGCCGAACATCCGCAGGTGGAAATCAAACTCACCACCGGCGATGCCGCCGACGCAATTGAGATGGTGCAATCTGGCGAGGCAGATTTGGCCATTGCCGGACGTCCGGAATCGCTGCCCGCCAGCATCGACTTCACACCGCTCGCCATTCTTCCGCTGGTGCTGATCGCGCCCGCCCTGCCGTGTGCGGTGCGCAGCCAGGCCACACAGGCGCAACCTGATTGGTCGCAGATTCCGTTTATCGTGCCGGAACAAGGCCCGGTGCGGCGCGGCATTGATTTGTGGTTCCGCCGCCATCGCATCCCCAATCCACAAATTTACGCCACGGTTTCCGGGCATGAGGCGATTGTCTCGATGGTGGCGCTGGGATGTGGCATTGCGCTACTGCCGGATGTGGTGCTGGAGAACAGCCCGGAGCCGGTGCGTAATCGCGTGCTGACGCTGGAGAATGTCGAGTCGGTCGCGCCGCTGGAGCTTGGCGTGTGTGTACAAAAAAAGCGGCTCGGGGAGCCGCTTATCAGTGCTTTCTGGAACCTGCTGTAGTTACTGCCCGGCGAGGAAGAAACGGAACGCCGGGTTATTCGCTTCATCGTGCCATTCGTAGCCCAACGCCGTGAGATGGGTTTCGAAATCCGGCTCTTGATCGTTGGCTTCGAAGGCCGCCAGCACGCGACCAAAATCGGTGCCGTGGCTGCGATAGTGGAACAGCGAGATATTCCAGTGTGCGCCCAGCGTCTGCAGGAATTTCAGCAGCGCGCCCGGTGCTTCCGGGAATTCGAAGCTAAACAAGCGCTCGCGCAGCGGCTTCGATGGACGACCACCCACCATGTAGCGCACGTGCAGCTTCGCCATCTCATCATCAGACAGATCCACCACCTGATAACCACCTTCGCTGAGCTGGCTGATGATTTCACTGCGCTCTTCCAGACCGCGCGTTAAGCGCACCCCAACGAAGATGCAGGCGTTATCGGCATCCGCATAGCGATAGTTGAACTCGGTGATGGAACGGCCACCCAACGTCTGACAGAAACGCAGGAAACTGCCCTGCTGTTCTGGAATCGTCACCGCCAGCAATGCTTCGCGCTGTTCACCAATTTCACAGCGTTCTGACACGTAGCGCAGACCGTGGAAGTTGACGTTGGCGCCCGACAAGACGTGCGCAAGGCGCTCGCCTTTGATGTCGTGCTGCTGGATGTACTTCTTCATGCCCGCCAGCGCCAGCGCACCCGAAGGTTCCGCTACCGCACGCACATCTTCGAACAGGTCTTTCACTGCCGCGCAGATGGCATCGCTGTCCACGGTGATGATGTCATCGAGATACTCTTTGCACAGGCGGAAAGTTTCGCTGCCGATGCGCTTCACCGCTACACCTTCAGCAAACAACCCGACACGCGCCAGATCCACCGGCTCGCCCGCATCCAGTGCCGCTTTCAGGCAGGCCGAATCTTCCGACTCCACCGCGATCACTTTGATCTGCGGCATCAGCTGTTTAATCAGCACCGCCACGCCCGCTGCCAGCCCACCACCACCGACCGGCACAAACACGCGATCGATATGCGCATCCTGCTGCAACAGTTCCATCGCCAGCGTGCCCTGCCCGGCAATCACTGCCGGGTGGTCAAACGGGTGCACAAAGGTGTAACCCTGCTGCTCGGACAGCTCAATCGCTTTGGCTTTTGCCTCGTCGAAGTTAGCACCAAACAGATAAGCCTCACCGCCAAATGCGCGCACTGCATCAACCTTGATGTCTGCCGTGGCCAACGGCATCACAATCAGTGATTTGATGCCAAGCGTGCTGGCCGAGAGCGCCACACCCTGCGCGTGGTTACCGGCCGAAGCCGTAATCACGCCGCGTGCTTTTTGCTCTTCGGTCAGCCCGGCAATCATCGCGTACGCCCCGCGCAGCTTGAAGCTATGCACCGGCTGACGATCCTCACGCTTCACCAGAATGGTGTTGCCGAGACGCGATGAAATTTTTTCCATTTTTTGCAGCGGCGTGACCTGGGCAATTTCATACACAGGCGCACGCAGCACTGCGCGCAGATACTCCGCGCCGTTAGGCGACGCGGGTAGCGGTTGAGACTCAGCCATCAGTTGTTAGCCTCCCAGCTTGGACTTATCGCGTACCGCGCCTTTATCAGCGCTGGTCGCGAGTGATGCATAAGCACGCAGCGCGAAGGAGACGGCACGTTCACGATTGTGTGGTGTGTAAGCCGCTTCGCCACGCGCCTGCTCTTTTTCACGACGAGCATGGATTTCGTTGTCTGGCAGATCCAGATGGATACGACGGTTTGGGATATCCAGCTCGATCATGTCGCCATCCTGGATCAGCGCAATGGTGCCGCCGCTTGCCGCTTCTGGCGAGATGTGACCGACAGAGAGACCGGAAGAACCACCCGAGAAACGACCATCGGTGATCAGCGCACAGGCTTTGCCCAGACCCATCGATTTCAGATAAGTGGTTGGATAAAGCATTTCCTGCATGCCCGGACCACCTTTCGGTCCTTCGTAGCGAATCACCACGCAGTCGCCTGCCACCACTTTGCCACCGAGGATCGCGGCAACCGCATCATCCTGGCTTTCGTAGACTTTGGCCGGGCCTTTGAAGGTCAGCAATTCCGCGTCCACACTGGCGGTTTTCACGATACAACCATCTTCAGAGATGTTGCCGTACAACACTGCCAGGCCACCATCCTGAGAGAACGCGTGCTCACGAGTACGGATACAACCCTCTTTACGGTCATCATCCAGCGTGTCCCAACGGCAATCCTGTGAGAATGCCTGGGTGGTACGAATACCGGCTGGGCCCGCGCGGAACATTTTCTTCACTGCTTCGTCTTTGGTCAGCATGATGTCGTACTGATCCAGCGTTTCACGCATGCTCTGCTGCAGAACGTTGCGCGCACTGGTGTCGATCAGCCCTGCACGATCTAATTCGCCCAGAATCGCAACAACGCCACCCGCACGGTGCACATCTTCCATGTGATATTTCGGCGTACTTGGTGCCACTTTGCACAGGTGCGGCACTTTACGTGACAGGCGATCGATATCCGACATGTTGAATTCGATTTCGCCTTCCTGCGCCGCTGCCAGCAGGTGCAGAACGGTGTTGGTGGAACCGCCCATGGCGATATCCAGCGTCATCGCATTCTCAAATGCCGCTTTGGTAGCGATGTTGCGTGGTAATACGCGCTCATCCTCCTGCTCGTAATATTTTTTCGTCAGGCTAACTATGCGCTTACCGGCGTTGAGGAACAGCTCTTTACGGTCGGCGTGGGTCGCCAGCAGTGAACCGTTACCCGGCTGTGCCAGGCCCAGCGCTTCGGCCAGACAGTTCATGGAGTTGGCGGTGAACATCCCTGAGCAAGAACCGCAGGTTGGACAGGCAGAACGCTCGATTTTATCGCTGTCTTCATCGCTGACGTTCGGGTTCGCACCCTGGATCATCGCATCAACCAGATCCAGCTTGATGATTTTGTCGGACAGCTTGGTTTTACCGGCTTCCATCGGGCCGCCGGAGACAAAGATCACCGGGATATTGAGACGCAGTGCTGCCATCAACATGCCGGGAGTGATTTTGTCGCAGTTGGAGATACAGACCATGGCATCGGCGCAGTGCGCGTTGACCATGTACTCTACGGAATCGGCGATCAGCTCGCGCGAAGGCAGTGAATACAGCATGCCGCCATGACCCATGGCGATACCGTCATCCACCGCGATGGTGTTGAACTCTTTAGCAACACCACCGACAGCTTCGATTTGCTCAGCCACCAGCTTGCCCATATCGCGCAGGTGCACGTGGCCCGGTACGAACTGGGTGAATGAGTTAACTACGGCAATAATCGGCTTGCCGAAATCGTCATCGGTCATCCCTGTGGCGCGCCACAAGGCGCGGGCACCCGCCATATTACGGCCATGGGTGGTTGTGGCAGAACGGTACTTAGGCATGCTCTATTTACTCCAGTCTGAAATATGACGCGGGCGCAGCTGCACCCGCGTAACTGTCTTGTTATGGATTAACCTGATCCAACCAGCCGTACTTGTCTTCGGTTTCACCTGTGAACAGGCCGAAGAATGCGCTCTGAATTTTGGTGGTGACTGGACCACGTTTACCTGCACCCACCTGGATACCATCAACGCTGCGTACCGGGGTGATTTCTGCTGCCGTACCGGACATGAACACTTCGTCAGCCAGATACAGGGATTCACGCGACAAGGTTTGCTCACGCACTTCGATACCCAGGTCGATCGCCAGCTTGATGATGGCGTCACGGGTGATGCCTGGCAGGGCTGAAGAAGTGAACGGCGGCGTGAACAGAATGCCATCTTTCACTTCGAACAAGTTTTCGCCAGCACCTTCTGAAATATAGCCGTTGGTGTCGAGAGCGATACCTTCCTGATAGCCGTGGCGACGCGCTTCGCTGCCGACCAACAGTGAGGAGAGGTAGTTACCACCGGCTTTAGCCGCGGTTGGCAGGGTATTCGGTGCAACACGGTTCCATGAAGACACCATCGCATCGATACCATTTTCCAGTGCTTCAGCACCCAGGTAAGCACCCCATGGGAAAGCAGCGATGATCACGTCGGTGGTGTAGCCATCTGGCGGGTTCACACCCAGGCCTACGTCGCCAACAAACGCCAGCGGACGGATGTAAGCGCTTTTCAGTTTGTTTACACGAATCACTTCGCGGCAGGCTTCCATCAGCTCATCAACGCTGGCAGCGATAGGGAAACGATAAATTTTGGCGGAGTCGTGCAGACGCTGCATGTGTTCACGGTGACGGAACACCACTGGGCCTTTGTGCGAGTCGTAGCAGCGTACGCCTTCAAACACAGAAGTACCGTAGTGCAGTGCGTGAGACATCACGCTAACCTTGGCGTCTTCCCACTTAACCATCTCCCCGTTGAACCAAATAAAGTCTGCTTTCTTCGTACTCATTGCTATTTCCTTTGGCGACTAAGCGCGGATTTGTTGTGATGTCTGTTGCTGGATCTCGACACAAGCGACATCCATAAGTTTGCTTAACTGTGAAGACAGTAAATCGACCGAACGCTGGCTGGCAACGGTCATTTCGATGTTAATGTTTTCAGCGTTGATCGCAGATGCCATGTTCATCGAGCACACCTGGAAACCACGGTGGCGGACAACACGCAAAATGCGCTCCAATATTTCAGGGCGGAAGCGGGCTTCGATAGACAATTGATGCTGGTTCATGCGGTTTTCTCCATCATGTTTGCGTTGCTGGCACCCGGCGGTACCAATGGCCAGACGTTCTCATGCTCATCAATCGAAACATGCAGGAAGTAAGGACCTTCACTGTTCAGCAGAGCATCTATCGCGGCGTCGACCTGATCTTTACGGCTAATGTGCTGGCCTGGGATATCAAAGGCGCTGGCCAGCGTGAGGAAATCGGGGTTATCGGTGAGGATGGTTTCACTGTAGCGACCATCAAAGAACAACTGCTGCCACTGGCGCACCATGCCCAAACGTTGGTTGTCCAACAGCAAGATTTTCACCGGCAGCTTGCCGCGCTTAATAGTGCCCAGTTCCTGGATGTTCATCATGATTGAGCCATCGCCTGAAACGCAGATCACGGTGTCTTCCGGGCGAGCAACCTGCGCACCGATGGCGGCAGGCAGACCGAAGCCCATTGTGCCGAGGCCGCTGGAGGTGATGAAGTTTTCTGGCGCGGTGAAGCTCATATGCTGCGCAGCCCACATCTGATGCTGCCCAACATCGGTGGTCACCACCGCGCTGTCTGCTTTACGATCGGAGAGCTGTTTCAGCAGCAGCGGCGCGTAAATGGCTTCGCCTGGATGATCGTAACGCCAGTCAAACTCGGCTTTCATCGCTTTAACTTCGGTGCGCCAGCCCTCAATCTGCATCGGCATACTCAACGCAGGCAGCACCTGGTTCAAATCACCTTGCAACGAAACGTGCGCGCGACGCAATTTGTTCAACTCGGCCGGATCGATATCGATATGAATGACGTTCGCATGCGGGGCGAAGGTGTCTAACTTGCCGGTGACGCGGTCGTCGAAACGCGCGCCAACGGCAATCAGTAAATCGCAGGATTGCACGGCAAGGTTGGCAGCTTTGGTGCCGTGCATACCCAACATGCCAAGATAGAGATCGCTGCTGGCGTCTGCGCTTCCCAGGCCTTTCAACGTGGACACCGTTGGGATGCCGGTTGCTTCAGCCATAGCACGTAATGCAGGCACCGCTTGTGCCATGCCAACACCTCCGCCGATATACAGCATTGGCTTATGCGACTGCGCCATTAATGCGCGGGCTTCCGCGATATGCTCTGGCGAATGACTGATCGCCTCTTCAACCGGCAACAGGTGTGGGGTTAAATCGGCATTAGCAATTTGGATGTCTTTCGGGATATCCACCAGAACCGGACCGGGACGACCAGACTGGGCGATGGCAAAGGCTTCGGCCATCACGGAAGGCAAATCTTCGAGGGATTCAACCAGGAAACTGTGCTTGGTGCAGGCTAACGACAGGCCAAGAACGTCGATTTCCTGGAAGGCATCAGTGCCGATAAAAGCAGATGAAACCTGACCGGTGATCGCGACAACCGGGATCGAATCCATAAACGCATCCGCTAACCCGGTGATCAGGTTGGTGGCGCCGGGACCGGAAGTGGCGATACACACGCCGGTTTTACCGGTGGCACGGGCATAACCGATCGCCGCCATCACTGCACCTTGCTCATGACGACACAGTAGGTGTTCCACGCCGCCATCGTAGAGCGCATCGTACACTGGCATGATTGCGCCGCCAGGATAGCCAAACACTGTGTCGACACTCTGCGCGCGTAAAGCCTGAACTACCCACTGTGCACCTGTCATCGTTATTCTCCTGTATTCCTGGTGGAACAACAGAATTTTATGCTACTGCTCATAATCTGTTCCTCGCTGATTCGCTGATATTTAGCCAGGTCGAAAAAAAACCCCCGGACCTTTCGGTGCGGGGGTTTTTGGAATTCCGGGCTTGATTTTTAAGCCTTTCTTTCTCCAAGCGATGCCCCGCACGGTGGGATAATAATCACCACCACGCTAATCACGACTAGGCTAATCACTTGTAGAAGGGCTTTCATGTGTTGTCTGTTTTTTCGATTGTTCGAAGTAATACCTACAGAGTTACCATAGTTATCTACGCATTGACAATTATTTTCATAATGTTTTTTTATGACGTGAGTAATCGGTTTGGGTTATCGCCTTGTAAGTTAAAGGTTATTTTTAGATGTGAATATTTTTCATTACGTACGCGGCGTTACCGTCTTGTTAGTTTTGCGATATTGCCCTCAATTGCAGCGAACATCCTGTAAAAATCAGCGATTCGCTGGAATCAGGCACTGATATTTTTTAATCGCATTCGTATTCTGAATTTGCCCCCCGCATGATGAAGACAACAAGGAGTGGTTATGTCTTTATCAAAGGTTTTAACACGCGCGGCGCTCGGTGTGCAGGCACCATTGGTGACGGTCGAAGTACACATCAGTAAGGGCTTGCCCGCTTTGACGCTGGTTGGCCTGCCCGAAACCACGGTAAAAGAGGCCCGCGAACGGGTGCGCAGTGCCATTATCAATAGCGGATTCACCTTCCCGGCGAAACGCGTCACCATCAATTTGGCTCCTGCCGATCTGCCAAAAGAAGGTGGGCGCTACGACCTTCCCATCGCCATTGCGATTCTCGCGGCCTCAGAGCAGCTTCCTGACGCGAAACTGGCGCACTATGAGTTCCTGGGGGAGTTAGCACTCAACGGCGCGCTCTGTGGCGTTCAGGCCTCTATTCCTGCTGCGATGGCCGCTTTGCAAGCCGGCAGGCAGATGGTGTTAGCTGAAGAGAATCAACAGGATGTCGGATTGATTCAACAAGGGGAAACGCTGGTTGGAAAACATTTACTCGAGATCTGCGCCTTCCTGCATAACCAGTCAACACTCACTGTTGCGCATTATCAACCTGAGGCGCTGCAACAGGAAAGCCAGGATCTCAGCGAAATCATCGGTCAGGAACAAGGGCGCCGCGCCCTGGAGATCACTGCCGCTGGCGGGCATAACCTGTTACTGCTAGGACCGCCCGGCACAGGGAAAACCATGCTGGCGACTCGCCTGCCCGGCATTATGCCGCCTCTGGACGACCAGGAAGCGCTGGAGTGCGCAGCGATTAATAGCTTAGTCAGCAGCCGAAATATCCATCACCAGTGGCGCAGAAGGCCATTCAGAGCACCTCATCACAGTGCGTCGCTGTATGCATTAGTTGGAGGGGGT
Source organism: Pantoea sp. Seng (assembly GCF_009829935.1). NCBI lineage: Bacteria > Pseudomonadati > Pseudomonadota > Gammaproteobacteria > Enterobacterales > Erwiniaceae > Pantoea > Pantoea sp. Seng. Next base: position 2,605 of record NZ_SZZV01000012.1, on the reverse strand, counting down.
GCACTCCCGCGGCCAGGTGAGATTTCACTGGCGCATAATGGCGTCCTGTTTCTGGATGAACTCCCGGAGTTCGACCGCAAAGTACTGGATGCATTACGAGAGCCCATTGAATCTGGAGAGATCGCTATTTCCCGTACACGCGCCAAAGTCACTTATCCTGCCCGCTTTCAGTTGATTGGTGCCATGAACCCAAGTCCTACAGGACATTATCAAGGCAATCACAACCGATGCACGCCACAACAGGTGCTGCGCTATTTGAGCCGGCTCTCTGGCCCGTTCCTTGATCGCTTTGATCTGTCTCTGGAAATCCCGCTGCTTCCCAGCGGAACCTTAAGCCATAAACAGGAAGTCAGTGAGAGTAGCGAGAGCGTACTTAAACGCGTCCTTGCCGCGCGTCAGCGGCAAATCCAACGAGCAGGCAAAGTAAACGCGCATTTATCCAATCCGGAGATTGCCCAGTGCTGTGAGTTGAAGCAGGAAGATGCTGTATGGCTGGAAGCCGTATTAAACTCTTTGGGTCTTTCTGTGCGTGCGTGGCAACGTATTTTGAAAGTGGCCAGGACGATTGCCGATTTGGCGGAGGAAGAGAGGATTTCGCGACAGCATTTGCAGGAGGCAGTGGGCTATCGCAGCATTGACCGATTGCTCATCTATCTGCATAAAAGTCTGGAATAAAAAACGGGGCTTGAGAAGCCCCGTTATTTTTTAATCATCGCTATCGCTAAAGTCTTCCACAGTGTCCATCTGCGGCTTACCGCCAGACAATGTGTGGAAACGCTTAGGACGCTTAATACGTGCGGTATATTTCGACCAGACACGTTCAGCTTCCGTTTGCGGCTCACGCAGACCACGACATACTTCTAAAAACGAACGCTCTTCTTCTGTCGTGGGTTCACGCTTGGCGAGGTCCAGTTCATTGAAGGCGTAACCGTGGCGTTCCAGAAGCTGAGCTTCTTTAATGGTGAAGTCACCATGACGTGAAAAACCACGAGGGTAATGTTTGTTATCAAAGAAACGATTTGTTGTTGCGAAGCTATCCGCCATTTTACACGCTCCCGACTCTCTTATGGCCGTGCTATTTATGGCGCGGAGTATTAGATAGGCTTGACAGAGTGTAAAACAAAACATTTAAATCAGTACGACAAACATTTTTTGGGAGAATGCTGTGGATACGGAATTACTGAAAACTTTCCTCGAAGTGAGCAGAACACGCCATTTCGGGCGTGCTGCTGAAGCGCTTTACCTCACGCAATCTGCCGTTAGTTTTCGCATTCGTCAGCTGGAAAATCAGTTGGGGGTTAACCTTTTCACCCGTCACCGAAATAATATTCGTCTGACCTCTGCGGGTGAGCGTTTATTACCCTACGCAGAGAGCCTGATGAGTACCTGGCTGATGGCTAAAAAGGAAGTTTCACATACACAACAGCATCATGAGCTATCGATAGGTGCCAGCGCGTCGTTGTGGGAAGCTTATCTAACCCCTTGGTTAAAAACGCTTTATGAGAATCGTGAAAGTCTTCACCTTGAAGCACGTATCGCACAACGGCATTTGCTGGTAAAGCAATTACATGAGCGTCAGTTGGACCTTTTAATCACCACCGAAGCGCCCAAGATGGATGAATTAACCAGCCAACAGATTGGTCATATTTCACTCGCGCTCTTCCGCGCACGTAAGACTGAGAAACGTGAAAAATATGATTACATTAAACTGGAATGGGGTGCGGATTTTCATCAACATGAAAGTTATTTATCCAGTGATGATGTGCCAGTATTGACCACAACTTCAGCGCATGTGACACGTGAATTACTCCACACTACCGGCGCCTGCGCGTTTTTACCGGATTCATGGCACAGCATTTATAGTGATTTGATGGTTATTCCAGATACACCCGTTGCCGTTCGTCCACTCTATGCGGTGTGGCTGCAGAATAGCGATCAACAAGCACATATTCGTCAGCTGCTTAAATTTCCAGTATTGACGCAATAAAGCAATTGAGAGGGGTTTGAGTGTCGCGCAGTGAAACTCAAACCCTTTTCACTGACGAATTTATGAGGTAAATGCCAAATTTTGGACAAAAAAAATCCTTTGCCGAAGCAAAGGATTGTTTTCTGGCAGGGGCGGAGGGACTCGAACCCCCAACACCCGGTTTTGGAGACCGGTGCTCTACCAATTGAACTACGCCCCTAAAAGGGTGGCGGAACGGACGGGGCTCGAACCCGCGACCCCCTGCGTGACAGGCAGGTATTCTAACCAACTGAACTACCGCTCCACCGATTCTGTACCAAAATCAGAAAACCGTTCTGACTTCGGGTGTTTCGCCCTTTCAATGTCACCTGAAAGGTCACGACTCACGAATGAGTCTTAAATTGATGCCTGGCAGTTCCCTACTCTCGCATGGGGAGACCCCACACTACCATCGGCGCTACGGCGTTTCACTTCTGAGTTCGACATGGGGTCAGGTGGGACCACCGCGCTACAGCCGCCAGGCAAATTCTTGTGCTCTGTCCTGTGTCTTTTGTGCTGATGCTGCGTTGCTCTCCCTCGCGTAACTCAGTCACATACCTCAGTATGCTCCTTCGTTCCGTCCCGGTCGGCGCCTTGCCT
>NZ_SZZV01000011.1:0-186461 GCF_009829935.1 Pantoea sp. Seng | reverse complement strand
ATAATGGCGATGGCGCCAGGGCTGGTGCTGCCGGAAAGAAGAGTGCGGCATTACCCAAGGGCGGTAAAAAAGAAGCCGCAACGTTATCCGCTGCGGCCTCCATTAAGATCTTAACTGACAAGCATTACGCCCACTGGCGACCCTTTTTATGCACGCGGCAAACTTACGCCTCTGCCAGCTCGCGCAGATACTGGAAGATCTGACGGGTGGCTTTCGGTGGTTTGTTAGCGGCTTTCTCTTTCTGCGCATTACGGATCATGGTACGCAGCTGCTGGCGATCGGCCTGCGGATAGAGGTTAATCACTTCTGCGATCGCATCATCGCCTTTCTCGATCATGCGATCGCGCAGTTGCTCGAGTTTATGGAACAGCGCAACCTGCTGGTTATGGCGGTTCTTCAGCTTATCCAGTGCCTGACGAATTGGATCTTCATCGCGCGCGCGCAACATCTTACCGATCAGCTGCAACTGGCGGCGACGGCCTTCCTTTTTAATACGCTGTGCCAGCTCAATGGCGGCACGCAGATCATCGTCGAGTGGAATTTTGTCGAGGGAGTTTTTCCCCAGATCAACTAACTCGGCGCCCAGGCGTTTCAGCTCTTCGGCGTCGCGTTTAATTTCGCTTTTGCTGACCCAGATAATCTCTTCGTCTTCATCTTCTTCGTTTTGATTATCTGGCACATCGTCGAGCCAGTCATCGGGCTGCTTGGTCATCTCTTGGCTCCCTAAAAAAAAGAGGCTAATCCTACCAGTTTATCGGGCGACTGCGAAATTGTTCTCTGAGTCTGATAGACTCAATAAATTCATACTTAAGATTAGACGGCAGGTCGATGAACGTATCTACTCAGGTTGCAGAACAACGTAAAGTGTTAGAACAGGCTGTCGCGCAGGCGCTGGAACTGGCGAAAGCCAGCACCGATGGAGCAGAAGTCGCGGTGACCAAAACCACCGGCATCGGCGTCAGTACCCGCTATGGCGAAGTGGAAAACGTCGAATTCAACAGCGATGGTGCACTTGGCATCACCGTCTATCATCAGAACCGCAAAGGCAGTGCTTCTTCAACCGACCTCAGCCCGGATGCCATCAAACGTACCGTGCAGGCGGCGATCGACATTGCGCGTTACACCTCGGTTGATCCTTTTGGTGCCCCGGCCGATCCCGATCTGCTGGCATTTGAAGCGCCGGATCTCGATCTTTACCATCCGTGGGAGATCGATGCCGATCGCGCTATCGAATGGGCTGCACAGGCCGAACAGGCGTCGCTGCAGGCTGACAAGCGCATTACCAATACCGAAGGCGGCAGCTTCAACAGCCACGTCGGCATCAAAGTGTTCGGTAACAGCCACGGCATGTTGCAGAGCTACTGCTCCAGCCGCCATTCGCTCTCCAGCTGTGTGATTGCCGAGCAGGATGGCAACATGGAGCGCGATTACGCCTACACCATCGGCCGTTCCATTGACGATCTGCAAACTGCGGATTGGGTGGGACAAGAGTGCGCACGTCGCGTGTTGTCACGCCTGGCGCCGCGCAAACTGCCAACCATGAAAGCGCCGGTGATCTTCGCGCCGGAAGTGGCGACGGGTCTGTTTGGCCATCTGGTCGGCATGATCAGCGGCGGTAGCGTCTATCGCAAAGCGACCTTCCTGCTGGATTCACTCGGCAAACAGATTTTGCCTGAGTGGCTGACGATTGAAGAGAAGCCGCACCTGCTGAAAGGCCTGGCGTCTACGCCGTTCGACAGCGAAGGTGTCCGCACTCAGGCGCGTGACATCATCAAAGATGGCGTGCTGCAAAACTGGCTGCTGACCAGCTATTCGGCACGTAAGCTTGGCTTGCAGAGCACCGGTCATGCGGGCGGCATTCACAACTGGCGCATTGCGGGTCAGGGGCATAGCTTTGAAGATATGCTGAAGCAGATGGGCCGTGGTTTAGTGGTTACCGAAATGATGGGCTCCAGTGTCAGCGCCATGACCGGTGATTACTCACGCGGTGCATCAGGCTTCTGGGTTGAAAACGGTGAAATCCAATATCCTGTGAGTGAGATCACAATTGCGGGCAACCTCAAGGATATGTGGCTCAATATGGTAACGCTCGGTAACGACATTGAAACGCGCAGCAATATACAATGCGGTTCGGTGCTGCTGCCGGAGATGAAAATCGCCGGACAATAAAGACATCGCTTCATGAAAGCAGCCCGCAAGGCTGCTTTTTTTTTAGCCCGACAATAATACCCCTAAATAATTCGCGTGACAGAAAGGCGGCAAGTGAATGAATCCTCAGGACATTACATCAGTAAGTGACTAAGGTGAGTGAGCGTAGCCAACGTGTCTGGAACCTGAAATATGACGGGAAATAAGGAATATTTATGCGTAAGCATGTGATTGCAATGTTGTCTCTCTCGCTGTTGTTCTCCTCGGCTAGCGTATTCGCCGCTGACCTGAAGAGTGATATGGATACCCTGAAAGATGGCCTGAGCGTGGTGAAGAAAACCTCTGATGCTCAGGAAATGCAAACCGCGCTCGGCAAGATGCGCCAGGCGGCGGAGGATGCTAAAAAATCCACGCCGGAAAAACTGGAAGGTCAGGCTGCCGATAGCGCCCAGATTAAGGATTATCACGCCGGTCTCGATTCTCTGATTGCGCAGATTGATGTCGTTGATCAGTTGGCGAAAGCCAACAAGCTCGACGAAGCCAAAACTGAAGCGAAGAAGTTGGAAGATATTCGTAACGCCAACCATAAGAAATTCCGCTGATAACCCGGCCAGCCCTGTGGCTGGCCTTATCTCCTCTCGCATTCCCTCCGTTTAAACGCATCGATTTCCGGCATAACCCGCATTTTTGTGACCTGTTTCGCACACTTCATGCGTAGTGCGATCTGGCGCACACACGCCCGTGGGATTTCCACTTTGAGGTGGAAAAGATGCGTCTCCACAGCCTGAAGCGGAAAGCGTAATTTCTTTCTAACGCGAATTATCTCTAATTATCCGCAGTAAACAGGAGTAGCAAGGTGAGGAGTGAAGCTGTCCCGCTGAAACCGAGTACGCCAGAAGCCATTCAGGCGTTGGCGGATAACACGTTGAAGCAGATTGCGGCGATCTACGCCGCGCACCACATCGAAGCCAATGCCGTGCAGCAGCAAATGCTGGCCTCGCATGTACGGGCGATGGCAGCGCGTTCCCTCACGGGAGAAGCCTTGCCGGAAGTGGAAGCCGAACTGTTTGAAGATATCTCGCCAGAAACCATGGCGCTGGCACAGCAGGTGGTCGATCTGTTTGGCAATCTGCCCAAAGAAGAAGCCTGGTTGTTATCGGTGCATATCGAAGTGGCGAAATCCAACGAAGCATAAATCGAGAGGAATTGAACATGGTAACAGTCGTGATTGGTGATCGTCTGGGTAAAGGTCAGAAAGTCGCAGCCGGTATTGAGAAAGCAGGCGGCCGTGCCGTGGTGGTGCCGGGCGTCGCAGCGGATATGAAGCTGGGCGATGTGATGAAAGCGGAAAACGCCGATTTCGGCATCTCCTTCTGCGGCAGCGGCGGCGCGGGTGCCATCACTGCACAGAACAAATATGGCTACAAAGCCAAACACGGTATGCGTTCGATTGATGAAGGCGTGACCGCCATCAACGAAGGCGCCACCGTGCTGGGCTTTGGCTTTATGGATAAAGAAGAGCTGGGTGAACGTCTGGTGCAGGCCTGGAATAAAAAACACGGCAGCTAAGCATGAAACAGCAATACGAGACGCAGATAACGGTGCAGGGCAAAGGCGACAGCAAAGCGAAAGCCTTTTCCGATGCACTGAGCAAGGTGCAGCAGCAAGTGCTGCGCACCAGCCAAAAGATTCTGTTGCGCATTGAACCCATAGATGTGCGGGTGCTGCGCGCGCAGGAGAGCGTACGCACAGAGAAGTTCTTGTTCTTCTTTCTGGCGCGCGAACGACGGAATTACAGCGTCGAGCTGGAGATTACCGTCAGCGTCACCGTGATCGACACCGACAAGGTGGATTTCATCGCGACGAAATAAAAACGACAACAAAGGGTACAACAACATGTTTTTAATCATTTTGTTTAAGTCGTTGATCATTGGTGGATTGGTTGGCGTTGGGGTAGGAGCGGGCGCAGCGCGCATGTTCCACGCACCGACCACCCAGGGTATGGGCGCGTTTCGTACCTTGGGTGAACTCAATTCCTGTGAAGGCGATCCTGCATCGCACTTTTCCTTTGGTCTTGGCTTCTTCTTTAACGCCTGGGCATCGTCTGTGGCGGCAGGCTCCTTCACACAGGACGTTGACCACCGCATTCTGCCCAACTGGGGCGCGGCTGCGTTGATGGTGAAAAATCGTAACGTCGCGGAAACCCTGCACAACCCGAAACGCATGGCGATTGCCTGCGGCATCATCGGCATGATCGTGGTGGCGTTCCTCAACAGTACCGCTTCTGCGGTGCCGGCGGCATTACAGGTTACGGCGGTTAAAGTGCTGGTACCGGCGGCCAACCTGCTGGTGAACACCGTAATGCCGGTGATCTTCTGGCTGGCAGCGATAGATGCCGGTAAGAAATCCGGTTTCTGGGCGACCATCTTTGGTGGTCTGGCGCAGTTGATCATGGGCAATGCCGTACCGGGTCTGGTGCTGGGTATCCTGATTGGTAAAGGCGTCGAAGAGAGCGGCTGGAACAAAGTCACCAAAGTGATGATGTTCGCGATTGTGCTGCTGTTCGCTCTGAGTGGCTTCTTCCGTGGCTTCGACATGAAACTGCTGCAATCCTTCCAGCTGGGTGTCCCAGGCTGGCTGGACATGATTCACAACAGCCTGAGCGGCAAATAAGGAGCCTCGAGCATGAACGAGACTGAAAACAAAGGGTTCTGGTATGCCGACTGGTCGTTCCCGATCTTTGTTGGCCTGCTGTCCGCCGGGGTGTTTGCCGGTACGCACATGTACTACCTGTACGGCATCGGTGCATTTAACGAAGTGGCGTTTGTTTCGATGCTGCGTTCCGGCATGGAAACCGGCGTGTATGGCGCCGTGGCGGCGTTTGGTGCCAGCTTCCTGTTTGCCCGCATCATCGAGGGTTCGCTGGTCGGGATTCTGGATATCGGCGGTGCGATTCAAACCGGTGTCGGGCTGGGTGTTCCGGCCTTGCTGCTCGGTGCAGGTATTGTGTTCCCGGTGGCGAACTTTGCCGCATCACTGGCAACGGGTCTGGTGGTGGGTTTAGCGATCGGTTATCTGATTATCCTGGCGCGTAAGTTCACCATCAATCAGAGCGATTCCACCTACGGTGCGGACGTGATGATGGGCGCAGGTAATGCCTCCGGCCGCTTCCTTGGGCCGTTGATTATCCTGTCGGCGATGGCCGCGTCGATTCCGATTGGCATCGGTTCGCTGGTGGGGGCGTTGTTGTTTTATCTGTGGAACAAACCGATCACCGGTGGCGCGATTTTAGGTGCCATGGCGTTAGGCGCAATGTTCCCGGTTTCGCTGTAAAGCTGTTTCCGATTTAACGGTCGCCCTTCACGGCGACCCTACGATTGAACAGTGCATTCTGTGTGGAGGCGCATTGATGACCCCACACAGATGTGATGCAAATTCCGTAGGGTGCGTATTGATGCGCACCGGGCTGAATGCAGGTTGTTAAGGAGTAAATATGTTTGATCTGATTCTGCGCCGCGCGCGTTTGTGCGACGAACAGCTGGTGGATATCGCCATCCAGCACGGCAAGATTGCTGCGGTCGGCGATGTCAACGGTTCAGCTCAGCAGGAGCGCGATTTAGAGGGGCGCTATTACGTCAGCGCCGGCTGGATCGACAGCCACGTGCACTGCTATCCCAAATCCCCGATTTATCACGATGAAGCCGATGCGATTGGGATGGCGCAGGGCGTCACTACCGTGATTGATGCAGGCAGCACCGGCGCGGATCATATCGACGATTTCTATCAGCTCACCCGTTCCGCCACCACCGAAGTGCGCGCGCTGATCAACATTTCACGTACCGGCATCATCACCCAGAATGAGCTGGCCGATATGACGCAGATCGACGGTGATGCGGTGGTGCAGGCGGTGAAACGTCGCCCGGACTTTATCGTGGGATTAAAAGCGCGCATGAGCAGCAGCGTGGTGGGTGAAAATGGCATTCAGCCGCTGATTCGCGCCAAAGCCATTCAACAGGCGGCGGGAAATCTGCCGCTGATGGTGCACATCGGCAACAACCCGCCGGTGCTGGAAGAGATCGCCGATTTGCTCACCTCCGGTGACATCATCACTCACTGCTTCAACGGCAAACCCAACCGCATTCTGTCGCCGCAGGGCGAACTGAAAGCCGTGGTGAAAAATGCCATCGCGCGCGGCGTGAAGCTGGATATCGGTCACGGCAGCGCCAGCTTCAGCTTTGAAGTGGCCCGTCAGGCCATCGCGCAGGGTATTCTGCCCGACACCATTAGCTCGGACATTTACTGTCGCAACCGCATCAACGGCCCGGTACACAGCCTGGCGCATGTGATGTCGAAATTCTTCAGCATTGGCATGACGCTGCCGCAGGTTATCGACTGCGTCACCGGTAATGCCGCGGCTGGCCTGCGCTTAGCGGGCAAAGGGCGCTTAACCGAAGGTTATGACGCCGACCTGACCATTTTTACCGTCAAAGAGGAAGCCCGCCCGTTCGTTGATGCTGAAGGCGAACGGGTTTTGGGTGAGCAACATTTGCTGCCGCTGGCCGTGGTTATCGCGGGTAAGTGGCATCTGACTGATGAAGGGAAAGCTAATCATGTCTTCGATTTATGAAAAATATGACCTGAAACAGGTCATCAATGCCTCCGGTCGTATGACCATTCTTGGTGTTTCAACGCCTTCTGCCGATGTGGTCGAGACCGTCAGCTACGGTTTGAATCACTATTTCGAGATCAAAGATCTGGTCAATAAAACCGGCGCGTATATCGCTAAACTGCTGGATGTCGAGAGCGCGGTGGTGGTCTCCTGCGCCTCTGCGGGCATCGCACAGAGCGTGGCGGCGGTGATCGTTAAAGATAACGACTGGCTGCTGGACAACCTGCATGCCGCGCCGCTGACCGTGCCGCACGATATCGTGGTGCCGAAAGGCCATAACGTGAACTTCGGTGCGCCGGTGGGTGCGATGGTGGCGCTGGGCGGCGGACGTCTGGTGGAAGCCGGCTACAGCAACGAATGTTCGCCAGAACAGCTGGCTGCGGCCATCACGCCAACCACGGCGGCGCTGCTTTACATCAAATCACACCACTGCGTGCAGAAGAGCCACCTGAGTGTGGAGCAGGCGGCGGTAGTCGCGCGTAAATACGGTATCCCGTTAATCGTGGATGCGGCGGCAGAAGAAGATCTGCAGTGCTACTACCAGATGGGCGCGGACCTGGTGATCTACAGCGGTGCCAAGGCGATTGAAGGGCCGACCAGCGGTCTGGTGATTGGCCGCACCCAGTACGTTGAGTGGGTAAAACGTCAAAGCAACGGTATTGGCCGCGCGATGAAAGTCGGTAAAGAGGGCATTCTTGGTCTGACGCAGGCGATTGAAAACTATCTGGTGCAGCCGAAAACCACCGGCGCTGAGATGGTAGCCAACATGACGCCGTTTATCGATAACCTCAACACAATCAATGGTGTGTCTGCACGCGTGGTATGGGATGCGACGGGCCGCGATATCGCCCGTGCCGAGATCAAGTTCGATGAGGCCGTCACTCAATGGCCAACCGGTGAGCTGGTGCAGGCGCTGAAAACCGGCGACATCGCCATCTACTTCCGTGGCTACAAAGCCAACGAAGGCATTATCGAAGCGGATGTGCGCAGCGTCAGCACCGATCAGCTGCATATTATCTTTAGCCGTATCCAGGCGTTACTCAGTGGAGGAAAACGCGCATGAGTCTGAACCCGAATTTCTATCAGGGCCGTCTGTGCCTCAACGTGCTGGCCGGTTCTAAGCAGAACGCCAAAGAGATCTGGCAGGCCGCAGAAGGCCACGTGCTGGTGGGCGTCTTATCAAAAAATTACGCGAGCAATGAAGAAGCGATTGCCGATATGCGTGAGTACGCGGCACTGATCGACAACGCGCTGTCCGTCGGACTGGGCGCGGGCGATCCGAATCAGTCGGCGATGGTGAGTGAGATCTCAGCGGTGCTGCAACCGCAGCACGTGAACCAGGTGTTTACCGGTGTGGCGACCAGCCGCGCGCTGCTCGGGCAGCATCACACCGTGGTCAACGGTTTGATTTCACCAACCGGCACGCCGGGCCTGGTGAAAATTTCCACCGGACCGCGCAGCTCGCAACTGGAAGATGCGATTGTGCCGATCGACAGCGCTATCGCCATGCTGCAGGACATGGGTGGCAGTTCGGTGAAATACTTCCCGATGGGCGGGTTAAAAGCGGTGAATGAGTACCGTGCCGTTGCTGAAGCCTGTGCGCGTCACGACTTCTGGCTGGAACCGACCGGCGGCATCGATCTCAATAACTTCGAAGCCATTGTGCAGATTGCACTTGATGCGGGCGTCAGCAAAGTGATTCCACACGTCTATAGTTCGATCATCTACAGTGCCACTGGCGACACGCGCATTGACGATGTGCGTCAGCTTCTGGCAACGTGCAAGAAACTGCTGTAACAAACGAGTCACAGGTGAAGCTCCGTGAGATTTCCCAATCAGCGTCTGGCCCAACTTTTCGCTGCGCTGCAAAATGAAACGCTGCCACAGGATGAACTGGCGCGCCGCTTTTCAGTTTCAACGCGCACGGTGCGCACCGATATCACCGCGCTGAATGCGCTGCTGGAGCAGCACGGCGCACAGTTCGTACTGGCGCGCGGCGCGGGATATCAGCTGAAGATCGACGATGTGGCGCTTTTTGACCGTCTGCAGGAAGAGAGCGCTGCGCCGCTGCGCGTGCCGCGCACTTCTCAGGATCGCGTGCGCTATTTGCTCACGCGCTTTCTCACCGCCGCCTATTCACTCAAGCTGGAAGACCTGTCGGAAGAGTGGTTTGTCAGCCGCGCTACCCTGCAAAGTGATATGGCGGAAGTGCGCGAGTGGCTGGGCCGCTATCATCTGAATATCGAAACCAAGCCGCATTACGGCATGAAGTTGTTCGGCAGCGAAGCGGCGATCCGCACCTGCCTGACGGATTTGCTGTGGCAAATTGATCAGGAAATGCCGGACAGCCCGCTGTTGACGGTGGAAGCGCTGCACAGCGGTATCCTGACGCAGCTGGAGCCGCTGTTGCAGCACTGCTTTAATCAGTATGCGATTCGCCTGAGCGATGAGGGCGAGCGCTATCTGCAAATCTACTGTGCGGTGGCAGTAAGACGCATCAGCGAAGGTTTCCCGCTTAACGATCCCGGCGCGGAAGATGTCGGTGACGAGGTGCGCGAAGCCGCACATCATCTGGTCAATCTGATACAGCCGCTGGTCGGCAAACCGATTTCGCAGGCGGAAGAGAACTGGCTGCGCGTCAATATCGCCGCCCGGCAGATTCAGGCGCTGTCGCCCAGCACCATTAATGCTGATGACGCCGATGCGTTAGTCGATTACCTGCTGAACTACATCAACACCCATTACAACTACCGCTTGCAGCAGGATGAGCAGCTGCGGGCCGATCTGCTCACCCATATCAAAACTATGATTACCCGGGTGCGCTACCAGATTCACATCCCCAACCCGCTGCTGAGTAACATCAAACAGCACTATCCGATGGCGTATGACGTGACGCTGGCGGCGGTCACCAGCTGGGGAAAGTACACGCCGTACAGCATCAGCGAGAACGAAATCGGTTTTCTGGTGCTGCACATCGGTGTCGGGCTAGAGCGGCATTACGATGTCGGCTATCAACGCCATCCGCAGGTGCTGCTGGTGTGCGACAGCGGCAACTCCACACTGCGCATGATTGAAGCGCTGCTGCTGCGTAAATACCCGCAGTTGGTGGTCACGGCGCGTTTGTCGCAGCGTGATTACGAGATGCGCGAACACATTGACGAAGATTTCGTGATTTCCACCGTGCGTTTGAGTGAGAAGAATAAACCGATTGCGGTGATGTCGCCGTTCCCGACCGAGTTCCAGCTGGAGCAGTTGGGTAAGCTGGTGCTGGTGGATCGCACACGGCCTTACATGCTGGAAAAATACTTCGATGCACAGCACTTTATGGTGCTGGATAAGCCGATGACGCAATCCGCGCTGTTCCGCGTGTTGTGCGATCAGCTGGAGTCAGAAGGCTGTGTGGATGCGGACTTTTATCCCTCCGTCGAAGAGCGAGAAGCGATTGTCAGCACCCTGCTCGGCGAAGGCATTGCGCTGCCACACTCACTGGGATTGCTGGCGAAGAAAACCGTGGTGTATACCGTGCTGGCGCCGCATGGCGTGAGCTGGGGTGATGAAACCGCTTCGGTGATTTTCCTGCTGGCGATCAGTAAAAGCGAATACGAAGAGGCGATGGCGATTTACGATCTGTTCGTCACCTTCCTGCGGGAGAGGGCGATGACCCGATTGCGCGATTGCGCGGATTTCGTCAGCTTTAAAGCGGTGGCGATCGATTGTCTGAGCCGGATGTGATGGTAAACCAGGGTCGGATGAAGCCAGCACTACAACGTCCGGCACGCATCCCGGCTCATGATGTTTGCGATGAATATCCCGCTACACTGTTGGGATAGAGTCAGTATTTATGCCGGCCTGGTCTTAATCAGCTACGCTGCTTCGCCAGCAACCGCGGGATTTCACGCAGGCACCACGCTTTGGCTTCACCCATGCTATCGCGACGCCATGCCATAATGATATCCACCTCACGGGTGTATTCGGCACTCACAACACGCAGACGGCCTTCGGCGATATCCTGTTCCACCATCGGATAAGGCATGGTGGCGACACCCAATCCTGCCAGCAGCGCTCGGCGTTTATCGTCCATGCTACTCACCGTCAGGCGTTGCTGTTTATCCAGCAGCTGCACCGTTAACACCGGGCGTTCGCGCGCGGTATCCGCCACCGCGATGCCGCGATACTTCACGCGCGTCACTTCAGACAGCGGCTCGGCTTCCTGATGAATCGGGTGATCCGGACTGGCCACGTAGACGCTCATAATGCTGTAGAGCTTACGGGTGTTGATCTCGGTTGATGCACGGAAATGCATATCAGGCGCTATCACGATGTCCGCGCGGCCCTGTTCAAGACGCTCCCAGGCACCGGCCAGCACTTCCGTCACCAGCGAAATCTGCGTGTTGGCTTTCTCAGCCAGCTTTTCAACGACAGGAAACAGCAGATTGGTGGGGATCAGTGCTTCGGCCACAATGGTGAGATGGGTTTCCCAACCGCGAGCCAGCGCTTCGGCATCGGTGGTGAGTTTATCGGCCGCTTCCAGCAGCACGCGCCCACGCTCCAGTAGCATACGCCCGACATTGGTGAACTTGGTGCGATGGCCGGAGCGGTCAAACAGCACCACGTCCAGCTCTTCTTCCAGTTTCTGCATGGTATAGCTCAATGCAGAGGGAACGCGGCCCAGTTCATCGGCTGCCGCAGCAAAGCTACCACGACGGTCGATAGCATCCATCACACGTAAAGCTTCGAGGGTTAACGCGCGGTCTTTTGCCATGCCGGTTCTCTGTCAGTAAATTTGAATATGCCAGGCAGATTAACTGGCTAACAATCCGGCGTCCAGCCTTTTACCATTAACGTATAAAGCCTGTGGTCGAATCTCACCGCAGTGCGTCGGAGGTAAATCATGATGACAACCCGCTGCGCGTCAGCATGTGGCCAGGCCGATTTCGGTTGGTTGCAGGCGCGATACAGCTTCTCTTTTGGCCACTATTTTGACCCGAAATTAATGGGCTACGCCTCATTGCGTGTGCTTAATCAGGAAGTGCTGGCACCCGGTGCGGCGTTCCAGCCACGCAGCTATCCGCAGGTGGATGTGCTGAACCTGGTGTTGCAGGGCGAAGCAGAATACCGCGACAGCGAAGGTAACCACCTGGTCGCGCGGGAAGGCGAGGCCATGCTGCTGTCGGCACGTCAGGGTGTGAACTACAGCGAAATCAACATCAGCAAAGATCACCCGCTAACACGCATGCAGCTGTGGCTGGCGGCCTGCCCGGATCGAGAGAATCCGCTGCTGCAGAAAATCGCTGTGCCGCAGCAGACCCGTTTCTTGCTGGCCTCGCCAGACGGCGTGGATGGCAGCCTGCAACTGCGTCAGCAAGTTTGGGTCCATCAGGTGATACTCGCACCCGGTGAGCAGCATATGGTGAAACTGAACGGCCCTCGTGCCTATCTGCAATCTATCCACGGTTCGTTGGATCTGCAGGCAAGTAGCGCCAATCAGGAGTTACTGAGCTGCGGTGACGGCGCGTTCTTGAGTGAAGAACAGCAGATTACGTTGCAGGCGAAAACGCCGCTACGTGCTCTCGTCATCGATTTACCGGCATAAAAAAAGGCAGCCCGCTGAGGCTGCCCTTGTCTGTGGTCGGGGCGCAATTGACTGCGCCCGTCAGATGCAGATTACTTCAGGATGGTGAACGCGGTCGTTACGTGTTTCACACCGCTTACACGACTGGCCACATCGGCCGCCGCAGTGGCTTCCTGTTGTGTCACCAGACCCAGCAGGAACACTTCACCGTTTTCCGTGGTCACTTTCACGTTCGATGATTTCACCTGATCGCTACCCAGCAGCTGTGAGCGGATTTTGGTGGTGATCCAGGTATCGGATGATGACGTGCCGAGGCTCACTTTCTGGCCAGTGCGGATTTCGTTATACACCTCGGTGGCACCATCCACGCCCATGGCAATCTGCTTGGCGCGGCTCGCCAAATCAGCCGATGGCGATTGACCGGTCAGCAGCACTTTGCCCTGATAAGCGGTGACCACGACGCGCGCCTGGTTTTTGATTTGTTCATCTTTAGCCAGTGCGTTACTGACACGCAGTTCCAGCGTACCATCATCCACTTGCGTACCGACGGTGCGCGGGTCCGTTGCGGTTTTGGTCGCCACAGCGGCGCCGCCTGCCACAACGGCAACACAGCCTTGCAGCATCATGGCGGTTAAAAGAATGGCGACAGCGTTCAATGCTTTCATTTGAGCTCCTTCAGTCATTCCTGGTGTGGGAACAAAGTGTTATCAATCAAATCACACAGGCAGTTCAGCGTCAGCATATGCATCTCCTGAATGCGTGCGCTGCGATGTGACGGAATGCGAATTTCCACATCGTGCGGACCCAACAGGCCCGCCAGCTCACCGCCATCATGGCCGGTCAACGCGACGATAGTCATATCGCGAGTCACCGCAGCTTCAACCGCTTTAACAATATCGCGGGTGTTGCCACGGGTTGAAATAGCCAGCAGCACATCACCGGCCTGACCAAGCGCGCGAACCTGCTTGGCATAAACTTCATCGTGGAGACGATCGTTGCCGATCGCCGTCAGCATGACATTGTCGGCGCTCAGTGCCAGCGCAGGCAGGCTGGGGCGCTCGGTCTCAAAACGGTTAATCATACTGGCGGCAAAATGCTGAGCATTGGCCGATGAAGCACCGTTACCACAACTCAGGATTTTGTTACCGTTCAGCAGCGACTGCACCAGCGTCATAGCGGCGCGAGAAATCGCATCCGGCAGTGCCTCCGCAGCGGCGATTTGAGTCTGAATACTTTCGGTAAAACACGCTTTAATTCTGTCCTGCACAAGACCACCTGGTTCTATCCATCGGCATTAAAGGCATCGGGCAGCCATTCCAGCTCACGCCCGGTAATGGCAATGATGTCAAAACGGCAATTCACCGTATCAAAACTGCCGCCGCGTGCCAGCAACCACCATGCAGCGGTACGCAGCAGCTTTTGTTGTTTCTGGCGCGTCACGCTGGCGGCGGCACCGCCGTAGCGCGCATCGCGTCGATAGCGCACTTCGACAAACACCCAGCAATCGGCGTCTCGCATAATGAGATCAATTTCCCCACTGCGGCAACGCACGTTGCTGGCAACCCATCGCAGCCCGGCGCGCTCCAGATAGCCACGCGCCTGCTGCTCCTGCTCAGCGCCAATGCGCTGGCGGTTTACTGCACTGGAACGATTTGTCCCTGACGATACTGGTTCCATGCCAACTTCCTGTTGATCACGCAATCCGTGTCGGCGCTCAGTTTGCCAGTGTTGCCATCAATGGCAAAACCAGGCACCTGGCGCATCTGGTTAAAGTGATTCGCCAGCGTCCAGGCATCAATGCCCATCGCGTAGAGGCGAACCAGCGAATAATCGTTGTTAAACGACTTCGCCGCCTGCTGCATCAGACCCGGATTGTTACCGGAGAGCAGCGGAATATCACTGAACTGCAGGCCATCCATTTCCAGACGGAAGTCTGGACCGGCACCCGCCTGCGCACTGCGTGAGCTTGCATACAGTGCGATGTTGTTGCGGCTGCTGGTGCGCATCGCAATCATCGGCTTGATCAGTTGCAGCTCGTCCTGGCTGGCCACGATGTACACTGCATCCACACTGCCGCCGCTGGCATCGGTCGTTGGCGCTGGCGGGGTGGTTTGCGGCGCTGGAATGGTCAGGCCCGCAACAGCCACGGCGGCAGACTGCGGCTGTTCAACCGTCAGCGGCGTGCCACTCAATGCGATACCCGCTCCGCTATTAATACCTTGTTTCAGCTCAGAAACGCCACCGAAACGCTGTTGCAGTACGGTGGAACCGCCAAGTTTCTGCCACTCCTGTGCGAACGCCTTGCTGACGCGATCGCCATAGCTGCTACGCGGTACCAGCAGTAATGGCTGGCGTTTGCCTTGCTCGTAGATATGGTGCGCGGCATCGCGCGCTTCGTCTTCAGGAGAAAGCGCAAAATAACAAATATTCGGATGGTTCTGGATCTGTTCTGGCTCGTTCAGCGCCAGCACGTTGAGTGGCGTCTGGCTGTTCACCACCGATTCCACGTCGTTTTTCAGCAGTGGACCCACCACGATAGTCGCGCCATCCTGCTGCGCCTGCTGCATCACCTGGGCAATCGGCTGGCTGCTGGTGTCATAAACTTTAACCTGAGCGTTGCTGTCCGGCTGAGCCGCCGTAGTCGCCGGTTGTGCTGCGGGCTGCGGCTGTTCGGTCTGTGGCGGCATATTACCTGCCATGGCCGGGCTGACAACTGCGTTAGCGGCAGCGTTAGCATCGGCAGGCTGTTGTGCGTTCGCGTCGCCAGGCTGTTGTGCTGACGGCTGGCCATTGGCATCGGTTGCCGCGGTAGCAGCAGGGGCGGGTTGCGGGGCTGGTGCAGTTAACACGCCATTTTTGGCATCGTTAAAACCTTTCTGAATCGCATTGGCAAAAACCTGTGCCTGGCCATTCAGCGGCAGCAGTAGCGCGATGGTGCTGGTCGAGGCTTTGGTGAAGTTTTGCACCTGGCTAAGCTGAGTTGGTAATGTTTTCGCACCCGGGTTTTGCGGATAACGTGTCTGCCAGTCTTTGATCGCCGCTTTCAGCATCTGCGGATCCTGGCTGTTGGTATGCCAGGTGTTGAGCAGATCCAGCCAGCCTTGCAGGGTGTTCTCATTGGCGTTAATCACCAGGCTGTTCAGCTGATCCTGCGTCATTTGCGTCAGAGCTTGCCAGGTGGCGTCAATATTGCTCTGGTGGTCGGCGCCTTGCAGCAACGGCTCCTGAGCAATATAGGCGCGTAAGAGCGCGAGTGAAGGGCGATTTTGCGCCGCAGCGATTTGCAGTGCGTAGTAGCGCACCTGCTGATCCTGAGACAGGCCATCAGTCTTCACCTGACCTAGCGTCTGCTGAGCGCCGCCGAAATCCTGCTGACCAATCTGCATCTGCGCGCGCAGTAATTGCAGCTCCTGCTGCTGCACTGCAGAGAGTTGCTGTGGCAGTTGCGAGATCTGATCGTTAGCCTGCGGATACTTTCCTTCCTTCAACAGGGCACGGATGGCAAGTAATTGCCAGTCGGTCTTGCTATCATCGCTGCTTTGCTGCACCTGCTGCAGATAATAGTCAGACCGGCCAGTAGCAGGCCCCTGAATATTGACGTTGGAGGTTAGCTGCGGTCCCTGGCCGCTACAGGCGGCTAAAATCAGTCCAGCGAGAAGAACAGGTACAAAGCGTCCTGCTTTATGACGTACGACTTTTGAAGGAAGCATACTGTATCCAGTGATGTTTTTTTCTAGATGCTCAATATTAAATCGGCAATTCGGATGAAACAATGAAACAACTCGATCGGGCAGAGATTTCTGCCAGCACGCTCTATATCGTTCCTACCCCGATCGGTAACCTGGGTGATATCACGCAGCGTGCGCTGACGGTGCTTGCGAGCGTCGATCTGGTCGCAGCGGAAGATACACGTCATACCGGGCTGTTGCTACAACATTTCGCCATCAATGCGCGACTGTTCGCACTTCACGACCACAACGAACAACAGAAAGCAGAAGTGTTGTTAGCCAAGCTGCAAGAAGGCCAGAGCATAGCGCTGGTCTCTGATGCGGGCACGCCGTTAATCAACGATCCGGGCTATCATCTGGTGCGTTGCTGCCGTGAAGCAGGTGTGCGCGTGGTTCCGTTGCCGGGTGCCTGCGCGGCTATCACAGCATTAAGCGCGGCGGGGTTACCGTCAGATCGTTTCTGTTACGAAGGATTTCTGCCCGCCAAGAGCAAAGGCCGCTGCGATGTGCTGCGCTCCCTTGAGAATGAACCACGTACCCTCATTTTTTATGAATCTACTCACCGTTTGATCGATAGCCTGCAAGATATGGTGAGCGTATGGGGTGCCGATCGCTATGTGGTGCTGGCGCGTGAAATCACCAAAACCTGGGAAACCATCCAGGGCGCGCCGGTGGGCGAACTGCTGGCCTGGGTACTGGAAGACGAAAACCGTCGCAAAGGCGAGATGGTGCTGATTGTTGAAGGGCACAAGGCCGATGAAGAAGCGCTGCCTGCCGAAGCGTTGCGAACCCTGGCGTTGCTGCAAACTGAGCTGCCGCTGAAAAAAGCCGCTGCGTTAACGGCGGAAATTCATGGCGTTAAGAAGAACGCCCTGTATAAGTACGCGCTGGAGCAGCAAGAGGCGTGACAAACGCGGGCGGATCGCCTATTATCCCGCGCCGAAGCTGACCAGACAGTCGCCGCTTTGTCGTCGTCCCTTTCGGGGGAGACGGGCAGAGGGGAGGAAAGTCCGGGCTCCATAGGGCAGGGTGCCAGGTAACGCCTGGGGGGCGCAAGCCTACGACCAGTGCAACAGAGAGCAAACCGCCGATGGCCCAGTAATGGGATCAGGTAAGGGTGAAAGGGTGCGGTAAGAGCGCACCGCGCGGCTGGCAACAGTTCGTGGCACGGTAAACTCCACCCGGAGCAAGGCCAAATAGGGGTTCACAAGGTACGGCCCGTACTGAACCCGGGTAGGCTGCTTGAGCCAGTGAGCGATTGCTGGCCTAGATGAATGACTGTCCACGACAGAACCCGGCTTATCGGTCAGTTTCGACTTTTTCATGTGAAAACCCCGCTCCGGCGGGGTTTTTGCTATCTGGCGTACGGCGCAAGATGAATGACTGTCCACTCCACTCTCTATGAAAAGAACGCGGCTTATCATTCAGTTTCGACTTCTTTATGGAAAAAAACCGATCCGGCGGGTTTTTTGCTATCTGGCGTACGGCGCAAGATGAATGACTGTCCACTCCACTCTCTATGAAAAGAACGCGGCTTATCATTCAGTTTCGACTTCTTTATGGAAAAAAAACGCTCCGGAGGGGTTTTTGCTATCTGGCGTACGGCGGCAAGATGAATGACTGTCCACTCCACTCTCTATGAAAAGAACGCGGCATACCAATAATTAAAATAAATTCTCGTTCGCAGAGAATAAAAAATTCCAAAGCGTAAAGAAATGAAAATCTCGCATAACAAAATAAACCTTATGCCAGAATAGGTGCGTGTTTCACTACCGAGGACAATTTTTCATCCACATCGACGAAAAGCAACAGCGTGGATAAGTTGTAACATTATGGACAAAATGCTCGCCCCAATGATGGCAACCTCTATTTATCTCTCTGAACACTTCCACTACTCGATTTGCGACCAGCACTGGCGCTTCGCGCTTTAGCGCCACACTCTCCTTATTTAAAAATATTCTTAAGATTTCACATGCGTTTATTTCGCGTGATAGTTCTCTATTTCTCTTAAGGAGAGAAAGTATGCGCTATTGGCTTTTATTAGTTTTAGCTATCCTGGCTGAAATAACCGGCACGCTCTCTATGAAATGGGCCAGCGTCAATGACGACAACGCGGGTTTTATTTTTATGCTGGTGATGATTGCGCTCTCTTATATTTTCCTGTCTTTCGCCGTAAAACGTATCGCTTTAGGCGTGGCCTATGCGATGTGGGAAGGTATCGGCATTCTGTTTATCACCCTGTTCAGCGTCACGCTGTTCGATGAACCCTTATCGCTGATGAAGGTGGCGGGCTTAATCACGCTGGTGGCGGGAATTGCGCTAATCAAATCTGGCACGCTGACACGCAAGGAGCCGCAACATGGCCACGTTTAATACGGTGCATATTGCCTGGCTTGCACTGGCGATTGGGCTTGAGATCGTCGCGAATATCTTTCTCAAATATTCCGATGGTTTCCGCCGTGTCATTTACGGCCTGCTCTCACTGGTCGCGGTGCTGGGGGCATTCAGTGCGTTGTCACAAGCGGTGAAAGGGATCGATCTCTCAGTGGCTTATGCACTGTGGGGTGGTTTTGGTCTGGTGGCAACGGTAGCGGCTGGTTGGGTACTGTTTGGTCAACGTCTGAATCGCATCGGCTGGTTAGGGGTGGGATTGCTGATTGCTGGGATGGTGCTGATTAAGTTTGCTTAAAAGTGGGCACATCGGCCTGACACTTAGCGGCTAACGCGCATGAAGAAATGGAGTGTCAGGCGGTTCACCTCGTATTCCACCTTTTAAAACCTGCACAACACACTCCTTAAAAAAGGAGTGTGTTGAACGCAATGATCCCCACTAACCTCAACCGCGGCCGTGTGGCTCATCCCAGTCAAACGCCGGGCCCAGCGAAATTACGCCGCTCGGGTTGATGGTCTTGTGGCTACAGTAATAGTGATGGCGAATATGCGGCAGATTCACCGTATCGGCGATGCCCGGCATCTGGTAGATATCACGCAGAAAGCCGCTCAAATTGCGGTAATCACTGATGCGGTGACGATCGCACTTGAAATGCGTGACATACACCGGGTCGAAGCGGACTAAGGTGGTCCATAAACGCAAATCCGCTTCCGTCAGGCGATCGCCAGCCAGATAGCGATGCTGGCCGAGGATCTGCTCAAGTCGCGCCAGCGAATGGAACAGCGCGGTGACTGATTCATCATAGGCCGCCTGCGAGGTCGCGAATCCGCTCTTATACACGCCATTGTTCACCGTGTCGTAAATCCAACCGTTCAGCTCATCGATCTTATCGCGCAACGTCGGCGGATAATAATCTCCGGCGCGGGCACCTTGTGCATCGAAGGCCGTGTTGAGCATACGGATGATATCAGCCGATTCATTGCTGACGATGGTGTGCTGAGTTTTATCCCACAGCACCGGAACGGTCACGCGGCCTGTATATTGCGGGTCGGCGTGCAGGTAGAGCTGATAGAGGAATTCGTTTTGATACAGAGAGTCGCCGGTTGCGTCCGGGAAATCGTCGTCGAAGGTCCAGCCGTTTTCCAGCATCAATGGATGCACCACTGAGACGGAAATCATCTCTTCCAGCCCTTTAAGCTGGCGCATCAGCAGCGTGCGGTGTGCCCACGGACAGGCAAGAGAAACATAAAGATGATAGCGATCGCGCTCGGCAGCGAAACCCGCCTTGCCGGTGGGGCCAGCACTGCCATCTGCGGTGATCCAGTTGCGCCAGACTGCTTCTGTGCGTTTGAAGCGGCCACCGGTTGACTTCGTATCGTACCAGGTGTCATGCCATACACCGTCAATCAGTTGTCCCATAAGCCCTCCATAAAGAAAAAGGGCGGGGAAAATCCCCGCCCCTGCAAATCAGTATATGTGTTCTGGCAGCGCTTGTGTGCTTAGCGTGCGGCTGCTGGTGCGAAACGAGCACGAATCAGACGGTCGATGCTGTAAGCACCTGGACCTACCAGACCCAGCACCAGGAAACCACCGGCGATGGACAGGTTTTTCATGAACATCAGCTGGTTAACGCCTTCAGCAAAGTTGCTGTGGAACAGGAACGCAGTCAGCAGAGTGAAGCCCGCAGTGAACAGTGCGGTGAAACGCGTCAGGAAACCGAACAGAATTGCCAGACCGCCGCCGAACTCCAGCAGAATAACCAGCGGCAATAAGAAGCCCGGGACGCCCATCGCCTGCATGTATTGCGCGGTACCGGCATAACCGGTGATTTTGCCCCAGCCCGCAGTGATGAACAGAATGGTCATTAATACACGTGCCAGCAGCAGGCCTGAGTCTTCGAATTTTTTCATCATTTACTCCAACAAGAATTAAGAAGCAGGTTGTTGGCCTGCAAGGTTTTGATCCCGCTGAATCGCAGGTCGCAATTCGTTGGGCTGATGGAGGAAGATGATAGTCGCAGGTTGCAACAGTTGTAAGCGAGTTAAACTGTCAATGTTGTTCAGGGATTTTGATAAAGAAAAACCGGATTTTTTAGATCCGGTTTCAAATGAAGGCGTTAGCGAGGTTCGAGCGTGGATTTAATCATGCGCCAGGTACTCCAAAGACCAAAACCGCGTTTTGCCCAGCGCAAAATACGGTTAGGACTGCGGATTGACCAGATGGCCAGCGCGCTGCTGCCAATTGCCAGATAGCGGCGTAAGCTGAGAAACGTTAGCCAGCCGCGATCGTAGTAAGCGGTGCCATCCAGCCAGTCACGGCGTGCAGCACTGAGATCCAATCGCTGCTGCTGAACCTGATTCAACAGTTCATGAATGCGTGCTTCACGTTCACGACGGCTCATGAGCGATGCTCCTCCAGCAAGCTGCGATCGGTTTCCAGCTCCTTGCGGGTATGCCGCAGCAACGTTGACTGGCGTGACTTATACAGTGTCCACACACCAAATATCAGCGCCAGCGCAAACAGCACGGCGGTGGTAATGGCAATCGCCATCAGCCGATACTGCGCATCCACCGCCCAGATGATCAGCACCATCAGGCTCATTAAACCAAAAGCGGTAAACAGCATCGTCAACCCAACCATCATCAGCATTTGAATCAGATTGGCTTTCTCCTCCTCTAGCTCAACAATCGCCAGACGGACGCGCGTTTCCACCATACTCACTAAGGTAGTGACGACGCGCTGACCGATGTTGAAGACCCCTTTGCCTGGGCCGTGGCTCTGACTATCGCTCATATCAACGACGTGAGATCAGGATGCCGATCAGGACACCGACAGCTGCACCGATGCCTACGCCGTGCCACGGATTATCGCGCACATACTCGTCGGCCTTCTCTGCCGCTTCACGCGTGGATTGCGCGATGCGCTCACCGGAATCGCCCAGGCGCTCACGCGAACTTTCAATCGCGCCGCGCGCTTTGCTGCGCAGTTTGTCCAGCTCGGTTTTCGATTTATCCGCCGAGCTGCTCAGTACTTCTTCCAGGGTGTCAGCAAGGTTTTTCAGTTCCGCACGCAGATGTTCAGATGTGGTGTCTTTAGACATGAAGTTCTCCATTACATCATTTATTTAAGTCCGATTAGTAAGGCTCAGCTTCAAGCTTTTTCAGCTCGTGCTGTGCCTCTTCCAGCTTACGTTCGCGCTTCTCAATCTTATCTTTGTCGCCATCCTGACGCTCTTCCTTCAACTCACGCTCACGTTCCGCAATTTTGTGTTTTTGCTCTGCAATGCGTTCGCTGTGGGCTGACTTCAGTCTTTCATCAGTACAATTCGCACGTACTTCAGTGAGCGCGCGCTCCAGCCCGGTCACACGGCGCTGGTTATCGTGCTGTTTAGCCATGTCGATTTCACGCTGAATATCGTGTTCTTTCTGCTGACACAGCGTTTCAGCTGCCATCAGAGATCCCGAGAGAGAGAACAGAATAGCACCCAGCAGTAATTGATGTTTCATCAGGTTTTACCTTCCATTGTTGATGACCTGCCGCAAACCGGGCAGGAGAAGCGTCCCAGCTTGTCTTAACTCGCGCTACCTTTAAGCATAGACAGCAGACGAAAAAATTCAACGAAGACGCGGGGATAGCGAGGATTGATTCACCGTCTGGCTTGTCATCAGACGGTGGAAATCAGCTATAAGTTGGGCGGTTACTGTCAGGTACTTGCTGCGAAGCCTGCGGTCCGCTTGCAACGACAAAGCCCTGTGGTAGCAAGCGTTTCAGCACTTTTTGGGCGGCAAGGCTTTGTTCTTCATTTTCGAAATGAATCAGCAGCGCATCGCCCGCAGGTGTAATGCTTTTGATACGCACACCTTGCGCACTCAGCTGCTGATACAGATAAAAGCCATCCGGCAAATTGGTGCCATTGTGTGCGACGCGAATCTGTACCACGGTATCGTGCTGCAACATCGAAGGTACAAAGATCACCGCCAGCAGCGCCAGCGCAGCGCCAAGTGCCCAGGGCACGAAGCGCCTTGCGAATCCACGGAATCTGATCATGGCTGTGAATTCCCGTTGCGTGAAGACTGACGTTTACGCCACAGCACCACCAGAGAGCCCACCAGACCAATCACCAGCAATACCAGCGGTAACAGCATCAGGCAGAACATCAGTTCATCTTCATAGCGGCGGAAAATCGGCGTTTTACCCAGCGCGAAGCCCAGTACCGTCAGAATCAGCACCCACAGGAAGCCGCTCATCCAGTTGAAGAACTGAAAGCGTGCATTACTCAGGCCAGAAAGCCCCGCTATGGTCGGCAGCAGGGTGCGCACAAAGGCAATGAACCGACCGATCAGCAAGGCCGAAAGACCATGGCGATGGAATAAGCTGTGCGCGCGTTGATGATATTGCGCCGGAAGGTGCGAGAGCCACTTCTGTACCGTTGGCGTATTCCCTAGCCATCGGCCCTGAATGTAACTTACCCAACAGCCCAGACTGGCGCCGGTGGTCAAAATCAGGATGGTCAGCGGGAAACCCATGGTGCCTTTGGCAATCAAAACACCGACTAAAATCAATAGACTATCGCCGGGCAGAAACGCGGCGGGTAGCAGGCCATTCTCGAGAAACAGGATCAAGAACAGCACGCCATAAATGGCCCAAACCAGTGTCGGGTCGGAGAGCATTTCGTAATCCTGCTGCCACAAGGCATGCAGCAATGCTTTCAAAATATCCATCAATCATTCCTGAACATCATTGTTAAACGTGCCCGTAAGGGGCTGAGGCGCAGGCTGGCTTGGTTATACATTTTTGGTATGCAGCCGTTGCGGGATTTCCGGATCCATCCAGAATTGATTGTTAAATCAGCGACTTTTTAAAGCCCTGTCGCAAAGGGTAAGAAAAGGGCGATAACTGTAACAAAAATCACGCAGGTCAGACAGTGTAAAGTGGCGCTCGCACAGGAGTTTTACCTTTTGACGCAGATGCTCAAAAGGAGCTTTACATGAGCTGACACTATTGCAGATTAACTGACTTATTCGCCTGGAAATGCAGCAGAATCAATAAGAATTGTCATTACCTTCCGGCAGGATGACAGGATTTTCCGCAAACATGTAACGGTCGACATTAAATTCAAAATCGTCGGCGGTGGCGTTAAACAGCATCTGTTTAGTATTTTCCAGGTGCTGCCACATTGCCAGCTTACTGGCGGCGGGATCTTTGCGCATGAGTGCTTTCAGAATCTGGTCATGATCGTCGCACCAGCTGGTGATGTTGCGCGCATCAATATGTTCGTGCAGCTTGAGCCAATAAGGGTTGTGCAGGCGATGCAACCACATCTTCTCGACAATCGCGGCGAGCGCGCTGTTTTGCGTGGATTGCGCGATGCGGACGTGGAAATGCATATCCCATTCTGAATCACGTGAATGGTCTTCCTGGCGGGCTTTTTCCTGAATCGCCATCAACGCCATGATGTCCTGACGCGTGACCTGGGTGGCGGCAAACTCGGCCACGTTACTTTCAATTAGCTGGCGCGCCTGTAACAGCTCAAAGGGGCCGAAGCTGGCAAATTCCAGCTGGCTGGGGGTGGTCTCGCGGTTTTGCTGTTGATTGCTGATGACGTGGATGCCTGAGCCTTTACGTACTTCAACATACCCTTCCACTTCCAGCATAATGATGGCTTCGCGAACCACAGTGCGGCTGACTTCCATCTCTTCAGCAATCAGGCGTTCAGCAGGCAGCTTATCGCCCACGCGATAATCATCCGCCTCGATACGACGTTTGAGTTCACTGGCGAGTTGTTGGTAAAGACGACGGGATTCGTTCAGATCCATTGCGCGGTTCGCTGTGGCAGGGAAGGATGAGTTGTTATACCACTTTGACCGGGTGGAGGAAATGGGCTGACGTGCGCCAGCCCAAAGCGTGGAGATTAAGTGCGAGCTGTTGCCGGTTGTGCCACGTGCTGAACGTCCAGCTCCGATACCGGCTGGTTTTTCAGCACGGTCCAGATCACACAGGCACCGAGCAGGTCAAATACTGCCAGCGCGGCAAACAGCGGACTGAAGCCCAGCGTATCAGCCAATGCACCCACCACCAGCGCAAACAGGGTGCTGGCTGTCCACGCGGCCATGCCGGTCAGGCCATTTGCCGTGGCCACTTCATTACGGCCAAATACATCCGAGGAGAGGGTGATCAATGCACCGGACAGTGCCTGATGGGCGAAGCCACCGACGCACAGCAAACCAATCGCTACGTAAGGGCTGGTAAACAAACCAATGGTGCCCGGTGCAATCATCAGCACCGCGCCCATGGTGACCACCAGTTTGCGCGACACAATCAGGTTCACGCCAAACCAGCGCTGGAACAGCGGTGGCAGGTAACCACCGACGATACAGCCGAGGTCGGCAAACAGCATCGGCATCCAGGCGAACATGGCGATCTCTTTCAGGTTGAAGCCGTAGACCTTAAACATAAACAGCGGGATCCACGCGTTAAAGGTGCCCCATGCCGGTTCCGCGAGGAAACGTGGCAGGGCAATACCCCAGAACTGACGATTACGCAGAATCTGACGGGCTGACATTTTGCTGTTATTGCCGGTCTGATGCTGTACTTCCTGACCGGAAATAATGTAGTGACGCTCTTCATCGCTGAGCTTGGTTTGCTGTTTAGGATGTTTATAAAATATTAACCAGCACAACGCCCACGCCATGCTCAGCACGCCAGTAATGATAAAGGCCAGCTGCCAGCTGTGCGCCAGAATCGCCCATACCACCAGCGGTGGCGCCAGCATCGCACCAATCGATGAACCAACGTTGAAGTAGCCTACCGCGACGGAACGCTCTTTGGCCGGGAACCATTCGCTACTGGCTTTCAGGCCTGCAGGAATCATCGCCGCTTCGGCCGCGCCCACCGCGCCACGTGCCAGCGCAAAACCGCCCCAGCTGCCTGCCATGGCGGTGGCAGCACAGAAGATCGCCCAGAGGATGGCAAACACCGCGTAGCCAATTTTGGTGCCCAGCAAATCCAGCACATAACCTGCCACAGGTTGCATCACGGTGTAGCACGCCGAATAGGCGGCGACGATATAGGAATATTGTTGGGTGGTAATACCCAGCTGCGTTTCCAGCGTCGGCGCGGCCACGGCAATGGTATTACGTGTCAGGTAACCGAGTATGGTGCCCACTGTCACCAGCCCAATCATGTACCAGCGTAGCCCTTTGATCTTACGCATCATTAACCTCTTCCAGTCTGTCGTAACACTTGCCATTAAAGGTAGGGGAGTACTTGAGCACTCCCGCTGGCGGCGTTGACGAATCAGACCTGCCGCCTTGTTGTTATGAGATGTGCCATGAGGTTCGGCATCAACGAGGCGAGAGATTAACTTGTTATACAACTTTAAAAGTTGAATGCCATCACAAAAACCCTGCATGTGCTGTGTGATCCGCTAAACAGGCGTTATAACAGCAAGTTAGTGCAATGTGGCTGACTATTTTGTCCATATACCCACAGGGAAACTGTCATTATTGTGAGGTCTATCGCAAACAATTTTGCCGATCGTCAAAATTGGTATGATAACTTTGAATCAGAAGCCAATTGGCCCCAAACATGAGGAAGCAGGTATGTCGCGTTTTATGAGTGAGGATTTTCTACTCGATAGCGAGTTCGCCCGTCGTCTGTACCATGACTACGCCAAAGACCAGCCGATTTTCGACTATCACTGCCATTTACCGCCGCAGCAGATTGCCGAAAATTACCGCTTCACCAATCTCTATGACATTTGGCTGAAAGGCGATCATTACAAATGGCGAGCGATGCGTGCTAATGGCGTACCCGAAGCGCTGTGCACCGGCGACGCCAGCGATCGCGAGAAATTCAACGCCTGGGCACGCACGGTGCCGCACACTATTGGCAATCCGCTGTATCACTGGACGCACCTTGAGCTGCGCCGTCCGTTTGGCATTACCGATGTATTGCTGAATGAGCAGAGCGCGGATCGCATCTGGCAGCAGTGCAATGAGCTGCTGGCGCAGGATGCCTTTAGCGCACGCGGCATCATGCAGCAGATGAAGGTGAAAATGGTCGGTACCACTGACGATCCACTTGACGATCTGCAACACCATCGCACGCTGTCGGACGATGCCAGCTTTAGCGTTAAAGTGCTGCCAAGCTGGCGTCCGGATAAAGCTTTCAACATTGAGCTGGATACCTTCCTGCCGTGGATTCAGCGCCTGGAACAGGTCGCCGATGTCAGCGTGCAACGTTTTGATGATCTGCGCCGCGCGTTGAGCCTGCGTCTCGATCATTTTGCCGCACACGGCTGTAAAATCTCCGACCATGCGCTGGACGTAGTGCTGTTTGCCGAGGCCGATGAAAGCACGCTGGATAGTATCCTGGCGCGTCGCCTGCAAGGTGCTGCACCGACGCAAGAAGAAGTGGCGCAGTTCAAAACAGCGGTGCTGGTGTGGCTTGGCAGCGAATATGCGCGTCGCGGCTGGGCGCAGCAATATCACATTGGCGCGCTGCGTAATGCTAATCGTCGGCAGTTCGATATTCTCGGCCCGGATGTAGGCTTTGACTCCATCAATGACGCGCCGATGGCGATCCCGCTGGGCCGTTTACTGGATGCGCAGAACCGCAACAATGCACTGCCGAAAACCATTCTTTACTGCGTTAACCCACGCGACAACGAAGTGCTGGCGACCATGGCGGGCAATTTCCAGGGCGAAGGTGAACCCGGCAAGATGCAGTTTGGTTCCGCATGGTGGTTTAACGATCAGCTTGATGGCATGCATCGTCAGATGACGCAGCTGGCGCAAATCGGCCTGTTGAGTCGCTTCGTCGGCATGCTCACCGACAGCCGCAGTTTCCTCTCCTACACCCGCCACGAATACTTCCGTCGCCTGCTGTGCCAGATGATCGGCAATTGGGTTGAACGCGGGGAAGCGCCAGCCTACGAAGCGCTGTTGGGGCAGATGGTGCAAAACATCTGCTTTAACAATGCGCGCGATTACTTCGGCATTGAGTTGGGAGCCTGATGATGCAGCGGCTAAACCGTCACGATTTCCCCGGCGCAAGCTATAGCGAGCGCGTGATCCAGTTTGGGGAAGGCAACTTCCTGCGGGCGTTTATTGACTGGCAGCTCGACTGGCTCAATGAGCATCAGGGCACCGATGCGGGCGTGGTGGTGGTGCGGCCGCGCAATCGCGTGGTGGAAGACTCACTGAATCAGCAGGACGGTTTGTACACCACGCTGATCCGTGGATTGAACACGCAGGGCGAGCAGGTAAGTGAAACCCGCCTAATCCGCAGCCTCAATCGCGAGATCCAGCCCTATCAGCAGTTTGAGGGTTTTCTCGCACTGGCCCGTGCGCCGCAGATGCGCTTTGTGTTCTCTAATACCACCGAAGCAGGCATTGCCTTTGTTGAGCAGGATCGGCTGGAGGATGCGCCAGCCTCTTCCTTCCCAGGCAAGTTGACACAACTGCTATGGGCGCGCTTCCGCCACTTTGGCGGTGCGGCAGAGAAAGGCTGGTTGATCGTGCCGTGCGAGTTAATCGATCACAACGGCGATGCACTGCGTGATCTGGTGCTGCGCTATATCAAGCACTGGCAGCTGCCGCCGGAATTTGCCCGCTGGGTGCTGGATCATTGTGCGTTCTATAACACGCTGGTGGATCGCATCGTTACTGGCTATCCAGCCGATGGCACCAATATCGCTGCACAACTGGGTTACGAAGATCGCTATCTGGTGGCTGGCGAAGTTTATTACCAGTTTGTGATTCAGGGGCCCGATGCGCTGGCGCAAGAACTGAAACTCGCCGCGCTGGCGCCGGAAGTGAAGTTCGTCGATGACATCACGCCCTACAAAGCGCAGAAGGTGGCGATCCTCAACGGTGCGCACACCGCGATGGTGCCGGTGGCGTTTCAGGCCGGACTGGAGAGCGTCGGCGAGGCGATGGATGACGCCGCCATTGCGAACTATGTTAATGCGCTGCTGCGTGAGGAAGTGATTCCGACGCTGGATCTGCCGCGCGATGAACTGCACGCCTTTGCCGATGCAGTACAGCGTCGCTTCCGCAATCCGTTTATCCGCCATGCGCTGCTTTCGATTGCACTCAACGGCATGACCAAATTCCGTACCCGTTTGCTGCCACAGCTGTTGTTGTCTCAGCAGCAAACCGGCCAATGGCCACCGCGCCTGACCTTCGCCTTTGCCGCGCTACTGGCGTTTTATCGCGGCAAGCAGGGCGACCAGCAGTGGACTTTACAAGACGACGACCACTGGTTGCAGCAGTTCGCGGAGCTGTGGCCAGCGGTAAACCAGGACACATTGACCCCGGAACAGCTGGTGCAGGCGGTACTCAGCAACCGCTCACACTGGGGCGAAGATCTCACTCAGCGGCCCGGATTAGTGGCCGCAGTCAGCCAACACCTGCAAAACATCGTTGTCCACGGGATGCGGACGGCGCTGGTACAACTGAGATAACGCTATGCAAGATGCGATAAGAATCCATTCGCGCGACAACGTGGCGGTAGCGCTGCGCGATTTACCTGCCGATACCAAAGTCGAGATTGATCGCCAGTTCATTACCTTGCAGCAAGAGGTTGGGCGCGGTCACAAATTCGCGCTGACGCCGCTGGCAACGGATGCGCTGGTAATCAAATACGGCTTGCCGATTGCCCATGCCACGCGCCCGATCGCCATTGGCGAAATCATTCACTCCAGCAACGCCCGCACCAATCTGAGCGATGTGGATGAGTACGACTACCAGCCGGAGTTTCTCGATATCCCCGCTCAGGCCGGCGATCGCGAGGTGCAGATTTACCGCCGCGCCAGTGGTGAAGTCGGTATTCGTAATGAGCTGTGGATTCTGCCAACGGTGGGCTGTGTGAACGGCATCGCCCGGCAGATTCTGTCGCGCTTCCTCAAGGAGACCAACGAGGCAGAAGGGATCGATGGGGTGCACCTGTTCAGCCACCCGTTTGGCTGTTCTCAGCTCGGTCAGGATCATGAAAACACCCGCACCATGCTGCAAAACATGGTACGCCATCCCAATGCTGGTGCGGTGCTGGTGATTGGTCTGGGCTGTGAGAACAATCAGGTGGATGTGTTCCGCGAAACGCTGGGCGGCTTCGACAGTGACCGCGTGCACTTTATGGAGTGTCAGAAGCAGGACGACGAAGTCGAAGCGGGGTTGGAGCAGCTACATGCGCTGTACAATGTGATGCGTGGCGATCAGCGCCAGCCGGGTAAGCTCAGCGAACTGAAGTTCGGACTGGAGTGCGGCGGTTCTGACGGTTTCTCTGGCATCACCGCCAACCCGATGCTGGGCTGCTTCTCCGATCAAATGATCGCTAACGGCGGCACTACAGTGCTGACCGAAGTGCCGGAAATGTTTGGTGCAGAGCGCATTTTGATGAGCCGCTGCCGTGACGAAGCTACCTTCGATAAAACCGTGGCGATGATCAACGACTTCAAGCGTTACTTTATCGACCATCAGCAGCCGATCTATGAGAACCCATCGCCGGGTAACAAGGCGGGCGGTATCACCACGCTGGAGGAGAAATCCCTTGGCTGCACGCAGAAAGCCGGGCAGAGCCAGGTGGTGGATGTACTGAAATATGGCGAGCGTCTGGTCACGCCTGGCCTCAATCTGCTGAGCGCGCCAGGAAACGATGCGGTGGCCACCAGCGCGCTGGCGGGCGCAGGTTGTCATATGGTGTTGTTCACCACCGGACGCGGCACGCCCTATGGCGGATTCGTGCCTACCGTGAAGATTGCCACCAACTCGCAGCTGGCAGAGAAGAAGCCGCACTGGATCGATTTTAATGCCGGGCGTTTGATTGAGGGCATGAGCATGCCGGAGATGCTGGAGGATTTCGTCGATATGATTGTGGCGATTGCCAACGGTCAACCGGCGCGTAACGAAGCCAATGATTTCCGCGAGTTAGCGATATTTAAGAGCGGTGTCACGCTGTAAACATCAGGTGCGATCGATGTGCATCTGACATCAATCACACCTGCTTATCTTAAGGGCGGCATCTGTGCCGCCCTGTGCAATGCCAATCTATTCTGCTTCAGACACCGTGCGCGGTTCGCGCTCGGCTTCCGCTTGGCACACCGCTGCCGTAAACAGAATGTCGGTTGAAGAGTTCAGCGCTGTCTCGGCGGAATCCTGCAATACGCTGATGATAAAGCCGATGGCCACTACCTGCATCGCCAGGTCATTCGGAATGCCAAACATATTACAGGCAACCGGAATCAACAGCAGCGAACCGCCGGCCACACCCGAGGCGCCACAGGCACAAATCGAGGCCACAAAACTCAGCAGGATTGCCGTCGGCACATCCACGGAAATGCCCAGCGTGTGTACCGCCGCCAGTGTCAGCACCGTGATGGTGGTCGACGCGCCCGCCATACTGATCGTCGCGCCAAGCGGAATAGACACAGAATAAGTATCTTCATCAAGATTCAGGCGTTTGGCGATCGCCATATTTACTGGAATATTTGCGGCAGAGCTGCGGGTAAAGAAGGCGGTCACGCCACTTTCACGGATGCAGGTAAACACCAGCGGATAAGGGTTACGACGAATCTTTTGGAACACCAGAATCGGATTCACCACCAATGCCATG
The DNA here is from genome assembly GCF_009829935.1 of Pantoea sp. Seng. NCBI lineage: Bacteria > Pseudomonadati > Pseudomonadota > Gammaproteobacteria > Enterobacterales > Erwiniaceae > Pantoea > Pantoea sp. Seng. The sequence continues at coordinate 155,337 of NZ_SZZV01000011.1, read as the reverse complement.
ATGGCCATGCATCCCAGCAGCAGCGCCAGCAGCGTTGCGTACTCCTCAAGTGCACCAAAGCCGGTTGAGGCCAGAATCGAGGCCACCAGACCAAAAATCCCCAGCGGCGCACAGCGAATCACGCAACGCACCACCCACGTCGCCGCATGCGAAGCATCGGTAAGAAACGCCTTGCTGCTTGGGCTGGCATGGCGGAAGGCCAGACCGAGGCCGATGGCCCACACCAGAATGCCGATATAGTTGGCGTTGAGTAACGCGTCAATCGGGTTAGCCACCATGCTCATCAACAGACCGTGCAGCACTTCGGTAATGCCAGACGGCGGTGAAATTTCGGTTGCGCCCACGTTCATTGACAGAGTTTGCGGGAACAGATGGCTCAAGGTGACTGCGACCACAGCGGCAAAGAAGGTGCTCAACAGATAGAGCATGATGATGGGACGGATGTTGGTTTTCTGCCCTTGTTGATGATTAGCAATCGAAGAAATCACCAAAACCAACACCAGCAGCGGGGCCACCGCCTTCAGGGCGCGAACGAACAGTTCACCCAGCAGACCTACGGCCAGAGCGGCATCACGTGAGAACCACGCCAGCGCTACGCCGGCAATCAGGCCAATCATGATTTGTTTTACCAGGCTTCCTGCGAACAGCGCGCCCAGACGTCCAATAAAGTTATTTAGCATAGTTCGGTCTTTTTATAGCGGTATGAGTGTTGTGCGCGGTTGCTCCGCGCCAAACGGTTTGCCCGGCGGAGTATAAGGAAAAGTCCTGGTGAGGGAAGAGATAATTCTGGACGTGCGGCGCAGATCGGTTTTTTGATCTGCTGACGATGTGAAATGTGACAGAGCTATGAAAGGTGAAATTTGCAGCTGGCGAAACAAAGCAGGGGCGATTACCGCCCCTGCAGAAGATTATGATGAGATGCGTTTCTGGTCGTTTCTGTGGTTAACCCAGGCGTTAATCAGCAGGGTACCGCCCAGAATCACGCCCACCACCGACAGTGAGATGCCCACCGGGATATGGTAGAACTCGACGATCAGCATCTTGATACCAATAAACACCAGCACAATCGCCAGGCCATATTTCAGCATCGAGAAGCGCTCAGCCACGTTCGCCAGCAGGAAGTACATGGCGCGCAGACCGAGAATCGCGAACAGGTTCGAGGTCAGGACGATAAAGGGATCGGTCGTCACTGCGAAGATCGCCGGAATACTATCAACCGCGAAAATCACATCGCTTAGCTCCACCATGATCAGCACCAGCAGTAGCGGGGTGGCAAACAGCACGCCATTTTTGCGGGTGAAGAACTTCTCGCCTTCGAGATTATCCGTCATGCGCAGATGTTTACGCAGCCAGCGCACCACCGGTTTGTCGCCCACTGCCGCGTCATCGCCTTCTTTGGCAAACGCCATTTTCAGGCCGGTGAACAGCAGGAAAGCGCCGAACACGTAGAGGATCCAGCTGAACTGCGTCACCAGATAGCTGCCGGCGAAGATCATGATGGTACGCAATACGATCGCGCCCAGCACGCCATACACCAGCACGCGGCGTTGCAGGTTTGCCGGAATAGCGAAGTAGCTGAACAGCATCAGCCAGACGAAGACGTTATCCACCGCCAGTGCTTTTTCCAGCACGTAGCCGGTAAGGAAGGCAAGGGTTTGTGCGGTCGCCACTTCACGGCCCGCGGTGCCTTCGAGGTACCACCAGAACGCAGCGCTGAACAGCAGAGAAACGGAGATCCATACCAGCGACCAAACGGTGGCCTGCTTGAATGACATGGTTTGTGCGCCGCGACGTCCCTGTAAGAAGAGATCGATCGCCAGCATGATGAGCACAACAACAGCGAAGCTGCCCCAGAGTAACGGTGTGCCTACAGTGTGCATAGTTGTATTCCTGTCCGGAAAATAAAAAAGCGGCTAAGTCAGAAGACGTTAGCCGCTTTGATCAAGCTGCAAGCAAACCTCGCCTTCCGGCAAGGTCTCACTTACAACTCAGAATAGATTCCGGGTTGCCTGACGACCGGATGCGTTTAGCATCGTAATGACGATCAATCAGCTTACAAGTTACTCCCCTTTGCAGCGGTCAAGATACGTCCAACCGCGCAAGGATTCAATGGGGAGTTTGAAATATTCTGCAATATTTACACTTGAGCCTGGTCTGCCGGGAACACCACGCCAGTCTGGCGGCGGATTTCCGTCAGCAGTTTTGCTGTGATGCGCGAGGCCTCCAGCGCCGGATGCTCGACCTGGCGCTGCTCAACCCGTTGGGCAAAGGCCTCGGCTTCATACAGCATGGTGTTGATATGCTGCGGTTGCGTCAGATTCTGGCTCTCGCCACCGCGTGGGATAAAGCGTAACTGCTGGCATTCCGAGATTTTCTCAATCACCAGTGAGCCGGCTTCGCCCTGAATTTCGCTCGGAATCAGTGAATCGCTCACCTTGGAGTGCAGCAGCGTGACATCAAAATCGCCGTAGCTCAGCACCACTGCACCGTGCGCATCGACGCCACTCTCCAGCAGCGAGGCCTGCGCTTTCACCTGCTGCGGTTCGCCCCACAATGTGACGGCAGCGGCCAGGCAGTAAAAGCCAATGTCCATAATCGAACCGTTCGACCAGCGCGGATTAAAAGTATTGGGATTTTCGCCGTCGATATAACGCTGATAGCGTGAGGAGTACTGGCAGTAGTTAATCAACGCTTTACGCAGCTTGCCAAGTTGCGGCAGGGTGTTCTGCAGTTGCAGGAAGGTCGGCAGGCTGGCGGTTTTAAATGCTTCAAACAGCACTACCTGATGCTGGCGCGCGCAGGCGATCATCGCCTCGGCCTCACGCAGATTCGATGCCATCGGCTTTTCGCAAATCACATGTTTGCCGTGCGACATAAACAACATCGCTTGCTCAGCGTGTAACGCATTCGGGCTGGCGATATATACCGCATCGATTTCCGGGCTGTCCGCCAAATCGTCGAGGGAAGTGAAGGTAAGTTTGCAGGGATAGTCAGCGATAAAGGCATCCGCCTGTGACTGCTGGCGCGAATAGACACCGCTTAACTTCATTTTGCCGGTCTCATGCGCGGCGTCGATAAACTGGCGGGTTATCCAGTTGGTTCCCACAATGGCAAAACGAATCACGGCTTTGTACTCCTGCAACAGTAAAGCGGCAGAGTAGCATGTTCAGCGGATCGTTCGTCAGACGAAATTTGATCATGCGATCCGCATTCCAATATGATGATGCGGCACATTTTTTTAACCAGCTAGCGGGGACGCGCGGGTGAGTGGAAGTAAACATGCATTGAACTGGACCACACTGCTGATTGCTATCCCCGTGGGATTCGTCGCGTCGCTGGTGACCTTAGCATTTCGCGGCGTCATTGATTTGATTAACCGCCTGCTGTTTAACAGCGATAGCGAAATCACCGTGGCGATGCATGTCTGGCCATGGATCTTCTGGCCGCTGCTGGTGGGCGCGGGCGGTGTGCTGGCGGGGTTCTTCCTGCGCTATGCCGTGGCGATTGAGAAACAGGAAACGGTTAAAACCGACTATCTCGAAGTGATCAACGCGCGCCTGGATGCGGTGCCGACCAAAACCTCGCTGTTTCGTGCACTCTCCTCGATTGCCAGTATCGGCAGCGGTGCTTCGATTGGTAAAGAGGGGCCGATGGTGCAGCTCTCCGCGCTGAGTGGCAGCCTGATGGGCCGCTGGTTCCCGCAGATGCGTAACAGCGATATTGTGGCGATGGCGTCAGCGGCAGGGCTCTCTTCGGTGTACCACGCGCCGCTGGCCTCAGCGATATTTGTCGCTGAAATTGCCTTTGGTATCTCGGCGCTGCAGCGGCTGATCCCGCTGATTGTCGCCTCGGCGGTGGCGGTGATGACCATGTGGTCACTTGGCTTTCGCAGTGCGCTCTATCCGCTCTCCGAAGCCTTGTTCCAGATGGATATCAGCAGTTTGTTGATGACCATTCTGATTGGCGTGGTGGCCGGTTTTGCCGGTTGGTTGCTGATAAAGTTGATTGCCCGCAGCAAAACGCTATTTGGTAGTATTAAATCATTGCCAGCACGTCTGGGGCTTGGTGGCTTAGCGGTGGGCTTTCTGGCGCTTATATCCACCGATATTCTGGGCAACGGCTACGAAGTGATCGTGAAGATTATCGATGGTCACTATGTGCTGGCTGGATTGATTGGCCTGCTGGTGCTCAAAACCCTGGCCACCACGCTGTCGGTGGGATCGAACGCGGTGGGCGGTCTGTTTACCCCTTCGCTACTGATTGGTGCGCTGCTCGGCGTGGCGCTGGCGCAGATGGGCGTGGCACTTCATCTGCCGGTTGGCGATAGCCTGCTTTACGCGGCGATTGGTATGGCGGCGGTATTAGCGGCCGTGAGTCAGGCGCCGTTAATGGCGATGCTGATGGTGCTGGAGATGACGCTCAACAGCAGCCTGTTATTCCCGATCATGATCGCCTCGGTGCTGGCTTCCATGGTGGTGTATCGGCTGCAATCGGCCAGCACCTACCCGGTGGTGAGCAACCACTTTAGCCGCTCAGAAGCCAAATTCGATTTCGATAATATGCGCGTAGATCAGCTGATCATTCCTGGTGCGGCGCTCCAGCCGGAAGAGTCTGTGGGGCAGGCGCTGGCAGTCAGTTCGCTGAAGCGCGAACGCTATGTGTATGTGATCAACAGTGCGGGGCAATTCCTGGGGGTAGTATCAATCCATGATATCTCGCGCAAGGTGCTGTCACAGGAGATCACCCTCGATTCACCGGTCAGCAGCGTGATGGACGATAACTTCCCGTGCATTTATCAGAACCAGAGTATGCGTGAAGGCTGGGAGGCCTTTGCTCGCGTGACGCTGGAGCGTTTACCGGTGCTCAACAATCCACAAGAGCGCCGCTTTATGGGTGCCTTGACCAAAACCAGTTTGATTCAGAAGGCGCAGGAGTTTCTTTAAGCCGCGTTACCGCGCATCGCCTGATCCGTCATCCACAGGCGCGCATCGAACTCCAGCTGGTGGTAATCCGGCTCCATATGGCAGCAAAGCTGGTAGAACGCTTTGTCGTGATCCTTCTCTTTCAGGTGCGCCAGTTCGTGCACCACGATCATGCGCAGGAACGGTTCCGGTGCCAGACGGAAGAAGGTGGAGATACGAATCTCGGCTTTGGCTTTCAGGTTGCCGCCCTGCACACGCGAGATGGCGGTGTGCAGGCCAAGCGCATGTTTCATCACCTTGATTTTGTTATCCCAGATCACTTTGCTCACTGGCGGCGCGCTGCGCATATAACGATTTTTCATTGCCTGGGTGTAATCATACAGCGCACGGTCACTGACAATATTGTGCGTGTCAGGATAGCGTTCCTGCAAAAAGCTGCCCAATCGCTGATTATCAATCAGCAACTGCACCTGTTCGAGGATGTTTTCAGGATAACCCTGCAAATAGATTAATGACATTGGGATTCCCGACGAAAGACAGTATACTGCGCCCCCTTTTTAGGGCGAAAATCGCGCAAAGTGTACCACGCCGGAGATTCCATGAGCCAACTTGAACTGACCAATCGCACGCTGACCTTGCAGCGCTTCCCGCCGATGCGTGAAGAAAGCCCGTTACAGGCGTGGGATTCCGCCGATGAATATCTGTTGCAGCAAGAACTGCCAGAAGGACCGGTGCTGGTGTTCAACGACAGCTTTGGTGCGCTGACCTGCGGACTGAACGGCCGTGAAGTGTGGCACGTCAGCGACTCGCTGCTGAGCGAGCAGGCGGCGAAACAGAACCTGCGTCTTAATGAGATGGACGAAGATCAGGTGCACTTTATCGATAGCCTGGCGCCGCTACCAGCTGCGCCTGCTGTCGTACTGATTAAAATCCCGAAAGCGCTGGCTCTGCTGGAGCACCAACTGCGCGCGCTGCGTAAAGTGGTGACGCCAGACACGCTGATCCTCGGCGCGGCCAAAGCCAAAGACATCCACAACTCCACGCAGCAGCTGTTCGATCGCATTCTCGGTGAGAGCAAAACTTCGCTGGCGTGGAAAAAATCTCGTCTGATCTACTGCACATACAGTGCACCTCAGCTGCCGGAGGTGTCAGAGACCACGGTGTGGCCGCTGGACGATTCCTCTTACCAGATTCACAACCACGCTAACGTGTTCTCTCGCGGATCGCTGGACGTGGGTGCGCGTTTCTTTATGCAGCATCTGCCGTCAGATATTGAAGGGGAAATCCTCGATCTTGGCTGCGGCAACGGCGTGATTGGTTTATTGGCGCTGGAACAGAACCCGCAGGCGGACGTGCTGTTCTATGACGAATCTTACATGGCCGTGGCGTCCAGTAAGCTCAACGTGGAAGTGAACCGCCCGCAGGATCTGGCGCGCTGTCAGTTCCGCGTCAACAACGTGCTGAGTGGCTTCCCGTCGGATCGTCTGCACGCGGTACTGTGCAACCCGCCGTTCCATCAGCAGCACGCGGTGACCGATCATCTGGCCTGGCAAATGCTGCGTGATGCCAAACGTTGCCTGCAGTACGGCGGCGAGTTGCGTATTGTCGGCAACCGCCACCTCGGTTATCACGTCAAAATGAAAAAGCTGTTTGGCAACTGTGAGCTGGTGGCGTCTAACGCCAAGTTCGTGGTGCTGCGTTCGGTCAAACTGCGTTAATCACACGCTGAGCGCCAGCTCAGTGGCCTGTGCGATGGCGCGGCGAGCATCCAGCTCCTGCGCCACATCGGCTCCGCCAATCAGCTTTACCGCTTTACCGCGTGCGGCCAGCTCATCCGCCAGCTGACGCAACGGTTCCTGCCCGGCACAAATCACCACGTTATCCACCGCCAGCGTGATCGGCTCGCCCTGATGGCGCAAGTGCAATCCGGCATCATCAATCTTCAGATACTCCACGTCGCCCCACATCTGCACGCCGTGCGCCTGCAAACTGGCGCGATGGATCCAACCGGTGGTTTTCGCCAGCCCGGCGCCGGGCTTGCCGGATTTACGCTGTAACAGCCAGATTTGCCGATCCGCTGCCAGCGGCTGCGGACGGGCTAACCCGCCGCGCGCCTGTAAGCTGTGATCGATGCCCCAGCTCTGATAGAAATCTTCGTGCGCGTTTTGATGCAGCAAAAACTCGGCGGTATCAAAGCCAATACCGCCCGCACCAATAATGGCGACGCGCTGGCCGACCGGCTTTTTATCGCGAATCACATCGAGGTAGCTGAGTACGCTGGCATGGTCGATGCCGGGAATCGACAACTGACGCGGCGCAATACCGGTGGCGATCACCACTTCATCCACACTTTCCAGCTCATCAGCGCTCACGCGATGCTCGGTGCGAATCGCCACGCCCTGTGTCTCCAGCTGATGGCGGAAGTAGCGCAGTGTCTCGCTAAACTCCTCTTTACCGGGGATTTGACGCGCAATATTAAACTGGCCGCCAATCTGCGCATCGGCTTCATACAGCGTGACCTGATGGCCGCGCTCGGCTGCCTGTAGCGCGAACGCCATACCCGCCGGGCCGGCACCGACCACCGCAATCTGTTTAGGCTGTTCAGCAGGGATCACCGGCATCAGGGTTTCGTGGCAGGCGCGGGGATTAACCAGACATGAAGTGACTTTGCCGACAAAGATCTGATCGAAACAGGCCTGATTGCAGGCGATGCAGGTGTTGATGGCCTCCGGCTGCCCGGCCTGCGCTTTGCGCACAAAGGCCGCATCGGCAAGAAACGGACGTGCCATCGACACCATATCGGCAATGCCATCGCGCAGCAGCGATTCCGCCACCTGCGGATGGTTGATACGGTTAGTGGCAATAACGGGTACGGATACCGCTTCACGCAGATGCTGCGTCACCCACGCAAAACCGGCACGCGGTACGCAGGTGGCGATGGTCGGGATGCGCGCTTCGTGCCAGCCAATACCGCTGTTGAACAGCGTTACACCGCGCTGCTCCAGCGCCTTTGCCAGCGTCAGCGTCTCTTCCAGCGAACTGCCGTTATTTACCAGATCGAGCATCGACAGGCGGAAGATGATGATAAACGCCGGGCCGACCGCCTCGCGCACCGCCTGCGTAACCTCCAGTGCAAAGCGCCGACGGCGCTGCACATCGCCGCCCCACTCATCGTCACGATGGTTGGTGTGCGCCACCAGGAACTGATTAATCAGATAACCTTCGGAGCCCATGATCTCGACGCCGTCATAACCGGCCTGCTGGGCCAACCTGGCGCACCGGGCAAAGTCCGCAATGGTCTGACGAATCTCGCCATCGCTCAGTTCGCGCGGCGTGAAAGGGTTAATCGGTGCCTGCAACGCTGAAGGCGCAACCAAATCGCGTTGATAGCTGTAACGCCCGGCATGCAGAATTTGCAGCGCGATTTTGCCGCCCTCGGCATGCACCGCATCGGTGAGGGTGCGATGCCAGTCGCACTGGCTCTCCTGATTGAGGATGGCGCCGCCGTGTGCCACCACGCCCTGTGGGTTGGGTGCGATGCCTCCGGTCACAATCAGTGCCACGCCTCCCCGCGCGCGTTCCGCATAAAACGCGGCTAATCGTGTGGCGCCATCAGTGTGTTCTTCCAGCCCGGTGTGCATGGAACCCATCAGAAAACGATTCTTTAGTTGGGTAAATCCCAGATCCAGCGGGGCAAACAGGTGGGCGTAATGCTCAGTCATGAACACAGTCTCGGAAAGTGGTCGGATGAGTCAACTTTAGCGGGAATTGGTTGGGATGGAAATTCGCGGTGTTCAGGCTGTGAGAAACCTCAAAAAAAGCAGGGCGACAGGTCGCAGGCGAAAGGTTCGGACTCCTTCGCCCGGCACGGGAAGAGACCTGTGCACCCTGAAACAGCTTGAAGATGAGGGCTAATGATTTAGCTCTATAGTTATGACTCCTGTCAGACTCAATCCAGACGACTTTCCCGGGTGAGGGTGCGGCGATAATGACATAGCTCACTGTGGTTAATCCCCAAGACGAGTCTTGGTTTTCCCCAGCAAAAAGTGATCCCGCTTCCATCTTCTGTACGAGCAGTTCACGTTCCAGGTAACAGCTATTTCGTAACATGATTTAGAGTGATCTGGTTCACAGTTTTCAGCCTCTGATCCCGCTTTGATAGCCCCCATTGCAACAGCAACAAATGGGGAAACCATGAATATCGAAACGCAATCCTGCGTGATTACCGGGAAAAAACAGGTCAGCGTCGCACCGCAACAGGTGAATTGGGACGGCACAGGCACGCTGGTGCGTATTACGCGCGGCGGCATTTGTGGATCTGACCTGCATTACTATCAGGAAGGCAAAGTCGGCAGCTTCGAAGTCAAAATGCCGATGATCCTCGGTCATGAAGTGATTGGTCATGTGGTGGAAAGCGACAACCCGGACCTGAAGCCGAATCAGAAAGTGGCGGTCAATCCCTCCAAACCGTGCGGCGAGTGCAAATACTGCCAGCGCGATCAGGAAAACCAGTGCACCTCGATGCGCTTCTTCGGCAGTGCGATGTATGTGCCGCATGTCGACGGCGGTTTCACCCAGTACAAAGTGGTGGACAGCAAACAGTGCGTGCCTTTCCCACAGGATGCTGATGAAACCGTGATGGTGTTTGCCGAGCCGCTGGCGGTGTGTATTCACGCCACGCATCAGGCGGGCGATCTTACCGGCAAGCACGTGTTCATTTCCGGCGTCGGTCCGATTGGCTGCTTAATTGCGGCGGCAGCGAAAGCGCGCGGTGCCGCCTCTGTGGTGTGCAGCGACATTAGCGAGCGTTCGCTGGAGATGGCGCAGCAGATGGGCGCGACCGATGTGATCCATGCCGCCGAGGGCGATTTCACGCCTTATCTGGCCGACAAAGGCTATTTCGATGTGGCGTTTGAGGCTTCTGGCCATCCTTCCTCGTTACAGCGCTGCCTCGATGTGGTGTGCGCCAAAGGTACGCTGGTGCAGGTCGGCATGGGTGGCACTATCCCGAACTTCCCGATCATGGCGCTGATTGCCAAAGAGATTCAGCTGGTCGGTTCTTTCCGCTTTACCCATGAATTCAACACCGCCGTTGAGTGGCTGGCGAACGGTGTGGTCAATCCGCTGCCGCTGTTCAGCGGTGAATACGATTTGCAGGACATCGACGCGGCTTTGCAGTTTGCCGGCGATAAAACCCGTGCGGCGAAAGTCCAGTTAACCTTTTAAGGAGCAGTGATGAGTCAGTTATTTTCCCTCGAAGGCAAGCGTGTATTACTCACCGGTTCGGCGCGCGGTATTGGTTTTCTGCTGGCGCGTGGCCTGGGTGAAGCCGGCGCAGAAGTGATCGTCAACGCCACCACCAAAGAGGGGGCAGAGCAGGGCGCGGCGAAACTGCGCGAGCTGGGCCTGCGCGCCCATGCCAAAGCCTTTGATGTGACGCAGTCTGCGCAGGTGCAGCAGGCGGTGGATGAGATTGAAGCCGAATGGGGACCGATTGATATTCTGGTGAACAACGCCGGGATCCAGCGCCGCCGTCCGTTCCTCGAATTCCCGGAGCAGGACTGGAATGACGTGATTGCCGTTAACCAGACCGCCGTGTTCCTGGTCTCTCAAACCGTGGCGAAAAAAATGGTCGATCGCCAGCGCGGTAAAATCATCAATATCGGTTCGATGCAAAGCGAACTGGGCCGCGACACCATCACGCCTTACGCGGCATCCAAAGGTGCCGTCACCATGCTGACGCGCGGTATGTGCGTCGAGCTGGCGCGCCATAACATCCAGGTGAACGCCATTGCACCGGGCTACTTCGTCACGGAGATGACCCAGGCGCTGGCCGACGATCCGGCCTTTACCGGTTGGCTCACCAAACGCACGCCAGCCGCCCGCTGGGGTAAACCGGAAGAGCTGATCGGTGCTGCGGTGTTCCTCGCCTCGGGCGCGTCTGATTTCGTCAATGGTCACTTGCTGTTCGTTGATGGCGGTATGCGCGTCGCCGTGTAATGTCATGGCGCGGCTGGCATTTTCGCCGGGCCGCGCCTAAACCTTAATCACCCCTCTGTATTCCTAAGGATAATAAAAAAAACCAATAACCATTATTGTGCTGGGTGTGATACTGCTGCTGGTATTGATGATTGTATTTAAGGTCAACGGCTTTATTGCGTTGGTGTTTGTCTCGGCGGTGGTGGGTATTGCCGAAGGGATGACGCCGCTCAACGTGATGGCCTCGATCCAGAAAGGTATCGGTTCGACGCTCGGTGGATTAGCGATGATCCTCGGCTTCGGTGCCATGCTCGGGCGATTAGTCTCGGACACCGGTGCGGCACAACGCGTCGCTACTACGCTGATTGCCGCTTTTGGTAAAGAACGCCTGCAATGGGCGCTGGTGGTCACCGGATTGATCGTCGGTCTGGCGATGTTCTATGAAGTGGGCTTCGTGCTGCTGCTGCCGCTGGTGTTCACCATCGTTGCTGCTGCCGGTTTGCCGCTGCTGTACGTCGGCGTGCCGATGGTGGCTGCGCTCTCCGTGACGCACTGCTTCCTGCCGCCGCATCCTGGCCCAACCGCTATCGCCACCATCTTTGGCGCTAACCTCGGTACCACGCTGCTGTACGGCATGATCATCACCATCCCGACGGTGATTGTGGCCGGTCCGATCTTCTCGAAATTCCTTAAAAGCTTTGAGAAGTCGCCGCCGGAAGGCTTGTATAACCCGAAAATCTTCACCGAAGAAGAGATGCCGGGCTTCGGTATCAGTATCTTCGCCGCCATCATCCCGGTGGTGCTGATGGCGATTGCAGCGGTATTTGAGCTGACCACGCCAAAAGAAAACCCGCTGCGTCAGTTCTTCGAGTTCATCGGTAACCCGGCCGTGGCGCTGTTTATTGCCGTGGTGATAGCGGTGCTGACGCTGGGTCTGCGTAATGGCCGCAAGATGGAAGAAGTGATGGATATGTGCGGTGAGTCGATTGCCGCCATCGCCATGATCGTCTTCATTATTGCCGGTGGTGGTGCGTTCAAGCAGGTGCTGGTGGACAGCGGCGTGGGCAACTATATCGCGGACATGATGAAAGGATCGTCGCTCTCTCCGTTGCTGATGTGCTGGACGGTGGCAGCGATGCTGCGTATCGCGCTGGGATCGGCCACGGTTGCGGCGATCACCACCGCTGGGATCGTCACGCCGATCATCGCGGTGACCCATGCCGATCCGGCATTGATGGTGCTGGCGGTAGGTTCGGGCAGCGTGATCGCCTCACACGTCAACGATCCGGGCTTCTGGCTGTTTAAGGGCTACTTCAACCTGAGCGTGGTGGAGACCCTGAAAACCTGGACGGTGATGGAGACGCTGATCTCGATCCTCGGCCTGGCCGGTGTGCTGGCACTCAACGCCATCATTCACTGATGCAATGGGCTGCACAAGGATGTGCAGCCACTCAGTCGCGACGACGAATCCACGAAAATCGCGATTGATAGCCGCTGTCAAAATGGGTGTTGTAGCGATAGCTCGATCCCGACTCCGCCATGCAATAAGTGCAGACGTTTAACACCTCGATCTGCTCGGCAGGAATGCCACGCTGTAACAGCAACCCTCGCGCCAGATGCGGCAAATCAAACCACACGCCCTAATGATGCGCCCGCGCCTGCGGACGGATCGCCGCGCTATTGCGTGGTTGCTCGCTTGCCCACTGCAGCGCAGGTAAATCTGCACGTTGCTGCATCTGCGTCACCAAATCTTTGCCCAGCTCATAACAGCACGGACCAATCGCCGGTCCGATGGCGACATGCAGCGTTTCAGTGCGGGCGCCAAGATTAAGCAAGCCGTCAATGGCACTGTTCAGCACTCCACTCAGCGTGCCTTTTAATCCGGCGTGCACTGCCGCCACCTGATGCTGCGCGCTATCAGCGAACAGTACCGGCAAACAGTCAGCGGTATACACCGCCACCGGCAGCTGGTTTTCCCCAATCACGCCATCGGACTCGCAGCTTTTCGGCGGCAGGTTTTGGGTTGCCAGCACCACCTGGGCGCTGTGGCGCTGCTGGCCATAGGCGGCGTCCGTAGGCACCGGTTGGCCCGCAGGCTGAAAGGCATAGTCGAGCCACGGCAGGGCATCAAGCAGCGTTGAACGCGGTCCGGCATGTGACATAAGTGTCTCCTTTGACAGGGCGGCAGCTTTCTTCTGCCCACAGCTTACGTTAACTGCTACATTTTTAAAGCTTTACACAAACTGACCATAATCACTTAAGGATGATCTGATGAAAAACACCTCTTTGCTGGCAGCGTCCGGCATTCTTGCGCTGCTGCTGACCGGGTGCGCGCAACCGGCCAAACAGCAGGCGCAGCAGCAGCTCGGCCAGCAATCGGTATTGGCAGTGAATTGGTTCCAGCAGTCCGGTGAGTATCAGGCATTAAGCTGGCAGGCATTTAACACTGCGCGCATGGCGTTTGATGCTGCGCCATCGCTGGCGGGCAAACCGAAAGCGGTGATCGTCGATCTCGATGAAACTATGATCGATAACAGTGCCTATAGCGCATGGCAGGCGAAAAACGGCCAGCCGTTCTCCGGCAAAACCTGGTCAGCCTGGACTCAGGCGCGTCAGGCCACCGCCGTGCCGGGCGCGGTGGAGTTCGCCAACTACGTCAACAGCCATGGCGGCACCCTGTTCTACGTCTCGAACCGCGACCAGAAGGATTACGCTGCGACGGTGGACAACCTCAACAAGCTGGGCTTCAGCGGCGTGAGTGACAAAACCGTGCGTCTCAGCACCGGAAACTCCAATAAGCAGGCGCGCTTCGATGCGATTAAAAACGCGGGCTACAACGTGGTGCTGTACGTGGGCGATAACCTGAATGACTTTGGCGGCGCGACCTGGCATCAGGGTAATGCGCAGCGTCAGCAGTTCGTCAGCCTCAATCATCAGCACTTTGGTACGCAATTTATCGTGCTGCCTAACCCGCTGTACGGCGACTGGGAAAGCGGCATGGCGGAGAACTACAACAAACTGACGCCGGAACAGCAGCTGCAGGTACGTGAAGCGCGTATGAAAGCGTGGAACGGTAAATAATTCGTCAAGCGAATTAGCGCCTGTTGCGGCAGGCGCGGTGATTTTAATTCAGGGCCAGTGATATTTACTTTTCATCGTCATTATTATTCTCCTTATTATTTTCCTGATCTCTTGCTTAATTACAGGTAAGTGATTGGCGGAAAATATCGCCATTTTGCTTTTTACCCAGTGAATGACTCCAATCATAAATTTTATAATTAAGATTTTTCTCAACTCAAATCATTCAATTCACCATACTAGTGCAAAGGCATGAAAAGACTGCGTGTATATTTTTGTCGATTCATTCCAGATGCATAATTTAATTATCAAATTAAATGCATGATTAACATAACAAATATTGTTTTTTAATCAATTCTCTCGGCTTGCATTAAATTACTTTTAATCGACACTTCCTGACGTTTATTTTACAGGGAGTACGATTTTGTCGTGTGCGGAAATATTGATTGTGCAACCACAAGCATTAGCAGCTATAAACAATTTATGTGAGGAAGCTCGGCTTTCATCCTCCATCGATCGTCTTAGCGGCGTTTAAAACCCTGTGACTTAGCCTGAAAACGATATTTCTGCACGTAGAGAGAAGATAATTGTGACGACACTTAAACCCTTATTAGCGAAAAATCGCAGTTGGGCATTACAGCGCCGCGAGCGTAATCCAGATTATTTCGAACAATATCTGCATCAACAAAAACCGCATTCGCTGTGGATCGGCTGTTCCGATAGCCGTGTACCTGCCGAAGTGCTGACTGGCTCGCATCCCGGCGAACTGTTTGTGCATCGCAACATCGCCAATATGGTGGTGCCCGATGACGATAACCTGATGAGCGTGCTGCAATACGCGATTTTCTACCTCGGCGTGGAGCGCATTGTCCTGTGCGGCCACTACGGCTGCGGCGGCGTGCAGGCCGCGCTGGGGTTGCCCGCCAGCCCGCTGGCAAAAGAGGATTCGGCGCTGGCAAGACGCATCGCCGCGTTGCGCAGTAGTCTGCAGCAAGGATTGGTGGAATATCACGCCAGTGCTGAGGAAGAGGAGAGCAGTAAGCTCAACCGCTTAGTCGAAGCCAACGTCATCGCCCAGTTTGCTCAGTTAGTGGCGTGTGAGCCAGTGCGACAGGCCTGGCAAGCCGGGCAATCGCTGGAAGTGTTTGGCTGTGTGTATGACCTGCAGTCGGGTCATCTGAAAGAGCTTACTCAGCAATCTGCAGAGGAATCGGTGCCATGAATCTGAACACGCTGCGTCAGGATATTCCCGCCGGTCTGGTGGTGTTTTTGGTGGCGCTGCCGCTGTGCCTTGGCATCGCGCAGGCCAGCGGTTTACCGCCGTTTGCCGGATTGCTCACCGGGGTGATCGGCGGCCTGCTGGTCACTTCACTGAGTCCCTGGCGTTTTGCCGTCAGCGGCCCGGCGGCAGGTTTGGTGACTATTGTGGTGGCCTCGATCCAGACGCTTGGCAGCTTCTCCGCTTTCCTCACCGCGCTGATTCTGGCGGGCGTGTTGCAGTGCCTGCTTGGTTTGCTGCGAGCCGGTCGCTTCATTTCGCTGGTGCCGGGCAGTGTGATCAAAGGGATGCTGGCGGCGATCGGTATTTTGCTGATTATGCAGCAGATCCCGGTGGCCTTCGGTGCCGCAGGTGATGCTGAGCTGGTATCGCTGGTCAATGGCGAATTTCAGTTTTCGCTAGGCGCGATGCTGGTGGCGGGCATCGGTCTGCTAATTCTCTGGCTGTGGACCACGCCGATAGTGAAATCGGTCAAGCTGCTTGGTTGGATTCCGGGCCCACTGGTGGCCGTGTTGTTCGGCTGCATGGCGACGGTATTTGGCGATCGCCTGTTCCCGAGCCTGGAGGAAGGGCTACCGCGTATTGCGTTGCCAGCCTTTGATAGCCTGTCAGCGCTGGCGGCGGAACTGGAAACCCCGGACTGGCTGGCGTGGCAAAATCCTTCAGTCTGGGTGGTTGCCGTGACGCTGGCGCTGGTGGCAAGCCTGGAAACGCTGCTGAGTCAGGAGGCGCTGAAAAAACTGCGTCCGCAGCATCCGGCACCTTCGCCAAATAAAGAGATGTTCGCACAGGGCATCGGCAACCTGACTGCTGGTTTCCTTGGTGCGATGCCGATTACGGCGGTGATTGTGCGCAGTTCGGTGAACGTCAGTGTCGGGGCGCAAACTAAACTGTCGATTTTGATCCACGGCGCGCTATTGCTGATCTGCGGCTTGTGGTTCAGCGATCTGCTCAACGCCATCCCTTTAGCCAGCCTTGCCGCTGTCTTGCTGTATACCGGCTATAAGCTGGCAACGCCGCGCCTGTTCGTTGAACAGTTCCGCATGGGCGCTCAGCAGTACGTGCCGTTCCTCGCCACCATCGGCGGCATTATTGTGTTCGGCATGCTGGCCGGGATTGGTATCGGTATCGCCACGCAGATTCTCTATAGCATCTACAAAAGCCACCGCAACGCGCTGCAGCTTACCCGCTATGACGATCACTACGTGCTGCGCTTCCAACAAAACCTCACCTTTATGCACAACCCAAAACTGCAGGGATTGCTGGCGGAGATCCCGGAAAACAGCACGGTGATTGTTGATCACGATAACGCCGAGTACCTGGATCCGGACGTCAAAGCGGTACTAGAGGATTTCGGCGAAAACGCGCGCGATCGTGGTATTCGTCTGAGTCAGTGGCCCGTTGCGGTTAAATAGCAA
This sequence comes from Pantoea sp. Seng, assembly GCF_009829935.1. NCBI lineage: Bacteria > Pseudomonadati > Pseudomonadota > Gammaproteobacteria > Enterobacterales > Erwiniaceae > Pantoea > Pantoea sp. Seng. The sequence goes on along the minus strand of NZ_SZZV01000011.1, from coordinate 138,661 downwards.
TAACGCTTTGCTGAAAAACTGGTTTTTAGCGTAAAAATCGGATATCTCGGATATCCGATTTTTTTATTTGCAGGGCATAATTGCAGCAGCTCTCATCCTTGTTTCTCGGGTTTCAACCCTGCTCGCGCGCTCGCATCTCGCCGATCCGGCGCATTGAGTGCCGCCCAGTCGCAGAGTAGGATGACGAACACTCACTTAATTGCCGAATCATCGCACAGTTATTTCAGGTTAAATGCTTGCTGATGCCCGTGGGCAAGAGGCAGCGATTTCCAGGTTACAGGGTTCAGACGTATGCGCGTTAAGCTGTTTGCTGAGAATAATTTAAAAAAGAATGCACTCTCGCTGTTCCTGATTACGCTTTTCTTCTGCTTTATTGGCAGTCATCTGCGCATTCCGGAGGAGTTCTCCCTGTTTTGGCCGGTGAACGCGCTGATTGCCGGTTTAATGGTGCGAAATCCTTTCCTGCATACCACGTCCAGCTATCTGGTGTGCTTTGCCGCGATGATATTTAACGACACAGTGTTCTCCGGCTGGGCGCTGCCTGCGGTGACCGTGAATTTCGCCAATATCCTGTTTATCCTCGTTTCGGTCAGCATGTTGATCAAGCACCTGCAGCCGCCTTCGGCCAACAGCCAGGTGTTCAACGCCATGCGCATCTTCCCGGCCTGTTTCCTCGGTGCCGCCGCCTGTGCCACCTGGGGCGCGTGGGCGCAGGATGTCGATTTCAACGCGCGCTTTGCGGTGGCGTGGGGCGACTGGTTTAGCGAGCAATTCTCGACTTCCCTGATGCTGTTGCCGGTGATGCTGGCGCGCTCCTTGCGTAACGTTTCACCGCGCACCTTATTGCATCCGGGCAAGCTGTTGCCGCTGGCGGCAGTGGTGCTGTCACTGACCATGGGGGCGATGATTGGCGGGGCAGGTAGCATAACCTTCCCGGTGCCGGCGCTGATCTGGTGCGCCATCGTGTTACCGATTCCTGTTACAAGCCTGGTGATCCTGATTACCGGCATCACTGAGATCGTTCTCGTTTCCCACGGCGTAATGAATATTCAGGGCGATGACGCACTGCTGCCTATCAGCCATCTCACCTCGGCGCGACTGGGTGTGGCAACGGTGGCACTCAGCCCGCTGCTGGTGGCAGTGAGTATGGATGCGATCCGCCAGCTCAATCATCGCCTGGCGTTGCGGGCGAACTTCGATTTCCTCACCCAGTTGCTGTCGCGTTCTGGCCTGTATGAAAGCCTGAAACAGGAGCCATTTTCCTTACAGCGTGAAGCGGGCGTGGTGATGCTGGATGTCGACTATTTCAAAGCGATTAACGACAACTTTGGCCACGATGCCGGTGATGGCGTGCTGGAAGAGATTGCGCGCCGCATGCAACGCGTGGTGGGCAATCGCGGCATGGTGTGTCGCTTTGGTGGCGAAGAGTTTGTGGTGGTGGTGTTCGACTACAGCCATCTGCAACTTTACCAGCTGGCCGAAGCGATTCGTCAGGCGATGGTCAAAGAGAAGTTCTGGATTCAGGGCAACACGGTGACGGTCACCGCCAGTTTAGGCCTGGCGCGCGGCAGTGCGCAGAGTGAGCGGGAATGGCCGGGCGTGATTAACCGTCTGGTGTCGGCAGCGGATAAAAATCTCTACCTCTCGAAACGCAATGGCCGTAACCAAACCTCTCCGGCGATGGAGCCGCGCAGCATGGTGAATGACGTGGCGTGAAGTGCGTGATGGTCGCCATGAGTGGCGACCATAGGATGGCTTGATGCTGGGTTGTTTTGGTCGCCGTGAATGGCGACCTTACGATGGCTTGGTGCTGGTTTTTTCGGTCGCCATTGATGACAACCTCACAACTGCCTGACGCTAATTTGTTTCGATCGCCATCAATGACAAACCTGTTTAACCGTTGTAGGGTGCGCATTCATGGGCACCCGGAACGTGAAGATTAAACGCTGCTTTTTAGCTTGCTGCTCTGCTGATGGCGTTGCTGCGCCAGCTCAATCAAGCGCGTAATCAAATCGCTGTAGCTTAATCCTGCCGCCTGCCACAACTTCGGATACATGCTGATATTGGTAAAGCCCGGCAGAGTATTCACCTCGTTCACCACGATCTCGCCGCTCTCGGTCAGGAACACATCAACGCGTGCCATACCAAAGCACTCCAGCGCCTGGAACGCGCGAATCGCCACGGCCCGAATTGCTTCGCTGGCTTGCTCGCTGATGGCGGCGGGCACCACTACTTGTGCACCGTCGGCGCTGATGTATTTGGTGTCGTACGAGTAGAAGGCATCATGCACCACCACTTCGCCACACGGGCTGGCTTCGGGTTCATCGTTGCCCAGCACCGCACACTCAATCTCGCGGCCTTTGATGCCTTGCTCGATCAGCACTTTGCGATCAAAGGTAAAGGCCAGATCCAGCGCCGCCGCCAGATCGTCAATATGATCCACTTTGCTGACACCGACAGACGATCCCTGATTGGCGGGCTTGATAAACAGCGGTAATCCGAACTGATCGATCACGGCTTGCGCATCCAAACGCGCACGCTGTGCCTGCGTCACGCTGATCCACGGCGCGACTTTTAAGCCTGCATCGCGCAGCAAACGCTTGGTGAAATCTTTGTCCATGCTCACCGCTGAGCCCAGCACATCCGATCCGACAAACGGCAGGTTCGCCATGCGCAACAAGCCCTGCAGCGATCCATCTTCACCCAGGGTGCCGTGCACGATCGGGAAGATCACATCCAGCTGTGACAACGGCTGTGCCTGCTGACGAGTGATCAACTGCTGTGAAGCACTGCCTGGCACCAGCGCGACGTTTTCGCCGGAGCGATTCAGGGCAATCAACGCCGGATTATCGGCATTGAGCAGGAAACCGGAAGCATCATTCAGATGCCATTCACCCTGTTTATCGATGCCCAGCAGCACCACCTCGTATTTGCTCTTATCGATGGCTTCGAGGATGTTTTTCGCTGATTGTAACGACACTTCATGCTCGGCCGATTTGCCACCAAACACGATTCCTACACGTTGTTTTGCCATTGGTCTTGATCCGATTGCGGTATAGCGAGTGGGTAAGATAGCACGGTGATAAAAGGCATCAACAGGTTGGGGATTCCGATAGCGAAGTCTTTAACCCAACCTAAACGAAAGCGCTATTTGGAGTAGCCATAACAGGATACGAGGTTTAGAATCCCGGCGAATTTTTACCCAAGAGGATAACTGCATTGGACACCTGTCCCGAACGATTACAAAAGGTCCCTGCGGTAAGATAGCCCTCAACGCTGTCTTAACCGTGCGTTAAGACGGTGGATTTCCTTCCAGAATCTCCCCCTGTTTTTTTGCGTGATGCTGCTGAGTTTTAGCGGTAGCGGCACCGGCTGTAATCCATTTATTACCCCCTGAAGTTCCGCCTGCCTGAAGCAGCGGAGTGAGGTTTATGATGGATTGGAAAATCTTTTTACTGCGCGTCACTGTCGCGCTGGTTCTGGGCGCGCTGATTGGCAGCGAGCGCCAGCTTCGCCAACGTATGACCGGTTTGCGCACTAATGCGCTGGTCAGCACTGGCGCCTGTTTATTTGTTTTGATGACGCAAAGCGTACCCGGCATCGCCACCGATGCCTCACGCGTAGCGGCCTATGTGGTCTCTGGCATCGGCTTTCTCGGCGGTGGGGTGATCATGCGCGACGGCCTTAACGTGCGCGGCCTGAATACCGCCGCAACGCTGTGGTGCACCGCCGCCGTGGGCGTTTTGTGCAGCATGGGATTGCTGCTGGAAGCGGCGATTGGCTGCATGGTGATTCTTTGCGCCAATATTCTGCTGCGCGATTTGGCGCAGGGGATTAATCGCCAGAGCCTGGTGCCTGCGGAAGAAGTGGTGCAGCACTACAAAGTGCAGATTATCTGTCTGGCACAAGATGAAGTGCAGGTGCGCAGCCTGATGCTGCACAGCCTTGGCGGCAGCGGATTGCGCCTGCAATCACTGCACAGCGAGGATATGAATCCGCCACATCGCATGGAGGTGAATGCGGAAGTGCTGGGAAAACCGAGCATGACTGATCAGCTGGAGAGTCTGGTGGGACGGATTAGCCTGGAGAAGGGCGTGAGTTCGGTGCGGTGGCAGGTTTGTGGGTTGGAAGGGGAGTGATGGATTAGGTTAAGACTTTCAGGCCTTATCAAGTTGAGTGGCGCTATCATTGATGATTTGGGTTGGATGTTAAAAGCGAGTGCTGACAGATGGTGTTGGAAACATTCAATACCATCTGTTGTATTTGATGTAGATGAAGGAAACAACGATCACCAAGGATATGCTAAGGAAGGCTGCGTAATTTGGCATAAAGCGGACAAAAATGTAGATCCCTGCTACAACAGCTGCGAGGGGAATGAGGTAGATAAGTGACTGAAGTAACCATAGAAGTGCTCTCTGAATCGCCACAGATAATCTAGACACTTCTGAGCCGTTGATAATATAGGTTTTCATATTCAGCCGGTGGCATCTGCTCGCTCGAACCATGCCGACGTTTACTGTTATAAAACATTTCGATGTAATCAAAAATATCGCTTCTGGCTTCGTCTCTCGTTCCGTAGATCTTTTTCTTAATCCGTTCGCGTTTCAGTAGCTGGAAAAAGCTTTCCGCAACCGCGTTGTCGTGGCAGTTACCGCGACGACTCATGCTGCCTTCCAGACCGTGTGATTTCAGGAACGACTGCCACTCATGGCTCGTGTACTGACTGCCCTGATCAGAATGAACCAATACCTGTTTTTGAGGATTACGCCTCCACACCGCCATAAGTAACGCGTTCAGGACAATCTCTTGTCATGCGGGGTTGCATTGACCAGCCGATAACTTTTCGGGAAAACAGGTCAACCACCACGGCCAGATACAGCCAGCCTTCGTGGGTTCGGATGTAGGTTATGTCCGTCACCCAACGCTCATCCGGTGAGTCCGGATTGAACTGTCGCTGAAGCCTGTTGGGTACCACGATGCTGGCTTCGCCTTTACGTGCCCGTGGGCTACGGTACCCAACCTGAGCTTTTATTCCGGCACGCTTCATCAGCCGCCAGACTCGGTTCACTCCGCACTGCTGCCCGTTATCACGCAGATCGAGATGGATCTTGCGATAACCATAGACGCAGCCAGATTCAAGCCAGAACTGTTTGATCTGCCCGGCCAGCATCTGGTCTGCCTGGTAACGTTGTGAATGTGGCTGCTGAAGCCAGAAATAAAATCCACTTGGATGGACATCCAGAACCCGACACAGCAAACGAACAGGCCAGCAACGGCTGTTGTCGCGGATAAAGGCGTACCTCAGTCGGACAGCTTTGCGAAGTACGCCGCGGCTTTTTTTAATATATCCCGTTCGTCGGTCACCCGCTTCAGCTCTTTCTGAAGACGGCGGATCTCGTCCTGAGCATCTGACTGTGCATTATGAGTGGAAGAATCAGGAGCATACTTCTTTATCCAGGCGTAAAGGCTGTGGGTGGTGATATCGAGACGTGTTGCAACACTGGAAACAGAATGACCACGATCAACAACCTGTTTGACTGCTTCAATTTTAAACTCTTCAGGATAACGCTTACCGCTCATGGGCACCTCTCTTTAAGTCATCTTAAATGACTCTGAGGTGTCTGTTAAATCCGTGGCGATTCACCTCACAGCTGGCGTAAAACGAGTTCACGTCTGCCAGGCCAAACATTGGCATCGTTACCTCCGACGCGCACGCGTGCTGTTGAACCACCAGGTGACCACGCCGAGCAGCTGCAACTCTTCCGGATAAATCACCTGGTAGGCCGGATTCATCGGTAGCAGCGCGAGCCGGGGCTGCAGCTGCAGGCGTTTAACCGTAAATTCACCTTCCACCTCAGCGATAACAATGTCACGGTGCGACGCCTCCTCGGCCCGGTCAACCACCATGACGTCGCCGTCATAAAGCCCAGGGCCCTCCATGCTGCTGCCGCTGGCGCGCACGAAGAACGTGGAGGCGCGCCGGCGGATGCAGAGCTCGTTCAGGTCCAGCTCTTTTTCGACATAATCTGGCGGCGGGGGAGGGGAACCCTGCCGCACACGGCTCGGCATAGAGTGGCACGCGCACGCGCGGTGTGAAAACGGGGAGCCAGAGCAGCGTCAGGCCAGAGCTGTACACTGCCGGTTTTACTGGAAACTCCTAGCAGACTTTGCGGGGTTAAGGGTGTGTGCTGTACGTAAATAACGCATAAATCCTCCTCTTAATAATACTGTGTTTATGTACAATATTATTGAGCGGCATTTTTCTGGCAAGAGAAAGCCTGACGCGCTGTCAGGGAATAGCGTTTATCTGGCTGAGGCGGCAGCAAAAATATTATTTCAGGCAGGATCCCTTCACAGGGCTTATGATGATATCGGGTCAGGTGCCGCGGGGAGGCGCCTCCTGACTGTACACAGACAGCCCGGCGTTCCGCCGCCGGGCTTCATTCTGCCGCACTGCCGGTTTAAGTTCATCGCCAGCCTCCCACAGCGGCTGAATCCACTGATTGAAGCCTCGGTGTTGAAGGGGGATCGTTCGGGCCCGGCCTGGTACGAAGCAGTGCGCTTCGCATTCACCCCGTTCATTCTGCTCACGTTCGCCTGAGCACTCTGGCACCAGACGAAAAAAAGCCTGCAGAGCAGGCTGTTGTCAGACGGTTGAAGCGTTTCGGGCGTTAAATGCGGCAGGGTTAACTATTCATCATCAATGTCGTGCGGATAGCCCACCACGATCTCAAGCGCACCGCGCAGGACGTCAAGCCTGACTACGTCTGAAGTAATCTCCAGCTCCGCTATAAGGGCTAGGATGATGTCTTTTCGCAGCACGCGTCCACCCCGGGCTCTGAGGCCTTCGAGTACGGCGCAGATAACTTCTGTTTCAGGGGCCAGCTGGTCGCCACGTTCACTGAGCGCCCGCAGGATGTCTTGTTCTGTTGTGTTCTGTTGCATAACCCATCGTCCGGGATAAACAAGGTTGAGGTCGCCAGTGACGACCCGTTTCTGCAGGCTCCATCCTGCCTCCGCGGCCTGACGGAGAATGCTGGTATTCAGTGCTGACGGGTGCCCGGAGGCGGCCTGTCTTCGGTCAGGAACAGCAGTTCGGGATTCAGCAGCAGGCGCGTCGCCGGCAATGCGGCAATAACTTCATCCAGCGCCATCCGGAGTGCTTCAGCCCTTTCCGGGCGGGTCTCGCCGGCCGCCATCTCCATCAGCCTGACCGCCAGCGTTGTACCGGACACCGGCGCGTTCTCGCTGAGCAATCCGGCCACAGCCTCACCAATAGCAATATCCATTATTTTTTCGCTTTTATTTCTGTACATACCGCTTTCCGGGTGTCAGTAGAGGGGCACCTTCCTGTACCGGCCGCCGCTTACGCGGCTGGCTGATGTTCAATCCGGTCAGGCCGCACCGGATTTGATATCCACAATGAAATGAAACCTGCGGTCACTGCAGCAGATGGGCTTCAGACCGCCTGCTCGCGGCCAAAAAGCAGGCCGATTAGCGTACGGTAGTGCTGCTCTTCTTCCGCTCCGCCCGCCAGCTCCAGCCGGCGAACCAGTTTCGCGCAGATGGCCGGCCGGTTCAGGGCGGCGCCGCTGCGAAGAATTTCAACCACAATCTGCCCCAGCGTTTCCTGCTGCGAGGGAAGCTTTGCTTCGGTAAAGTAACGGGCAATGTCTCCCGCAGTTTCAGGTTTAAGGCTGTTCTGGCGCATGATTATTCTCTCGTAAAAGGGACGGTTAAAATGTGTTCGGGTGCTGATGCGCGGAAAGTTATACAAAAAAATAAAAGCTGTACAGATATATGTTGCAGGATGTGATGCTTTTTTTTTGCAAAAAATGCTTATGCTTATAATACAGAAGGGTATAGGACGGGATGCGTAGCTGAAGTGGTGCGGAGGTGTCGTCCCTGACAGTTTCTCCGGCCGGCACGCGCAGAGCGCGCCCGATACGAGGCTGGTCTTTCATCGTCGTGTCACGGCCGGAGCCGGTCTACGTTCCTGGTTGTGTTATCCGTCGTTTTCCTGGCCCGTCATCGTCATCCAGTGCAGCTCGGCCTGCTCACGACTGCTGTACTTTCGAAAACCCTGGAGCCAGCGTCTGGCGTCAAAGATTTCCGCAAGCTTCGCGTCGCTGACGTCACCTTCAGCCATTACGGAGAGCTCCTTTATAAGGGACTCCACCGAAATGTCCTGGCCGGCGACCGCCAGGCTGACCGCTGCCTCTCCGATAATGATATGGCCTTTCTCATCGTCGTGATAAAACACAGCAAATCCTCCTTTTCGGGAAAATAACAACCTCAGGATTCACTGTAGACGCAACTGCTGCATTCACCAGAAGAAAAATCTGTCATATGGACAAAAAATAAAATATTGGTTTCAGATGGCGGATTTTACGGGAGTACATCAGAATATAAATGCGTGAGAAAAAATGATGTGTTCAGTACCAGGGGATTTTGCAGTAATAACTATAAAGCGTTAAAAGTTTGCCGCGGCGTTCTGCCGCGGCGGTTTGCTTAGAAGGCCTGCCACTCGCTCTCGACTTCATCCTTGGATTTGGAAAGAATCACTTTATTGTCATCCACTTCCTTCACCCAGCTGAAAGGAATGATGTGGTGCTGGCCACCGGCTTCCGGGTCACTTTTTGCCAGTTTGATTTTGTCATCGCCTTCAAAATGGTCAACGATACCCACATGCTCACCGTTAACGTCCACTACCTGGGCATGGTCCAGAACTTCTGATTTATCAACCATAGTTAATCCTTAGTTTGGTCTGCTCTTAGTGAGTTTTACCCGCCAACCTGACGGATACACACTACAAACTGTAGGTTATTTATCTGCATTATTTTTAAAACTAACAAATTGAAACATCCGGCCGGGCATCTGAAGGGACTTTTTTGCATGGAAAACGCGGGGTGTAAAAGCGCAGAGTAACGGTCATTAAGGGATGAAATGTCGGATTTATTTTGCGGATTTATTTGACAGCCGGTACGTACAGACCATGATTATTGCACTGTGTCTTTAGATCCAGTAATGGTTAGGTGAATCGTTGAATTATTCCCGGGTCCGCCCCGGGCTTTTTCAAAAACATATCCCGTACTCATCCCCTTTACCTCCATGCCAGTAACAGAGTTTCAACCGGCATCTTCCCGGTCAGGAAGAACCATTGAGACGGCAGGCCTTGCCTGAATAAAGCGGTACAAATCTGCCCGGGTAAGCGTATAAGACATTCTAAAATCTTACCGGAAGACAAACTTTTCTATGTCCTGACATATTACTCTGTTAAAGCCCGCTATAATGACACGGCAAGCTCGGTGTCAGGATGACGCCACACTGGTTCCAGATGGCCCGGATTTATTCCGGGCCTTTCTGTTTCTGCAGCCTGCTATCCCACTTTCGCCACACCTTAATCTCACCTCTGTCCCCCAGTGTGAGTTTTGCAGCGGATTTCTCACAATCTGTGGTACAGATCTTGTGCAGCTGCCGATGTCCTCTTATGCTCGGGCTATCACCCTCACGGACCCCTGGGCTCTATGGATGGCCGCACCTCGCCCGGCCGCTTTCTGGCCTACCTGCTCGCTGAACATGACATGACGATAAAATCACTTTGTCTGAAATCCGGTCTGGCACAGCGGGATGTCTGGTCACTGCTGTGCGATAGTAAGCCGGGACGCCGGCCATCGCAGAGAAACTTGGGCGCGTGTTTTACTCGCCCGGATTCTGGAGCATCAGGCAGGCCATGTGGCAGCTGTGGCGGGAAGGCGTTTCGCTACCCGTAGACCGCGATACCTGAACGCGGTGAGTATGCTAAATTTTCCAGTGCCGGTACGGAATTTCTCACCCCGATTTCACCAGGGCGATTAATAAACTGTAACCGTACCGGCACCTCGCCCTGTTAAATCAGACGCTTCCTGGCAAATAAAAACGCGTCGGGCGCTATTCTTATCGCGTGTGTTATTCCTCGTGCCAACACCAGTGTGACGTATTGCAATAGCTGACATACTCTCAGGATCCAACATCACCGGCCTCAGACCGGAAGTGCTCACTCCTGTTGCTCCCGGGCCAGCCGCCCGGGATTTTTTTATTCGCTGTTTCCTGTTCTTCGTTCACGGTCAGTTCACGCTGGCCCGGTCAGATTTCCGTACTGACGCTTTCCGTCATCTCGCCAAGGAGCTGTAGCAGACGTTCTGCGCTCAGCTGCTGAGTTCTGAGTGCGGGCATCATACCGGTAAGCGAAAGCGTCACCGTTGCCAGGGCCACCGCGCGTTTAATCACTTCTGCATTTTCATAGCTTTTATACGTACGCAGGCTCACGCCTAGCTCTGCCGCCGCGCGCTCCCGGCTCCAGAGCATACTCCTGCGCCACAGCCTAAGATGCCATCCTGTCATGTGCTCTCCTTTTGAAAGAACCTGAAAAAGTGCAATTACTGCACTTTCTATTGTGCCCCAACTATGGTGTTTCACTGTCCCGATGACCGTCCGGAAAACCCTGTATGAACTGTCATGTGCGAAGTATGCGTGGGAGCAGCGTGCCGGAAATTCCCGCTATGACGGCACTCAGGCAGAGCGCTTTCAGCAGCAGGGGGGATTCTTCTTAGCCCGAATAAAATAACCGCGTTACCCGAACTCAGAGACAGGGGGTATGTTCACGCATGATATGCGACGCGGTCGTATCCCCTCAGCGCTGCACCTGTGGCTTCTCTCATCAACATAGTCGGTAGGGTTATTTTTTCCGCAAAAAACAGCTGATATTGTGTCCCGGTTCCAGCCATTGATACGACGGCTGTCAGCCTGCCCGAAAAGACCTGAATCAGGCTGACGATTGAGATTGCTTTTATCGAAACGTAATCAATTTCAGTTAGCTGCCATGTCTGCAGGTATGGTTGTCCTGGCGGTGCACTTTGAATCCTTAGAAATGCATTTGCTTCCGGAAGAATGCTGATTTCGACGTATGATATGTCGAGGGGGGAATTTAAAGACGTCCATTGTGAATATAATGGCCCCCATTGAACCATAGATGCAGGATGGCCGTAAGAAATTACAGAGTCGACTGAAACCTGAGTTGAGGGTGCCCACCATTCTGGCCTGCAGGGTTGAGCACAAAGAGGAAGTAGCGTTGTGGTTAAACTGTTATTTCAGAGTTCTCTGTTTCTGATCCAACTTCCGACTAATGCCCTTACAGCCAGCCTGACTTAATACGAAGAGCGTGTCACCGGAACTGTCCGGGTACAGTCACGCTGCACTCACAGGCAGCCCGATATAAATAAAAAACCCACCGGGAGGTGGGTAAGTCAGAAAGCTCAGTGTAGGAGATAGCGCTTAACGGTTTCCGGGTCTGTGCCCACCGTTTTAAGTGCTTTCACCAGCTTATCCTGCGTAGTCTGTAAAGTGAGCATCCAGTATGTAATCTGCCATTGTTCATTTACCACAATGATCTTTTTATCTTCCGGCTCGCGGCGGTGAAAAATATAACTCATCAAAACCCCGGATTAAGGACAAAACGGTTTATTTGCTGTGTGACGCAGACGAAGAATGGCACTGAAACTGAGGGGATTAAAATTGAAATGACTGACCGTAATGAGCAAAAATTTTTATCAAAAAAAAGCCCACTTAATGAGTATCAGTGGGCCTGTTTTGTTCACCGCGGAACAACGCTCTCTCGCAGAGGTGGGGTTAAGCACTGCTAATGTCGCACACCAATCTAACATCGCATTGCCTAATCCGTAACCCTATAATTTACAAAGATTGTTATTTAAGATTAGGCCGCTTTCCTTCGGAATGTTCTCATCCGGAAACCCCCAGATGTAAGTCCGATAACTTTTCTGCTGAAATTTCATCAGCAATTGATTAGCAGGCCTCATGCCTTATTTCGCCCGATTTTGTCGATACGGCCGGATTTGCGGCAAAACTTTGGGATTATCGCCATTCCTTCAGCCCCTTGTGTCGAAAGACGTCAGCTGTTTACGCAGAAAATGTGACACCACGTCCTGAGGGGGCTGAATGCCACACGCTTTGATAAGCCAGCTCACCGCGCCGCGGTGTCGCGTACCATGCAGTATCACCTGCTCGATAAGGCTGAGGGGGCTTGTCTGCGCCATCTTTTCGTCTCTGCGCTGATAAATGATGGGGCGATCCCAGGCTTCCGCCGTCATGCCGGCCGCATATTCAATGAACCAGCCGGAGCAGGCCAGCATGCACGGCACCAGGACTGCCTGCTCAGGCGGCCTGCGCGGTCTGATATTCGGCCGGGATGGCGCTTCCCCCTTCAGGTTGGCACGAATGAGCATGCCAGTGGCGTGCATGTGGTACATGAGCCTGAGCATTTCCCGGTGTTCAGCGCGGAAACGGCGCGCGTCCGTTTCGGCAATGGCGCTGAGCATCCCGGCATCCATCCAGTGCTTATATCTCAGTAACGTCAGGGCGGTAACTCTTTGCATAATTTTTCCAGAGCGTCAGCACGTCCGGCATAGCGGTATCGTTAAGTACGCATTTAATTAATCCGGTGTGGACTGAGACTGACAATCCGGAGCTTATCGCTGCCAGTCTTTTCTGCGGCAGAAGGGTTACAGGCTGAGAATTCACATTCACACCTTAATGCAATGCACCGGATATACCTTCCATACCGGCGGCGGGGAAGGGTGATGCCTCCGGTAAGTGCCTGCAGGTGAGTTAGGGCGTTGAGGCGCATCAGAGTGTAGTCGCCTGAGGGGATCTCGACAGCCCGGTGAAAAAAAATCTGCCGGGGTCAGGTATTCACAGCTAAGGTCCGACCACGAGTAACGTACTGCCTGATTGTACGGGTGTGAATAAAACAGCTCCTTGTGACGGTGAGTCATGAAATCTGCGCACAAAGTCTGCCGGGCGGGGCTACTTATTGTGGTTGGCTCTCGGTGCTATTCGTTCAGGATATTGCGTACAGGGTTCGAAGTTTTAAAAAAGAATGTATTGCATACATTCATAAGGCCGGGTAAGCCTGCTGCATGTTGAAAGAAAATATTCCATGCGCATTTGCCAAGAACATGATTTATCGAAAAATTTTGACACGCCTTCTATTCTGTCTATAGTTATTCCCGGTCCGGAACTCCTCCGGATTTGGGTTTAATGGAAACTGAATCTTTTTCCCGAGTACCGTCCCGGGATTTTTTTCCAGACCTGGCGATTTGTCCAGATTTTTCGCTTCGCAGCTGTCCGGAAGCAGGGGCCAGTGCGGAACACTGGTAGTGCCGAGGTGATATTATCTGGCTTCAGAACAAGTGCTTACTGGTCCGAAATGGGCTGGTTTTTCCGCTTCCCCCCTATTGACCTGACTAATCAGAACAACCTGGCCGCCATCGGGCTTTTTCTCAGCATAATCATTTCAGTTAATTCCTTCTCTTTGTCAGTCAATTGGCGAGCATTGTTAACCAGAATCACATTCTCCCAAATGTATCCGGTAGTTTTATGAAAAATAAATTCATGTTTTTTGATTCAATGGGTGCAGCAGTAGATAACGTCCTGCTTCACTATTTTTTGTGATGTCAGAAAACAAAGCCGACTGGCTGATATGCTCTGAACACGGTGAATCCCTCTATGCGACGGGGCCAGGCTACACAGGTACAGCAGGAACAAAAGCGCGATTCAGGTGGTAGCCTTTCTGAATCACCGGGAGGCACCCGGCACCGTAACTTTTACTGAAGAATGAAGAGGCGCTACGGAGGTGGCCATGCTCTGGATGGAACAGGGGCTGTATCTCAGGGTGGAAGAACTGCCCGGCGGGCCGCGGCCGCTGCCGCTGCTGAGCGGGTTCAGCCTCACGACGGCCTACAGGGCGCTGGGATGCTTTAATCCTTCGGAAACGTCTGACGCGTATTTCATTCTTTCCAACGACCGCGACGAGGTCTGGTTTATCTGTAACCGGCATCTGCGAACCGTTGTTATGCGCCATGACTGCACGGCATTCCGTTTGCCGCTCTCTTCCCTGGACGAACGTTTCGTGACCGGTGAACTCCCGGTGTTACCCCTCAGGCTCAGCGATTAAACAGCATTCTGAGAAGAACCTTCAGGTGTTCTCTCTCGGCCTCATCGTCGGCACCGTCGAGGCACCCTATTAGTTTCAGGCACAAGGCGGTGCGCGTCAGCCGCCGCTCCTGACGCAGGATTTCAACGGTGATGCGGCCCAGCAGCTCAATCTGGCAGGGGTGAGTGACCTGGCTGAAATAGCCGGTCAATCCGGCTTCTTTTTCCGGTGGTAGTCCGTACTGTCGCATCAAATACCCGTGCGTAGTGAATGAGGTCGGGCGCAAAGTAACCGATGCACAGGCGCGTGTACAGCAGTAATCCTGCGGTGCTCTATCTTTTAAACAGCACCACCCATTATTGCAGACAATTCAGCGGTATAAATTAACGCTCCGGTTATCAGGGAGGCTAAGTGAATAGAAAAGTAACGGCGGACGACAGCATGCCCATTACCCTGCCCGACACCAGCTTCAGCCAGGTGCTGAATCCGGAAGACACCAACCGGGCCGATACCCGCGCCTTTCTTGCCCGCGACGCAGAGCCTTTTACGCTGCCCGGGTTTGTGACGCCGTTTGGCTACACCCTCTGGCAGAACAGAGCAGAGCGACAGTTCAGGCTGGTCACGCAGGAGCGTGATCCGGAGACCGTTTATGCGGTGCGGCTGGAGGAAACCGAAGACTTCACCTCGCCGGAGCGCGCCTGCATACAGGTTATGGTATGGCGCACCCGCCAGCCTCAGCATGAGGGGGCGGTGCACGGCCTGGCGCGGCGTTTTTTCTGCCATTTTCTGCATCGCTGGTCGATCATCATTACCGACAGTGCGCAGACCAACGCGGCAAAAGTGATGTGGGAGGGGATGGTGGCCTGGGCGCTGCGCGACCCGGAGCACTACGTATACGTGTGGGACGGCACAGGTGAATCGGGCTGTCTGCACCCGGTGCGCAGCTGGCTGGCGTTCTGCGGTCACTGGGCCGCCTTCTGCTGGGGCGCGGAGCCTGAAAGCCATCTGCGGCGACGGGTTGTCATCAGCACGCACCCCCTGAACGCTGCGCAGAAGTAATATGAATGCGGCACGGCACGCCTGCAGAACAACTCTCCACCGGAGGGATGTCACGCGCCGTTCCGCACACACAGCCTGGCGCATATCGCTGAAGTCGCAAGCGTGAGGGTCCAGCGGGCCCGCATTTCAGGTTCAGCCACCCAGTATTGCGTGTCCGCCATCATGGTCCTGAAAAAAAGTTTCCTGAAGGCGGGCAGCCCTGTACAGACGTGCCACAATATAACTTCATGAAATACAGGACATCTTTTAACTGAGGAAGACATCATGACAACAGCAAGACGCGGGGGAGCCGGAAACTTCGCGGCCGACCCGGCACGCGCCTCTGAAGCGGGCAGCAAAGGCGGCGCCGTCAGCGGCGGTAACTTCAAAAACTGTCCCGATCGCGCGCGCGAGGCCGGTCGTAAAGGCGGACTTATCAGCCGGCGGAGCCCAAAACCTGAAGTTTAAATAAAACCACACGGACGCGCGCCGGAAGTAAATTTAATCCCGGCGCGCTTAATTAGGAAATATGCATTTCCAAATTATATCTGAGGTTGAAGTAGAATAATCAACCGAGCTTACCCCCCTGATTTTTCTGATATATGGCGCATATTAATAGCCAGTAACCTGCTGGCTTATCATCCATATTTATCAGGCCGTGTTAAGTCCTCTTCTGAGATTAAATCCCGAAACATTCACATGCTCAGGCTGCATCTCAGGATGAAAACGATTTCAGACTACACATAAGTTTTATTCAGTATTTTCCGATATTTACCTCTGATAATCTGTCATGCATCTGAATTCAGGGTGTTTTTTATTGCTGTGCGGCTGAGCGTAATTCTGACTGACGGGATAATGCGCGGAAAGTATTTAAACGGAACCGGTTTTCAGTCCGTTAAGTGACTACACTGAAATACCGTAATAAAGCGGAGGGAGAGCAAAGCATGCCTGATAATGACCATGACCAGAACCAAATGATTATTGGCGAAGCGGCAGTTCATCTGGCGATGAATAATGCGGACATTACCGTTGGCTCGCTTATCCGCGAGCTGGCTGAGATGGCCGCTGCAGAGGAAAATCCTGCGCGCTGCGTGCAGATAAGAGGGGCGAAACGCTGGCTCCGCAGGTTTGAGTCATTACCGGGCAACCGGGACGAGCTGAGATGGATTACCGCATCAGGCCGCGGCTCAGCGCACTGAAGGCATCCCCCGCCTGTTCGGATGATACCGGGCAGGCTTCTTCCCTGTACCCCGGCCCCTGAGCTGAGCATGCTGTTCTGACTGTTGTACAACCCCTTCGTTAACCCGCTCATCATTCGCGCGCTGATACTCACCTAAGTTACTGTTTAGTAACATCTAGCACTTTTTGCACAAAAATATAAGCTGTACAACAACACAATTGCTGTACAAGTTTGATTTAGTTGTATAACTTTACGGTCAGACAGAGCCGACTACATTTTAACCACTGAGAGGTTCACCATGCGTCAGAGCAATACGAGATTCCCGGATTCCGCCAGCGACATTGCGCATTACTTTAGCAAGGCATCGGCGCCGACCCAGCAGGAAACGCTGGGGCAGATTGTCGTTGAAATCCTGCGCGCAGGCAAGAACCTTAACCGTAAGGCCATCTGCACCAAGCTGTTATGTCGCCTTGAAGTGGCATCCAGCCTGGAAGAAGAGCGTCATTACCAGACGCTTATCGGTATGTTGTTCGAGCGTTAAGTTTCAGTTTCCATGTAAAAACGCCCCGCAGCATGCATACAAGGGCCGTCCGGACTGGGCGACCGGCACTTTGTCCGGATGACAGGCACCATAAGGCGCGGGTATGCAAAGAAGTAAATCAGAAAGACTGGTCGATATAGTTTTGGGTGATGCTGTCATAACTATGCTTGACAGCGGCGATGACATTGGCGCCGTCAGGCTGATTGGCGTGCTTAAGTCCATGACAAAGATCGAGCAGAACGCCGAACGACTGGAAGCAATTATGATGGCTATTCATGAAGTTGAAGCTACTCTTCCTCAAGTAAGCAGCAGCCGTGATGCAGCAATTCTGGCTTTTAATGCTGAGCCCGCACCTGACAATGGTCGCAAGCACTGAACCTCAGCAGAGATTTCCGTTTCAGACGGAAAGTGGCAGGACGCCCGCAGGATGCGGCTACCGGAGGGTGGCCGTTTTTATTTCAGGCACTGAGCCTGGCCACTTTTGCCCGCAGGGCCTGACGGATAACACTATGCAGCTTAACGAACATCACACCACCACCGAAGCCGATATCATCCAGCACTTCCGCAGCGGCGGCGACGCGCTGGCCGCCGAGACCGCCGTGCTGGACGCCGTCATCCGCGACATCGTTATTCACGGCAAAAAGGTCACCAGCAAAGCGATCATTCTTTATCTTATCGCCGAGCTGGAGAGCACTTCAGACGTGGTCGAGCTTGACGTGCTGCGCAGCGCCCTGGAAATCGTGGTGGGCAAAACGCCTGACGACGAAGGCTTCTGATATTAATTCTACTGCGCAGTATGCGCAGATGCCACAGCAGCCGGAGAGTCAAATCCCCCTTTTGAGGCCCATACGGAGCAGCTCACGGCGGCGGCGAGGGTAACGGCAATCCAGACTTTCACAGGCATCTCCCGGTTTAAACAATTTCACATTTATCAGTGTGGCACCTCACCGTCATTGCGCGAGGAGTGATCGTCAGAACGGGAGTAGTCTGAAGGTCAGTGCATCTGCTGAGCCAGCAGCCTGACGGCGCGTTCGCAGCTTTCGCGCATCCCGGCAGTGCCTGCCGCTTCGCCCATGCTGTGCAGGGCGCTGGTGATTTCGTGAAGGGTGAGGTACTGGTCCGGCTTAAGAAGGCGCGCCACGACCGTTCCGATAACGGCGTAGATATCTTCGGCGGTGGTGTCATCGTTCATATGACCTCCGTCCGTAAGGTGGATAAGTATACAGTATATCAGAAAGGCGACCCCGGGGATACGGCAGCGCCCCGGGCGACTTCAGTGAAGCTTCTGCGCTGACATACCGTCAGTGCCGTGCACCCCGGTCTTTTCAGCGGCGCGAATCTGCATTTCCCGCCGCACCTCTTCAATGGCACGCAGCCCTGCGCGAACGCGGTCTTCATCCGTTTCATGCTCAATCGCCGCCCGCAGGCGGTCCGTCAGGACGGCCCAGCTGATGGCGATGTCCTCTTCCAGCAGCGCGGTGACGGCCTCGCCAATCATGATGTCGGCCATTTTTTCTTCAAAGTCATTTTTCATGGGGTTTTCCGGCGGCAGGTTTCGGGCGCAGAGCTTACCACAGCGCAGCGGGTCCGGACATTAACGGGGGAGAAGAACCTGTAGAAAACTTTTGCGCTGCAGCGTCAGCGCTGTCCGGCAGAGGTATGCTGTCCTGAAAATACCTTACTCCGGCGCCGGTAATTTCTTTCTGCGGCCGCGCTGCTTTGCTGCGGGCGGGGCGGTTTCCGCCACCGGAGAAGGCTTCTCCAGGCGGTACAGGCAGACGTCGCCGCGCTCCGCCAGACTCGCCGGCCAGATCATGGCCGCGTTCCCGTCCTCCACATACAGCTCGCCCAGCGGCTGTACCACGGCCCAGGGCGCGCCCAGCGTGCGGCGCAGCTGCAGGATCTCCTGCGCCATCGCGACGGCCTCCGCGTCATGGCTGTCCGGATCGCCGGCGATGTGACGGAGCCTGTTTTCGCTGAGCATGGTTGCCTCTCCTGTGTGTTATTGCCTGTTGCACTGATAGCCCACCGGCAGATTGCCGGATATCTCCTGCTGGCGCATGCTGCAGTTATCTCCGGTGCTGAAAACAGGGAGATTACGAAACCTTTACGCTTAATAACTCGCTGACGGCTTGCAGAGTCCGCAACCCATTCTACACTGGGCGGACCAGTGAAAAGAGTACCGATTTTAAAACAATAAGAGGAAAAAAAATGATTTTAAGTGAGTTTATGCTGAAGGTGAACCGCTGGCCTGACATGCATTTCACAGCAATTGAAAGCGAGCAGCGCGAGGCCGTCATCGAGATTTATGCCCTCGACTTCTCAAACCAGACCAAAAGCCGGCTGCTGATTTACCGCACGCCGGACGCGCAGCATGCGGCGGCCATGATGACGCATTTCCGCACCTGGCTTGAAAAGGCCAACCGCGGCAGAACCCTGCGGCAGGAAAAGGCTGATGTGCCCGCGGCCGTTATGGCCACGCAGCTTCCGCCTCACCGTGCCGCGTCCTGTTAATCATACGGGGCCCGGGGGCCCCTGTTCTGTTCCTGCGCCTCAGACGGCCTCGCGGGTTTCCGGCCAGGCCACGGCCGCCCCCTCTGCGGTGAACAGCGCGCCCTGGAAATCAGTGACCCCTGCCGCCTCCAGCCACATCCACTCTTCCGGCTGCTCGATGCCCGCCGCGATGACGTTAATCTCCAGCGCAGAACAGCAGCGCAGCACCGCGTGCACCACCGCCTGGCGGGGTCCGCTGCGGTGAATATTGCGCACGATCGCGGCCCCGATGCGTACGCGGTCCGGCTGGACGTGCGCCAGCAGAGACAGCCCGGCGGAGCCGTCACCGAAGTTATCGACAGAGAGGCTGATGCCGGCCTGCTTCAGCTGCCGCACCGCTGCGGAAAATGCTTCCAGCTGAGAAATCACCTCCGTCTCGCTGACGCCCAGTATGATTTGCTGCGGCACCAGTTCAGCGCTGTCGATGGCGCGGACAATCCGACCAACGGCATCCGGAACGGATACCAGCGTCCCGGGCAGAATGCTGAGGTAGAGCATCATGTCGTCAGGGCATGACCTGCCGGCTCTGTGCAGCGCCCCGGTGACCGCAGCGAGATTATGTACGTACATCGCATCGCCGGAGAGCCCCTCCGGCGCATCATCGGGTATGGCCTCAAGGGCCGTGACCTCACGGCCGAGCGGGTCGACCACCGGGCGGAAGGTCACGCCCGCGGCGGGGGCCGGTGACCCGTTCTCATCCGGCACAAAGTCCCAGTAGTCGGCGGGCAGAACCTCAAAGTAGTTTTCTTTCTCCCGGGCCTCCACGAAAGTTCGCAGAAACTGCAGGCCGCGATCGTCATAGGTCAGGCGGTACTTAGAGGTGCCGCGGTCAAGCACCGCCTGCAGCACGCTGCCGCGGGGGTGTTGGCGCAGATCGAACAGCTCCATGCCGTGGTTGCCGAAGCGCCGCGACGGCGAGTAGTCGCGCATCAGCTCAACCACGTTGTGATGGCGCCGGTCGGCGCAGATGCGGCCGTAGATGTCCAGCACGCCCTGTTCCGGGCCCTCCAGGATCTGGAAGAAGTGCGTGCCGTTAAACAGTAGGATGCCCGTCACCTGATGGCGGGCGTTGAGCAGGCTGGCCTTCTTCACCATGTCCGGCAGAATGCTGACGGGCACGTCATCGGCCAGGTGGCTCCGGTAAATTATGGTTGTAAGCATTTCAGGCTCCGTATTGCCGCAGATTGTCACGGGCACCATAGCAGCCGGCCGCGCTTTCTCAAACCGGACCGGTAGCCGGGTCTGGCTCGTACCGGAGCTTTACGGGTCAGCGCAGGCTGCACCGCGCAGAGGTATCAGCGGGCAGGTATCAGAATGCTACCAGTGAAACCTCAGAAAGAACGGTGACGACCTTATGCGACGGCTGTCAGCGCATCAGCGTTGCTGACCAGCCGCCGGTGGGCGCCGGTCAGCATAATGGCCTCACCGCGCTCCAGGCTCAGGCGGAAGTGGTCCCGCATCGCTGCACTGATGCCGTTACCGCACCACATCAGGTGATAGTCGTGGCGCCTCAGGGCGCTCGCAGGGATGCCGCTGCATGCATTATTAACCCCCACCCTGGACCCCTGGCCCGTCAGCCGGATGGCTTCCATTCAGATTTCAGTGCTGTCCGTGACGCTGACCGCCTCCAGAAACAGGGGGATGGCCGCACGCCGCGCTGACGCCGAAGCCATCAGGCTCCACTGCGCCAGTACGGCCGCATGGAAGCGCCCCTGTCGTTCCGTGGCGCCTTCACTGGCATCGCTGCGCAGCCACAGATTGAGCGGCCGCAGGCAGCGGTTAACGAAGTCGTCGGTACAGTAGTCCGTGGCCATCATGCGCATTTCCCGGCGCACATCGTCATCGGTGTGGCGGTGGAGCAGCTACAGCATATCCTCCTCGCGGAATGTCCAGCCGCCCCTGAGCGCCAGCCCCGGCCAGCGCAGCGTCGCGTGAATGTCAAACAGCGTATTGCCTCCGGCGGTCAGATCCAGCACGCGCAGCGCACACGCCAGCTGGGCGTCCGAGTACCCTTCTTTTGAGGGCGGGGATATAAGGCCTGCCCGCCGCCAGCGTCGCAGGGTTTCAGGCAGCACGCCCACGATACCGCAGACGGTATCAGTTGTATGGAACGGCATAAATTGCGTCCGTCAGGGGAGAAAGCCTGTCTGGCAGGGCCGGAGGTTTAACTGCGCGGGCTTGAGAGGAACTCGTCGCGCGGAGAGTCTCATTACCACACTACCTGATATAAATTATTACGGATACGGCTAATTTCAGAATAAACTCCGGGCGCTTTCACCATCCGCGACTACAGTGTGACGTGAGGCTGTCATCAACGTGAAACGGAGGTAGTAAATTTGTCTATTCAACACGACGGGAAAGGGCACGTCATTATTGGCGAGGCGGCACTGAGCCTGGCGCTGGGCGAAAAGGAAATAAGCGTGCAATCGCTTATTGCCGAGCTCGGACACATGGCGGAGGCCGGCGGCAGCGATAACCGGCTCACTGAAATATCCGAAGCCAGAAGCTGGCTGAAGAGCTTCCACGAGCCGGAGCAGGCCGTCCGGCACGTGCCGTACCTGCAGACCCTTGCGGGCCTGAACGACGAGAAGAACTGACGCCAAAGGACGTAGTCCGGCTCTGGCCGGAAGACGACGATGAAGATGACCTCAGCGGTCGCGCTCAGGCGTGTACCGGCCGGAGAACCTGTCAGGGACGACACTCTCCGCATATCCCGTGCTTAAATCGCATCAGAAATTAATTCCACCGTTATATATTCAGGCATACATTGCTCCTTTTATCATGGAAGGAGGCCGCTTATGTGGCAGTTTTATTATCTGCTCAGAATGGAGCAGCAGGACCAGCTGCACGTGAAGGGCTGCGTGTGCCTTGAGGACCACCCGGAGCGTCAGTTCCTGGGCTCGGCCGTGAACTACCGGCACGCGTATCAGATCGCGTCACAGCAGCTGAAGATGCGGGCCTGCATCTGCCGCCTGTGCGTGGACGACAGCATGACTGAAGCGCGGGACGCCTCGCTTTCACCGCCCGCGCAATGAGCGGTTTTTACGCTTAAGTCACAGACCGGTTATTTGTTCACCTTCCGGTACCGTCACGCGGCTAAACTTAACGTTACCCGATACCGGGTGACGGAGGTAACCATGGCTGACCGTAACGATAAAAATGTGAAGGATGGCAAAGACGCCGACCACAGCAAGCTGCCTGCGGGCAACAATAAAGACACCAGGGACAGCGATACCATGAAGCAGAAGGGCGGAAAATAGCATGTCTGACCAGCCGATGCCTGACGATGCGACCCCGCTGCCGGACCACGAGCCGGCGCCCGGTCATGAAGACGAGGTGCCGGGCGGCGACAGAGACATTCCGCCCGACCGGGGCGCCACCCCGCTGATTTAACCGCCTCCGGGCGGTTTTTTTTGGTGCTTATATCTGCGCGCCGCTTATCGCGATACACTGTGTATATCCCCAATAAGCGGAGCGCATCTGAAAACCGAAAATGAAATACAGGAACTGATGCACGAAGCCGTCGGGCTGGCCATCAGGCAGGTACTGCACAGGGGCGGGACAGTCAGCCCGCACGAACTTATCGGCACGCTGTGGCGTCTGAAGGAGTCCGGTACCGATATGGCCATGCGCGAGGCCTGCAGCCGGGCCATCCGGATTTTTGCCGCCAAACTTAACTGAATTAGCCCTGTCGCGCAGGCGTTAAAAGGCCTGCCCGCCGGCGTCATCCGGCGTGTGACTGACGATAAGCTCCAGCACGCTGCGCAGCACCGCCTGTCTCTGCGCGTCACGCTCCTGCTCAAGGTCGCGAATGACGTGGATGATGAGCGTTTTATTAGACAGCTGTCCGCCTGAGGCCAGGATCGCCTGTATTGCCTCTTCAAGCTCCTGACTTTCAGCCGCCAGCGCGTCGCCGCTGCTCTGCAGGCGGGTGCGGATTGTGGTCACTGAGTTGGTATTTTTCATGCTGTGAAGGTCCCTGCCGGAGCATCCTGAGCGGATGACGGCGGTAAAAGTGGTGTTGCGGATTGTTAATGTGTGGCCGGGAGCTCTGCATCTGCGGAACGTACCCGATAACAGAGAAATTATAGGTTAAAAGGCGCTGGGTTGCGCTTCGTTAATGATGGCGCGCGCAGGCAGTCATCTTACGAAGTCAGGTGAAGGCGGACGCTGAGCGCCCGCTCCTGAAGGTTGTGGTTATCTCATTTCATCTTCATCATCAGCCTGCAGGCGAATGGTGGACTCGCCGCCGGCACTGTGGCTGTCTGCATCAGACAGCATCCATTTCTTACCGGCGCCCCCGCGTGAACCGACGGTCCGGAAGTCGCGCAGCCAGCTGATGGCATCGCTGATGCGCCGGCTGCGGCTGCTGGTTTTCTCTGCTTTGAGCATAATGTTCAGCTCCGTCAGGAGAGCATCAACGGATATTTCCTCTTCACGCACGGCAAGATTGACTGCTGCTTCACCAATAATTGCGTGACCGGTCATGTCCTCGCTGTACAACACGTTTACACCTCGCTTAAGAAATGAATGAGAATAATTTTAACCATGTTGTTATTATAGCAAATGGCGGGGAAGGATTTAAATGAGGTGCATAGTTATCGGCTATCGATTAATAAGGATAAATAAATTGAATCTTTTCATTTTATTATAAGTGGCTGATATTTTTCTGATATATTGATGTTGTAAATTCCATCCTGAGAAAATATCTCTCACTCTGGCCTGCTCCCGGGTCAGAGCAGGTAACTCGTACTGTCAGAAGCACGGTGCATGTAATGCGCATCCGATTCCGAAAGGGCGCACCCGTAGGCAGACTGCTAAATCCTGTTCAGGTGCAGTAAAGCCAGAGGATCTACGCAATGGTTTTTCTCAATAACGAGCTTCCTGCAGAGAATATGTTCATTAACTCTCTCATTTATTTTTTCCGTCTCCAATGACTGACTGATTGCCGAAGCGAAAATATGCTGCCACTTTCACACTGGCGCTGTGCTTAAATATAAATCTTTTTGTTCGAAGCGGCGCTTCCCGGACCTGGCGTCCTGTATATCCGATGTCACCTGACATTCAGTTAATCGGTAGAGGCGAGTCGTACGAGTTTATATTTAAGTGCCCGGTGCATAAAATAATTTAAGCCCTGGAAGGTGCCGCACTGATATGGCCCTGCGCATGGAGTTGCCAGAGCCAGTCATCCGCCTTACTTTAACCGTAAATATCTGACTTACTCAGGTTGCTCCTGAATCTCGATGCGGATAATCGTTAAAGGCTCGCCGCGGCTTCCCGTGGCGCAGTGCCGTTCTGCCGCGCGGATAAACGGGCTGCGGACTTCCAGCATGTCCGCAATTTCACGGAGCTTTTCTGTCAGGCAGGAAGGGGAAACGGGAAGATAGGTCGGGGGCAGGGCTCTGGCCATGAGTAGTGACTCGCAGTTGTCTGTTGTGTACATCATATCTTCGGCTGCCGCCCGATTTTCATGAGCGCAGTCATATTCGGATTAAAACATACAAAAAATGCATGCAATCTTCCTCCGTCTGTCGGGCTACGCCGTGACTTCACCTTAGCCGGGCCGCTTCGTCCGCAAGGCAGGCTTTGCCTCACGACTCACCCGTTCCCCGCCCTTCGCGGGACATTCAGTCCGCTCAGGCGGCGCGTGCGGTTTCGTCCTTCGACCCTGCGTCCTGCGCCATAGCCCGGCTGCCGTGACGTCACGGCGCTGATGCCGTGCAACCTGTAGACCGGAGTAATCGTGAATCAACTTCTCACCACTGGCCAGCTGGCCCAACAGCTGCTGCGCTTTGAACCCGATACACCCTGCGTGGTGCACCTGTGGGTAGCTGATGATTTCGAAGACGTGGCACCAGAGCTGACGCCCGACGAGGTGCTGGCCACAATCGCGCTGGCCGACGCCTCGCTCGATGCGGATACGAGTCTCAGCTGGTATTTGCTGCGCCACTGTGCCGACACCATCCCTGCCGCACGTGTTGAAACAGACCCTGCCTGATCATCAGAAAACCGGAGGCGGCGGGACAACCCGCCGGGCAGGTAATGAGAGCAATGACCGTACGGGAATTCAGGGCGCGGCTGGCCGCAGTCGGCGATGACGAGCTGTGCTGCGGCACCTTCTGGCTGGCAGAGGACTTTCTCGGCATTAACCCGGATATGACGCCGGATGAGATTGCGGCGGCCATGGAGTATGCCGAAGACCATCATGATGCAAACGAGGGATTTAACTGGTGGCATCTCGAGATGCCATCGATGCTGTCTTGCTCGAGAAGAAAGGGGCATAGCGCTGCCCGGTATGCAGCTGCCGATCCTCTGATGTCGCCGGTCATGGCGGCATCACTGCAGGAATGAAAAAGGTTGTCGCTGCGCTCCGCCTCCATGCCTCCGGTGGCCTCCATCAGAATCAAAGAAATATTTAGTCCGCTGATTTTGTTAGTAATTACCTCAAAACCTGCAGTGTGATTACTGACGGTGAAAGGAATAATCTCCTCTGTAGAGGCCACGTCCAGCGTGGCCTTAGCCACATCAATACCAATGCACTGCAAATCCGGCTGACTCATGGTGCCCCTCATTACGATACGAATTTAGGTTCAGACAACTGTCCGGGCTAATGATGAGTGGCTCAGTCCGTGCGCACTCGCTTGTTTACGGGCTCTTGCGCCCCGGAAGCTTCACCTGCTGCACGGACCTCGCCAGACCTGCAAAGTCAGTTTAGATATTTACCGACATATAAGGGAAGCTGTCGCCGGAGTGCTCACCCGTTCCCCGCCGTGCGCGGGACATTCAGTCCGCTCCGGCGGCGCGTGCGGCTTGCGCATCCGCCCCTGTTTGCTCCGCTGTTCGCCCGTCTGTGTGGAGGTCACGGCACCACTACCGGTGCCCCCTTCTTACACAGGAGCATCACTATGTCTCGATTCATGCACGGCGACAGCGTACAGGTTATGGGCGGCTTTCCGGATAAGAGCATTGATTTCATTCTGACGGACCCGCCATATCTCGTCGGCTTTAAGGACCGTTCCGGTCGCTCGATTGCCAACGACGTGAACAGCGAGTGGGTGCAGCCGGCAAGCAACGAAATGTTCCGGGTGCTGAAAGACAACAGCCTGGCGGTGAGCTTCTACGGCTGGAACCGGATAGACATTTTTATGCAGGCATGGAAGGCGGCCGGGTTCCGCGTGGTGGGCCACATCGTCTTCACCAAGCCTTACGCCTCAAAATCGGCCTTCGTCGGCTACCAGCATGAAAGCGCCTACGTGCTGGCCAAAGGGCGCCCGGCGCTGCCGGCAAAGCCGCTGCCGGACGTGATGCCGTGGGAGTACACCGGCAACCGCCATCACCCGACCGAAAAGCCGGTCAGCGCCCTCCGGCCGCTGATTGAGACCTTCACGCAGCCCGGCGCCATTGTTCTGGACCCGTTTGCTGGTTCCGGTTCGACCTGCGTGGCCGCCCAGGCTTGCGGACGCCGCTGGATTGGTATCGAGCTGATGGAACAGTACCACGCCGCCGGCCTGCGCCGCCTGTATGCCCACCGCGACGCCCGTGCGGCCTGATGAACGGAGAGAACACGATGAACGATCACACTATGCACCCTGATAACGACGCGCTGGCCGATGACGTGGCCGACCTGGAAGAGTCGCTGTACGAATTTCATCTGCGCCTGCGCGACATGATTGCACGCCAGCTCTGGCAGGGCGCCAGCCGCGAGCAGCGCATGGCCGGCCTGCTGATTGAGGGGATCGATAATGACCTGGTTGAACTGTACCGGCGCGCGGCCGTGATAAAGAAACATCTGAGGGCGTAACTGATTAGAAAATGAGCGCCACTCTGCATCCCTGCCGGCGCACGGCAGGGCCAGTTTTATCCACAGGGTTCCGGGGCGGATATGCACCCGGGATGTGGACAAGACATTATGGATGTTGCTGCGCGCCTCATTGATGCCGCCTGCGGTGGGAGAATAAAAATCCGTGCGGTCTGCGGCCGGTGCCGTGACTTCACTTTAGCCCGGCCGCTGCGTGTTCAAGATGCACAGGCTCGTCTCCTTGTATGTTTATAGAGGGGTGTAGATGATTTTATACTCATCTGGTTCCCAAGATGCTGCAGCACGATCGTCTCCATGGGCTGAAAGCCCGAGGGGGAGCCATCCCGCGCAGCATCTTTTTCAGCATTAGCCCGAACAATTGCCTGGCGCACTTAAAGCCCGTATCTGCAAGGCAGGGAGAACTGAAATGAGCGATAAAACAACCGTTGGTATTGACGTTTCAAAGGTCGCTTTAGATGTCTGGATCGACACCAGAGAGCGACTGATACATCTGGAGAACTCCGCCTCAGGCATCGTGCAACTGCTGAAGGAATTCGAAGGACTTCACATATCTGGCGTTATCATGGAGGCCACAAGCCGGTATCACTCTCTGGCTGAATCAATGCTGATTTCAGCGGGTCTGCCTGTTGCCGTCATTAATCCCCTACAGATAAAGAATTTTGCCTGGGCGATGGGCAAGGTGGCAAAAAGCGACCCCATTGATGCCAGGATAATCTGCGAATATGGTCGTCGTATGAAACCGGAGTTCAGACCTGTCAGGGATAAAGTACTTCAGGATATGGCAATGCTCCTGACGCGGCGGCGTCAGCTGGTGCAGAATCGTGTCATGGAAATCACCAGGCTGCAGGAAAAAAGCGGCGCCTGGATTGAGAAGGACATCGCGGAGCATATTGCGTGCCTGAATGTGCAGATCGATGCCCTTGATAAGGAAATAAAAGACCAGCTGAATCAGAATGCTGCATTCTCTCCAAAACGAAAAATGCTTGAAACAGTTAAAGGTATCGGGCCGGTAACTCAGGCTGCGATCCTGAGTCAGCTTCCGGAGCTGGGACATCTTAATCGCAGGCAGATTTCAGCCCTGGTTGGCGTATGCCCCTATGACAGGGATAGCGGGCAGCTCCGCGGTAAAAGGGCTATCTGGGGCTGCAGGTCCGGTCTACGCGCAACACTCTATATGGCAATGCTTTCAGCGGTAAGATATAACCCCCAGATTAAAAGTTTCTACACGTCGCTTGTTGCACATGGAAAACCCAAAAAAGTGGCTATAACAGCCTGTATCAGAAAATTTATTACGATTCTGAATGCTATGTTCCGTGATCAAAAGGATTGGGCATATAGCTGAAGGATTAGTTTATGGCCCAATGTGAAAAATATGATACGCCTCCGGACTAAATCTGAACGAGGTAATGGTCCGTTTTGTGCCAAGCGGACATTGCAAACTCAGGAGTGTATACGCCAGCTCAGAGATGAATATGACCACAGGTCAGCCAGTCTTTTTTACATGGGTATAAATATCAGGCCGTGTGATGCTCCATGCATAGTTTTCCCGATTAACAGGTTCGTACCCAAATTTTTCATAGAGCCAAGGTGCTGTGGTTGTAAACAACATGATCCTGCGAAGCCGCTCAAAAACTGGATGATGATGTATGCACTGCATCACCCACCTTCCCAGCCCTTCTCCTTGGTATTCCTCAAGGATATATACATCACAAAGGTAAGCGAACGTAGCGTAATCTGTTATTAATCGCGCGAAACCAATTTGGGTTTCATCGTGATAAACACCGAAATTAAGGCTGTTTTCTACTGATGCACTGACGAGATCCAGATCAATCCCTTTTGCCCATGTTGACCTCGTAAGATAGAGATGGATAGCCTGCACATCCAGTTTCTTCCGGTCTGTACTCACCAAGTAGTTATTCTTATGCCACTCATGTATCTCTGAAATGTTCACGTTCATTCCTGTTTATGAATTTCCGGGAAGCCTGACCTTAACACTTGATGGAAAATCGCACCATTTAGGACTTCTTCGAAAATATAATCCTGCGCCCTTTTTCAATGAGACATTACGTCTGTTTTCCGCTCAAAGCAGACGTTGCACTGCTGAGCAGCTTTATACTACAGGTGACCTGATTACTACGTAGCTTTAGGGCTGAAACAGCTTAGAGTGACGAGATTAGCTAAATGTGGGGTGAGGGGATTACTACTTTGAACTACTTATGACCGGTATCCTATGAGTATCCTGGAAAACCGGCTTAACTGTAGCTTCTGAGGTAAGTCGTTGATAATTTGGTGGCCCCTGCTGGGTTTGAACCAGCGACCAAGCGATTATGAGTCGCCTGCTCTAACCACTGAGCTAAGGGGCCAGCGGAGCGGGGATTATCAAGTATCTCGGAGGGGTGATCCAGCGTTCACCAATCGGTTGGTGAAAATTAGAACAATCTCTGACTCCTTGATCTCCAAGCAAAAATCCCTTCCCACTCCCTAAGATCGCTCAATCAGCCCACAACCTCAGCAGGTTTTTGAGACAAGGCTATCCTTCCACCTCATCTCAATCACCACTCACATCTCACAAATAACGCGAAGCCGGCTTATTCAACGAGATAAACGGCAGGATGGCGAAGCGAGCACTCTCCATGCTCTGCCATAGTCCCAAATCTTCCACCGAAGGAATGGTGATCAGCTCGCCACTATCCATTCCGTGCAGCGCCGCCGCGACTAAATCCTCAACCTCCATCACGCTTTCTGGCGGAAGGTCATCAACCGATTTCCCTGAGCGCTCGAAGATCTCGGTACGGGTTAAGCCCGGCAATACCGCCTGAATACGCACGCCACTCTCCGCCAGCTCACGCTGCATATTGCGCGTCAGCGAGAGCACAAAGGCCTTACTGGCGTTGTACGCACCATTCGCCATTTCATTCACCAGCGCCAACACTGAAGCGATATTCACAATCGTTCCCGTACCACGACGGTGGAATGCTTGCGCGGCTGCATGTGCCAACTGCGTCAGCGCCACAATGTTTAACGTCAGCATGGTTTGTATTTGCGAGATATCACCCGCGACGAACTCGCCTTCAACTGCCATCCCGGCATTGTTCACCAGCATCGTAATCCGCTCGTTGTCCGCAAGGGTTTGCGCCACGCGTTGCAAATCTTCAGTGCGCGTCAGATCGGCCGCCAGCACACTCACTTCCACGCCGTGCGCGTCACGTAGCGACTGCGCCAGTTGGTTAAGACGCGATTCATCACGCGCCACCAGAATCAAATTGCTGCCGCGCGCGGCCAGCTGTTTCGCGTAAGTTGCACCAATGCCGCTGGATGCGCCGGTAATCAAAGCCAGTTGTTGTGTCATGGTCGGTTCCTGTAAATGATGGTTGTCATATCTGATGAAACTTAATATGACGATCATCATATTTTTCGTCAAGCTGGAATATGATGATCGTAATAATTACACTGATTGCCATTAACGATGAGCAGGATGGTGAGAGATGGAAAAGCTGAGCCACAAGGCGCGCACGCGGCAGCGCATACTGGATGAGGCAGCAGTGGTGATGCGTGAATGCGGCACTGAAGGCATTGGTGTAGCGGCGCTGATGAAGCGCGCGGGATTAACTCACGGCGGCTTCTACGCGCACTTTGATTCGCGGGAAGCGCTGGTTGAAGCGGTGATTGCCGAGATGTTTGCCGATTCGGCACAGCGCTTTGCCGCCATCACCCAACTCGAAGATCCAGCCGAGCGATTGACCCAACTGATCGACAACTATCTTTCTGAGCATCATCGCAACACGCCGGGAGAAGGCTGCCCGATGCCTGCGCTGGTGAGTGAGATTGCCCATCTGCCGATTGAAACACGCACGCTGTTCTCGCAACGTCGCGAGGCGGTGCAGCAACGGCTGGCGCAGGCACTCATCGAAATGCACCATCCGCAGGCTGATGATGTCGCCGCGAGTATGCTGGCCGAAATGGTCGGTGCGGTGGCGCTGGCGCGCGCCTGTCCGGATGATGAGGAAGCGCGCAATATGCTGGCGGTTAGCCGTAGCTCGGTGAAACAGCGCGCAGGATTGGAGAGTGCATGAGCGAGCACGATATTCAGGACATCATTGCACCGGATTTGCAGGTGCTGTTTTGCGGCATCAATCCGGGTAAGTCTTCGGCGCACACCGGCTTTCACTTTGCCCATCCCGGCAATCGCTTCTGGAAAGTGATCCATCAGGCCGGTTTTACCCGCGAATTGCTGAAACCGGAACAGGAGCAGCGGCTGCTGGAAACCGGTTGTGGCATCACTATGCTGGTTGAGCGTCCCACCATTCAGGCCAATGAGTTGGCGGGTAATGAGCTGCGCGATGGCGGGGCGCGTTTGCAGGAGAAGATCTTACGCTATCAGCCGCGTGCGCTGGCGGTGCTGGGTAAAGATGCGTTCCAGAAAGCGTTCCGACAACGCAAAGTGGAGTGGGGCGAGCAGCCGCAAACCTTGGGCGAAACGCGTTTGTGGGTGCTGCCCAATCCCAGCGGGTTGAACCGCGCGACGATAGAGGAGATGGCAACAGCTTATCGCCAACTTCATGATTGGTTACAGAATAACGCGTGAGCGTGCTCCGCTTAACGCGGCCCTAAAGTTGTTCAATTTGCGGTTTCTGACTAAACCCAAATCTTTATGGCAAATAAAGAGAGGGAAGATGAAACGCACAATCGCGTTAGCGGCGCTGCTGGTGATGGCGCAACAGACGGCACAGGCAGAGACGCTGAAAGTATTTAGCTCCGGTGGCATGTATCCGGTGATTGAGAGCCTGAAGCAAGATTATCAGCAGCAAACCGGCAATACCCTGCAGCTGGAAGCGGCGCCATCGATGGGCGATACGCCACAGGCGATCCCTAATCGTCTGAAACGTCAGGATAATGCCGATGTGCTGGTGATGGTCGATTACGCCATCAAACCGCTGGAGCAGGCCAAATTTGTGGATAGCAGCAGCCATCAGGTGCTGGCGCACTCTTATATCGCGATGGCGGTGAAGCAGGGCATGACGCCGCCGGATATCAGCACGGTAGCGAAATTCAAACAGGTCCTCACGGAAGCCTCCAGCATCGCG
This sequence comes from Pantoea sp. Seng, assembly GCF_009829935.1. Lineage (NCBI taxonomy): Bacteria > Pseudomonadati > Pseudomonadota > Gammaproteobacteria > Enterobacterales > Erwiniaceae > Pantoea > Pantoea sp. Seng. Next base: position 106,456 of record NZ_SZZV01000011.1, on the reverse strand, counting down.
ATATCAGACAGTGCCAGCGGCAAATATATTCAAGGCAAGATGCTGAGCAAGCTGGAGTTGGGGCCGAAGACCGCCAGCAAAGTGTCTGTGATCCCTGCCACACCAGTGGGTGAAGCGGTGGCACAAGGGAAAGCGGAGCTGGGCTTCCAGCAGAACAGTGAGCTGCAGGCGGTGAAGGGGATTACCATTGTCGGGCTGATTCCGCCAGCAGTGCAGCAGGACACGCTGTACGGCGCGGTGATTACGCGTAGCACCCAGCAGAAGCAGGCAGCGGCGCAGTTTGTGAAGTATCTGCAGAGCGATAACGCGCGCAAAATGATGCAGGAAAAAGGGCTGACGCCGTTTTGAAGGCAATAAAAAACCCCGGCAAGCCGGGGTTTTTCGTCTTAACGAGGATTAATCGTCAAGGAAGCTACGCAGCACTTCGGAGCGGCTTGGGTGACGCAGCTTACGCAGCGCCTTGGCTTCGATCTGACGAATACGCTCACGGGTAACGTCAAACTGTTTGCCAACCTCTTCCAGCGTGTGGTCAGTGTTCATATCGATACCGAAACGCATACGCAGGACTTTCGCTTCACGTGCAGTCAGACCCGCCAGCACGTCGTGGGTGGCTGAACGCAGGCTTTCTGAGGTAGCAGAATCCAGCGGCAGCTCCAGCGTGGTGTCTTCGATAAAATCGCCCAGATGTGAATCTTCATCATCACCAATCGGCGTCTCCATAGAGATCGGCTCTTTAGCAATTTTCAGCACTTTGCGAATCTTATCTTCTGGCATCAGCATACGCTCAGCCAGCTCTTCCGGCGTTGGCTCACGGCCCATCTCTTGCAGCATCTGACGCGAAATACGGTTGAGCTTGTTGATGGTCTCAATCATATGCACCGGAATACGGATGGTACGTGCCTGGTCGGCGATAGAACGGGTGATAGCCTGACGAATCCACCAGGTCGCATAAGTTGAGAACTTATAACCACGACGGTATTCAAACTTATCAACCGCTTTCATCAGGCCGATGTTACCTTCCTGAATCAGATCGAGGAACTGCAGGCCACGGTTGGTGTATTTCTTCGCGATAGAAATAACCAGACGCAAGTTCGCTTCAACCATCTCTTTCTTCGCACGACGCGCTTTGGCTTCGCCGATCGACATGCGACGGTTGATGTCTTTAACCTGCTCGATGGTCAGGCCGGTCTCTTCTTCAATCTGCTGCAATTTCTGCAGTGAACGCGTCACATCATCTTCAACTTCAAGCAGTTTCTCTGACCAGGATTTATTCATGGCCAGCGCCGCTTTGAACCAGCTTGGGCTGGTTTCATTGCCGGTGAACAGGGTGATGAAGTTCTTCTTCGGCATTTTGCAGATTTCAATACACAGCTTCATGATCAGGCGCTCTTGCGTACGCACGCGCTCCATCATGACGCGCATACTGTTCACCAGGTAGTCGAATTGCTTCGGTACCAGGCGGAACTGTTTGAACACTTCAGACAGGTTATTGATTTCTGCAACGGCATCAGCGTGGCTGCGGCCTTTGGCTTTGATCACGGTACGGGTAGTTTCGTACTGGGTGCGCAGATCGTTGAACTTCTCACGCGCCAGTTCTGGATCGATGGAGTTATCATCGTCAGAGCTGTCGTCGTCGCCATCTTCGTCTTCTTCATCGTCGTCGTTACGGTCTTCTTCAGACAGTTCAGAACCCACGTGAGTGGCAGTTGGCGCGATATCTTCTTCCGCGTTCGGGTCAACAAAGCCGGTGATCAGGTCAGACAGGCGAGATTCGCCCGCTTCCACACGATCGTACTGATCGAGCAGATAGGTGATGGCTTCCGGGTATTCGGCAACTGAGCACTGAACCTGGTTGATACCGTCTTCGATACGCTTAGCGATGTCGATTTCGCCTTCGCGCGTCAGCAGCTCAACGGTACCCATTTCGCGCATATACATACGCACAGGGTCAGTAGTACGGCCAATTTCAGATTCAACGCTAGAGAGTACCTGCGCGGCAGCTTCTGCGGCATCTTCGTCAGTATCAGTACTGTTCTCATTCAGCATCAGATCATCGGCATCAGGTGCTTCTTCAACAACCTGAATACCCATGTCGTTAATCATCTGGATGATGTCTTCGATCTGATCGGAGTCGACGATATCTTCCGGCAGATGGTCATTGACCTCAGCATAGGTCAGATAGCCCTGCTCCTTACCACGGGTGACAAGCAGCTTAAGCTGTGACTGCGGGTTTTGCTCCATAAGACGGTATCCACACTTCTGTTAATTAGATTGGTGTCGGTCGGCAGCGAGCCAACTATAACAGTGAAGGCGTTGTTCTTTTGCCGCTGCCTTCAACGCGGCCAGGGTATCGACCCTTCATATATCGGCACTTAAGCCGCTTGAGTTCTTTCTTAGCGGGCCTGGCTTACTCGCCATTTTCGTCCCCGGCAGTGCTCGCAATCCTCACGTACTTCAGTACGCTCCGGTTGCTGCGCGCTGGCGGTAACGAAACTGGCTTCGACGCCGACGGCCCTCGTACGGTGTGCTTAAAAAAGCGAAAACCGTACACCCAAGTCAGAATGTGTGCTTTCACAGCCTTCACAGTTCTGACCCGGTAATAATCTTATTTTTTCGCTAATGCCTGGCTTAAAGCCCAGAATTCGCGGCGTTCGGCGGCGCTCAGGCCTTCGGTACGGTCGCGTGCGATAAGCGCTTCAAGGCGCTGTTCAAGGGCTGAGTCATAAAGACTCGCCAGTGAATCCTGGAACACGGCTTCTGCTTCTTCATCCACTATCATGTGGTTCCAGGTGGCCAGCGTTTCAAGGGGCTGGCTAAATTCTGTCCCGCGATATAACTCTAGTAGCTGTCCGGTCGTCAGGCCAGGATTCTCCGTACAACGACTGACTATCTCCACAAACAGCGGCAAACCCGCCATTTTTGACTGCTCAAGCCCGTCCAGCGTAGGAACGATGGCGGCAAATTGCGGATTCTGCACCAGTAACGCAATCAACACGCGCATGGTGGTGCGCTTCAACGGGGGAGCCGTTGGCGCAGTGCCGCTTTCTGCCTGCTTTGGCATCAGCTTGTCTAACTGGTTATCGTCCAGAATGCCGAGTTTATTACCCAGATTCTGACGCATATAAATGCGTAAAGTTTCACCGGGGATCTGGCTAATCAACGGCAGCGCCAGCGTTGCCAGCTTGGTTTTACCGTCACGCGTGCTCAGATCGACCTGCGGCATCAGGCTGTCGAATAAAAACGTGGAGAGCGGTAAAGCCTGCTCCATCCGCGCTTCAAACGCCTCTTTGCCTTCTTTACGCACCAGCGTGTCCGGGTCCTCGCCATCTGGCAAAAACATAAAGCGTAGCTGACGACCGTCATTCATGTAAGGCAATGCGGTTTCCAGTGCACGCCATGCGGCTTCGCGCCCCGCGCGGTCACCGTCGTAACAGCAAATCACCGTGTCGGTAGAGCGGAACAGCAGCTGAATGTGCTCAGCGGTGGTCGAGGTGCCCAGCGAGGCAACGGCATAATCAATGCCAAATTGCGCCAGCGCCACCACGTCCATATAGCCTTCTACAACCAGTAAACGCGCTGGCTGCGGATGATTCTTTTGCGCTTCATACAGGCCATATAGCTGACGGCCTTTATGGAAAATCGGTGTTTCCGGCGAGTTAAGGTACTTCGGCGTATCGTTGCCCAGTACACGTCCACCAAAGCCAATGACGCGCCCACGCTTATCGCGAATCGGGAACATCACGCGATCGCGGAAACGATCATAAGTGCGGCCGGAATCGTTACTGACCAGCATGCCCGCTTCCATCAAGGATTCGCGGTCCTCTTTCTGCTGACCAAAACGTTTCAGCACGTTATCCCAGCCTGCTGGCGCATAACCAATCGCGAAGTGATCGATCACTTGCTGGCTGAGACCGCGTGTGGCGAGATAATTTTGTGCAGATGTCGCTTGCGGGTTACGCAGGCTTTGCTGATAGAAACCGTCGAGGCCTTCCAGCAGCTGATACAGACTTTGACGCTGATGACGTTCCATCGGGCTGGGGCCGTTGCCCGCTTCATACGGCACTTCTAAGCCGTGTTGCGTGGCCAGCTCCTCAACGCTTTCAACGAAATCCAGACGATCGTGATTCATCAGGAAGTCGATGGCGTTACCCTTGGCGCCACAGCCGAAGCAGTAATAAAACTGCTTCTCACCGCTTACGGTGAAAGAGGGGGTTTTCTCGTTATGAAAAGGACAGCACGCGTGATAGTTCTTACCCTGCTTTTTCAGCTTAACGCGGGCATCGATAAGATCCACGATATCCGTGCGGGCAAGTAAGTCATTGATAAATACGCGTGGAATTCGTCCAGCCATAAGCCCCGGTTTTTCAGCTCATAAACGGCAACAAGCCGCGCTTCCTTTCGGAAAGCACGGCCTCTTACTTGACTCTGTCTGCGTTTAACACGCGGCGGAAGCGAACTTCCGAAAGAAATTAGTACAGACGAGTGCGGCGTGCGTTTTCGCGAGCCAGTTTCTTGGCGTGACGCTTAACAGCAGACGCTTTAGCGCGCTTACGCTCAGTCGTTGGTTTTTCATAAAACTCACGACGACGAACTTCCGCCAGAACACCTGCTTTCTCGCAAGAACGCTTGAAGCGACGCAGTGCTACGTCGAAAGGCTCGTTTTCACGTACTTTAATTACCGGCATGTAACTCTTACCTCGATAAATTCGGTTTTGCTGCTGACTGCGGCGCCAGCACTTTTAAAATGGTGCAGCATTTTACTCCAGCCGTAGCCGAGTTGTAAAGCACCATGAACAATTTAGAACCAACAGAGACATATGCCATCGCGGCTGCCGGTTTTTTCAGGCCGTGGAGTATAGCGCACTCTTTGTGCGACAGAAAAACACTTTTTCCTGGCAAAGTCGTCCAGCGTGTGATTCGCCTGTGCTACACTGCGCGCCGCAAGAAGAGGGTGATAAAAGCTATGCGAGTTCTGGGTATTGAAACGTCCTGCGATGAAACCGGCATCGCGATTTATGACGATGCGTCCGGTCTGTTGGCGAATCAATTATATAGCCAGGTCAAACTGCACGCTGATTACGGTGGTGTGGTGCCCGAACTGGCCTCACGTGACCACGTGCGTAAAACCGTTCCGCTGATTCAGGCTGCGCTGAAAGAAGCCGGATTAGCCGCAAAAGACATTGATGCCGTGGCCTATACCGCCGGTCCAGGTTTGGTTGGTGCGCTATTAGTCGGGGCGACTGTCGGCCGTGCACTGGCGTTTGCGTGGAATGTGCCTGCGGTGCCTGTGCATCATATGGAAGGCCATCTGCTGGCGCCGATGCTGGAAGACAATCCACCGGAATTCCCGTTTGTGGCATTGCTGGTTTCGGGTGGTCACACGCAGTTGATCAGCGTCACGGGTATTGGTGAATACACTTTGCTGGGTGAATCGATTGACGATGCGGCTGGCGAAGCTTTCGATAAAACCGCCAAACTGCTCGGTCTGGATTATCCGGGCGGGCCGATGCTGTCACGCATGGCGCAGCAGGGCACGCCGGGTCGCTTCAAATTCCCGCGCCCGATGACCGATCGCCCAGGGCTGGATTTCAGCTTCTCGGGTCTGAAAACCTTCGCCGCCAACACCATTCGTGAACATAACGGAGATGAGCAGGCGCGTGCCGATATCGCTCGTGCGTTTGAGGATGCAGTGGTGGATACGCTGATGATCAAATGCAAACGCGCGCTGGAGCAGACCGGCTTTAAACGCCTGGTGATTGCCGGTGGTGTCAGCGCCAACCGTACGCTGCGTGAGCGTATGGCCGAGATGATGCAAAAGCGCGGTGGCGAGGTGTTTTATGCACGCCCGGAGTTCTGTACTGATAACGGCGCGATGATTGCCTACGCTGGCATGGTGCGGCTGAAAGGCGGCACACGCGGTGGATTGGGCGTCAGTGTCCGGCCTCGTTGGCCACTGGCCGAATTGCCCGCCATCTAAAACGAAAAAACCGGCATCGCGCCGGTTTTTTTATTTCTTCTTTTTCCGCTTCCAGATCTTATTTTCCTGCCCGCGCCACAGGCGCTGGATGTTGTCGTGATGACGCAACAGAATCAAACAGGAGAGCATCGAAACCGGGAAGGTAAACTGCGGTTTGAACCACCACACGTAGAACGGGGCAATCAGCGCACTGACAATCGCACCCAGCGAGGAGTAGCCGCTCAGCAGCACCGTCAGCAGCCAGGTGCCGGTCATCAATCCCGTCAAATCCCAGCCAATGGGCGCGATCGCACCGAATGCGGTTGCCACGCCTTTACCACCACGAAAACGGAAAAACACCGGATAGATATGGCCGAGACAGGCGGCAATCGCGGTTAAGCCGAGATACATCGGCGTGACGTGCAGCAGATAGGCGATCCACACCGGAATCATCCCTTTTGCCACGTCGAAGATCAGTACCGCAGCCTCAGCCGCTTTACCACCAATGCGCAACACGTTGGTCGCACCAGGGTTGCCGGAGCCGGCGGTACGCGGATCGGGTAAACGCGCGAGTTTACAAACCAGGATCGCACTGGAAATCGAGCCGCAAAGATACGCGAAAATAATCATACCAAGCGCGATAGCACTCATAGCCTCGTACCGTTCCTTTTGGGTCGTTTTGTTCTCGATAAGCGTGGATAATACGCATAATCCGCCGGAAGTGGTATCCGGCTTAGCCAAAAACAGAGACTGACATCATGGATATCGTATTTATAGAACAACTCACCGTGTTCACCACCATTGGCGTTTACGACTGGGAACAGGGCATGCAGCAGAAGCTGGTGCTCGATGTCGAAATGGCGTGGGACAACCGTCGTGCTGCGGTGAGTGACGATGTGAACGACTGTCTGAGCTACGCCGATGTCACCGAGGTTATCCTCAATCATCTGCAGGGCCAGCGCTTTGCCCTGGTCGAACGCGTGGCGGAAGAAATTGCCGATCTGTTGATGAATCGTTTCAAAACGCCCGGTGTGCGCATCAAGGTCGGGAAACCTGGCGCGGTGGCCCAGGCAGCGACCGTTGGCGTGCGTATCGAGCGCGGGACTATTCCTAAATAAATCATCCGTGATTGCCATCACAATGAAACCAAACCAAATTATGGTGTGTCTCACTTGAGGCCGTTGCGCTAACGGACGCGAAGTTGCCGATTTTCTTAAGGTTTCCTTCAGCGTGGCGCAGGCATAATTTTAGGCGGTAGCACCTTGCGGCCGCCTTTTTACTGTTTAAAACGGATAGAGGAAAAATTTTGATGGCAGATATTCACCAGCTTTGGGTTGCTGCAATCCTGGGGGTTGTGGAAGGCCTCACGGAATTCCTGCCGGTCTCTTCTACGGGCCATATGATCATCGTTGGCCATCTGTTGGGCTTCGAGGGCGATAAAGCTGAAACCTTTGAAGTCGTCATTCAGCTGGGTTCAATTTTAGCGGTAGTGGTGATGTTCTGGCGTCGCCTGTTCGGACTGATTGGTATTCACTTCGGTAAAGAGCCGCATGAAGGCACTGGAACCGGGAAACTGACCCTGATTCACATTTTGTTAGGTATGGTTCCGGCGGTGGTGATTGGCTTGCTGCTGCACGATCAAATCAAAAGCCTGTTTAATCCGATTAACGTGATGTACGCACTGGTCGTCGGCGGCGTGTTGCTGTTGGTGGCTGAGTACTTCAAACCTAAACAGCCTAAAGCGGTAGGTATCGATGATATCACTTACCGCCAGGCGTTTATGATTGGTTGCTTCCAGTGTCTGGCGCTGTGGCCGGGCTTCTCGCGCTCGGGTGCCACCATTTCTGGCGGTATGCTGATGGGCGTGAGCCGTTATGCTGCATCAGAGTTCTCATTCATCCTTGCGGTGCCGATGATGATTGGTGCCACCGGATTGGATCTCTACAAGAGCATGGGCTTCCTGACCATGCAGGATTTCCCAATGTTCGCCGTCGGCTTCGTGACCGCCTTTATCGTTGCTCTGCTGGCGATCAAAGTGTTCCTGGAACTGATTAAGCGTATCTCGTTTGTTTCGTTCGCTATCTATCGCTTTATCGTGGCGGCGGCGGTTTACGCCATCTTCATGTAAGCGCGGCGTGCGGCCGGTTATGCTGGCCGCACGTTGATCAACCCATCCTGCACTGCCATCACCCGACGACGCGTCAACTCTTCCCGCACGGCTGGTCCTTTGAAACCTGCTGCAACCACATCCTTCGTTGGTACCGCCTGAGCCAGCGCAAACGCCTGACGCAGATAATCGCCTTGTGGATAGGCCATGCTTTCCATTCCGGTGCGACCACGCGCATCGGCTTCGCTGGTCAGTGCCATCTTCTCTACGCGATCGGGCTTGCGCCATGCATCAATGCGATCGAACAGGGCAACCAGTGATTCCGCTGACTGGCGTTCAATGGTGTGGACGATATCGTGGAATTCCGTGACCACCAGTGCCAGATCGCGCACCTGATTGGGCACGCGCAGCCGCTGGCACAGCGCTTCGACAATCGGCACACCGGCTAAACCGTGGCCATGATGGCTCGGCCATTTTTCCGGCGGCGTCAGTGCTTTACCGACATCGTGGAACAGCGTGGCAAAGCGCACATCCAATTCCTCTGACAGTGCGGCAGACATCGTCAGCGTCATTAACGCGTGCACGCCGGTATCAATTTCGGGATGCCATTTGATCGGCGCCGGAATGCCGTACAGGTTATCCAGCTCCGGGAACAGCACCTGCAATGCGCCGCAGTCACGCAATACCTGAAAATAGACCTGCGGATTGCGGGTCAGCAGCGCCTTCTCGGTCTCTTTCCACACGCGTTCGGCCGTGAGGTCAGCTAATTCGCCGCTCTCCGCCATCTCACGCATTAAGGCCTGCGTTTCATCCGCGACACGGAAATTGAGGTGGGCAAAACGGGCAGCGAAACGCGCCACGCGCAGCACGCGCAGTGGATCTTCGTTAAAAGCGGATGAGACATGGCGCAGGGTGCGTTTCGCCAAATCCTGCTGTCCGCGATAAGGGTCGATTAAGCTGCCGTCGTCGGCCTGCGCAATGGCATTGATGGTGAGATCGCGGCGTTGCAAATCCTGCTCCAGCGTCACGTCTGGGGCGAATTGTGTGACAAAACCGGTGTAGCCTTTGCCATTTTTGCGTTCGGTACGCGCCAGTGCATACTCTTCACGACTGCGTGGGTGCAAAAAAACCGGAAAATCCCGGCCCACCTGCTGATAACCTTGTGCCAGCATCGCTTCAGGTGTGGCACCGACCACCACCCAATCTCTATCTTTTACCGGCAAACGCAGTAAGGCATCACGCACCGCGCCACCGACCAGAAACGTCTTCACTCAACCACTCCAGAGGCAATGTATTCTGCGCGCCGTGCACGCATGTTGCGTTATTGTTGCATACTTTGGCTAAATATCGGGCACGCCAAAAGGGGCATCTTACGATCCCCTTGAAGAAAAGAACAAATCGGCGTGGCGGTTTTAGTTCATCCAGCGATCGTTTTTCTTGCGGCGCGGCACCATGTGCGGCAGCACCAAACCAAGCAGTAAGCCAACACCTAACACGCCGCCGCCATACATAAACCACTGCATGATGATGGTGCGCTGTTTGTCATCCAACTGGACGTTCGCGGCGCTGACTTTTTTCTGCGCGACAATCAGCTCATTTTTCAGCTTTTGATTTTCCGCTTTCAGGCCGTCAATGGTGCCGTCGCTGTTCGCCACTTTACTCTGCATTTCAGAAGTACGCTGATTCCAGCTGTTGTCGATATTCGCCAGCTTAGCGGTGAGATCTTTGACCTGTTGCTCCAGCTGCGGCACGCGAGTGCGCAGGCTCGGTTCGGCACTCAACTGGGACAGTGGGATCCAGTTGGTTTTCCCTTCGGCATCACGAATCTGGCCATATTGGGAATCGTTGTTGACCTGCAACAGGGTGACTTCCTCTCCGGCATTCAGCTTGCCAATCAGGCGATATTGATCGCCCGGGCCGCTGCGTACCCAAGTAGATAATTCATCGGAGATATAACGCTTTTCGTCAGCAGCATGAACGGGGGCGATGGCGCTAAATGCCAGCAAAGAAAGGGCAGCAAGTGTGATTTTTTTCATTCGATGTCGTTTTTTCTTAATGGCGTAAAATTACCGGCACAGTCTGGAGACGCTTCTCAAAAATCTGAATGAGAACTATCCTGGTCTCAATCTGGTGCGAAAAGGGTCGTAAAAGCACAAGAAAGCGGAGACAGCGGGCTTCCGGTGCATTACTCTTCGCCAGATTAAACTCGTAAGTGCCAGCAGCGTATTGAATAAAAAATTATGACCATCGAAATCGAATTAAAGTTCATTGCCACACCACAAGCCGCCGAAAAACTCGGTGAAACCCTTGCCGCGTGGCCACATCAGCACTTCGCCGCACGCGAGCTGACCAACATCTATTTTGAGACCGATGACAATCAGCTACGTCGTTGGGATATGGGCCTGCGCATCCGCGGTGTCGATCAGCGTTATGAGATGACGCTGAAGGCCGCCGGCAAAACCGTGGGCGGTCTGCATCAGCGCCCGGAATATAACGTCGACCTCACCGAGCCAACGCTGGATATCGCCCAGCTGCCGGCTGAAATCTGGCCAGAAGGCACCGATGTGGCGGCATTACAGCAGCGCCTGCAACCGCTGTTCAGCACCCATTTCCAGCGTGAAGCCTGGCTGGTGCAGTTTGGTGAGAGCGAAATTGAAGTGGCGTTTGATCGCGGAGACGTTGCCGCAGGTGAATTGAGCGAGCCGCTGTACGAAGTGGAGCTGGAGCTGAAAAGCGGCCAGCGCGCCGACATGCTGAAGTTCGCTGAAGCCTTGATCACCGCAGGCGGCCTGCGCCTGGGCAGCTTGAGCAAAGCCGCGCGCGGTTATCAGCTGGCTCAGGGCAATCCTGCCCGTCCGCTGCGTGCATTAGCGCTACAAAAAATCGGCGCTAAAGCAACGGTAGAGCAGGGCATGATCAACGCGATGACCGCCGGTCTTAACCAGTGGCAGTACCATGAAGAAGTGTGGCTGCGTGGAAATGCCGATGCCAAAGAAGCGGTGATGGATGCGCTGGAAACCCTGCGACAGGCGTTCTCGCTATTTGGTGCGCTGGTGCCGCGCAAGGCGAGCAGCGATCTGCGTCAGAAGCTGACGCGTCTCGATGAGCTGTTAGCAGATGCAGAAATTGATGCGGAAACCGCCTGTTTTTCTACGGTCTCTGTTGATGCCCAGTTAGCACTTACTCACTGGCTGGTGGAATCACAATGGCAGAACTGGCTGGATGATAAGAGCAAAAGCAAGCTGCAAGGTTCGTTCAAACGCTTCAGCGATATCATGCTCAGCCGTATTGCTGCCGATCTGCGTGAGACCTTTGTCGACGTGCAGCTGTTTAACGAATTTCAGGACAAATCCACGCGCCTGAATCGCCAGCTTTTAGCGGTGCATCTGCTGGCAGGGGCTTATCCAGCGGAAGAGGTGAATGTCTGGCTGGCAGGCTGGCAGGAGCTGCAGCATGCGATTCGCATCCAGCAGGAGCGCGGGTTGATTCAACTGGTTAATCTGGCCATTCGGCCATCGCCGTTCTGGCTGAATAGCGGAGTGAAACGCTAAGTCGGACGCACAATCGAATCAGGGAGGGAAGATGTTGTTACCGTTACCGGCGCTGATGCAGGCGCAGTTAGCTATCGTGGCCGAGCGCCTGAATATGCCGCCTTCCGCCTTTACGGCAGAGCAGGCGGGCGCGCTGACCTTTAGTGACTTTATCGTTGATAACCTGCAGCAGCATCCGGAGTGGTGGCAACAGCTCCAGCAGCAACCGCCTCTACCAGATGAGTGGCAACACTACAGTGCCTGGCTAAATCAGGCGCTGGCGGGCGTGGAAAATGAAACTTCCCTGATGCGCGAACTGCGCCTGTTCCGCCGCCATATGTTGGTGCGCATAGCGTGGATGCAGGCGCTGCAACACGCCAGTACCGAACAGAGCCTGACGCAACTCAGCACGCTGGCGGAGATCCTCATCGCTGCCGCTCGTGATTGGGTGTGGCAGGATTGCAGCCGCGATTTTGGCACGCCGTGCAATGAAGCCGGTGAAGCGCAGCCCATGCTGATCCTTGGCATGGGCAAGCTGGGCGGCGGCGAACTCAACTTCTCTTCCGATATCGACCTGATCTTTGCCTGGCCGGAAAACGGCGTGACGCAAGGTGGCCGTCGCGAACTCGATAACGCTCAATTCTTTACCCGCATGGGCCAGCGCCTGATTAAAGTGCTGGATCAGCCTACCGTGGATGGTTTCGTCTATCGCGTGGATATGCGCCTGCGCCCGTTTGGTGACAGCGGTCCGCTGGTGCTGAGCTTTGCTGCGTTGGAAGATTATTACCAGGAGCAGGGCCGCGACTGGGAGCGTTATGCGATGGTCAAAGCGCGCCTGATGGGCGACGACCAGGGCCACTGGAGCCAGGAGTTGCAGCAGATGCTGCGTCCGTTCGTCTATCGCCGCTACATCGATTTCAGTGTGATTCAGTCGCTGCGCAACATGAAAGGCATGATTGCCCGTGAAGTGCGCCGTCGTGGCCTTAAAGACAACATCAAACTCGGCGCGGGTGGCATTCGCGAAACCGAATTTATCGTGCAGGTGTTCCAGCTCATTCGTGGTGGACGTGAGCGCTCACTTCAGCTCCGTTCCCTGCTGCCAACGCTGCAGGCCATCGGTGAACTGGCTTTGCTGAGTACGGCGCAGGTGGAACATTTGCGTGAGGCCTATCTGTTCCTGCGTCGTCTGGAAAATCTGCTGCAAAGCATCAACGATGAGCAAACGCAAACGCTGCCGGAAAACCCACTCGATCGCCAGCGTTTAGCCTGGGCGATGGGCGCGGCGGACTGGGATGCGCTGATGGTGCAGCTTGAGCAGCAGATGGCAGGCGTGCGCAGTATCTTTGATGAACTGATTGGTGATGATGCGCCAGACGTTGACGATCAACCGCAGCTGGCTGAATTTGCTGGTTTGTGGCAGGACACGCTGGAGGAGAGCGATCTCATTCCTGCTGTGCCGCAGCTGAACGAAGCGCAACGTCATGCGCTGTACGAATCGCTCAACAGTTTCCGCCAGGATGTCAGCCGTCGCACCATCGGGCCGCGTGGGCGTTTAGCGCTTGATCAACTGATGCCGCGCCTGTTGAGTGAAGTCTGTCCACGCGAAGATGCCGATGTGGTACTGGGTCGCCTGACGCCGCTACTGCTCGGTGTGTTAACCCGCAGCACTTATCTGGAGCTGCTGACGGAATACCACGGCGCACTTCGTCATCTGATCCGCCTGTGTGCCGCCTCGCCGATGGTCGCCAGCCAGCTGGCACGTTATCCGCTGTTGCTGGATGAACTGCTCGATCCCGCCACGCTGTACCAGCCGACAGCCACCGATGCGTATCGCGATGAATTGCGCCAGTATCTGCTGCGCATTCCTACCGATGATGAAGAACAGCAGCTGGAAGCGCTGCGACAGTTCAAGCAGGCGCAGCATCTGCGCATTGCCGCTGCCGATATCGCTGAAACGCTGCCGGTGATGAAAGTGAGCGATCACTTAACCTGGCTAGCGGAAGCCATTATCGAATCGGTGGTGCAGCAAGCGTGGCAAATGATGGTGCAGCGCTATGGTCGTCCTTCTCACCTCACCAGCGACAGCGAGCGCGGTTTTGCTGTGGTTGGCTATGGCAAATTGGGTGGCTGGGAGCTGGGTTACAGCTCGGATCTGGATTTAGTGTTCCTGCATGATTGTCCGGATGATGCGGAAACCGATGGCGAGCGCGTGATTGATGGCCGCCAATTCTACCTGCGGCTGGCGCAGCGCGTGATGCATCTGTTCAGCACGCGCACCTCCTCCGGCATTTTGTATGAAGTCGATGCACGCCTGCGTCCTTCTGGCGCGGCGGGCATGCTGGTGAGTACCTTTGCCGCCTTCGATGATTATCAGCGTAATGAAGCCTGGACCTGGGAACATCAGGCGCTGGTGCGTGCGCGTATTGTTTTTGGCGAGACGTCGCTCTGCGATCGCTTCAATGACATCCGTCGCGGCATTCTTTGCCTGCCGCGTGGGCGTCCTGCACTGCAAAAAGAAGTGCGTGAAATGCGCGAGAAAATGCGTGCCCACCTCAGCAACAAACACAAAGGACGCTGGGAGATCAAAACTGATGAAGGCGGCATCACCGATATTGAATTCATCGCGCAATATCTTGTCTTAGGCTACGCGGCAGAGCAGCCTGCGTTGACGCGCTGGTCAGACAATGTGCGTATTTTTGAGCTGATGGCGCGTCAGGAGATCATGGATGCAGAAGAAGCGCAGGCGCTGACTCACGCGTATGTCACGCTGCGTGATGCATTGCACCATCTCGCATTGCAGGAGCTGCCGGGGCACGTCGCACCGGAATCTTTTGCTACTGAGCGGGCTGCCGTGCATCGCAGTTGGCAACGCTGGCTGGCTGCCACCGAATCTGATAGCGCGGAAGCGTAAAATAACGCTTCGCCCTTAGTGACCCGGCCTACAGGAAGGCGCGCAGCCCACGCACCTGTGGCTCGAAGTCTCATCGGGGTATGTTATTATCCGCGCATAATTTTGACCGTAGTCTGGAGTCTTTGGAATGAAAGTAACACTGCCCGCTTTTGGCAAAGCCGCTGTGCTGGTTGTTGGCGATGTCATGTTAGATCGCTACTGGTATGGCCCAACCAGCCGTATCTCGCCTGAAGCCCCGGTACCGGTGGTGAAAGTCGATACCATCGAAGAGCGTCCAGGCGGCGCGGCCAACGTGGCAATGAACATTGCTGCACTGGGTGCTGGCTCGCGTTTGATTGGCCTGACGGGTGAAGACGATGCGGCACGTGTGCTGAGTGAGACGCTGGAAAAGGTCAAAGTCGATTGTGATTTTGTCGCGGTGAAAAGCCATCCGACCATTACCAAACTGCGCGTGCTTTCGCGTAATCAGCAGCTGATTCGCCTCGATTTTGAAGAAGGTTTCGAGCAGGTTGATCCGCAGCCTATTCACGATCGTATGCGCCAATCGCTGGCGCAAGCGGGTGCGTTAGTGCTGTCAGATTACGCCAAAGGCGCGTTGAGCAGCGTGCAAACCATGATTCAGCTGGCGCGTGAAGCCAACGTGCCGGTGTTGATCGACCCGAAAGGCACGGATTTCGAGCGCTATCGTGGCGCGACTCTGCTGACGCCTAACCTGTCTGAATTCGAAGCCGTAGTGGGTAAATGCAAAACCGTAGAAGAGATTGTCAGCCGCGGCATGCAGCTGATCGCTGATTATGATCTCTCTGCGCTGCTGGTCACCCGTTCTGAGAACGGCATGACGCTGCTGCAACCAGGCAAAGCGCCAGTGCATTTACCAACGCAAGCGCAGGAAGTGTATGACGTCACCGGCGCAGGCGATACGGTGATTGGCGTGCTGGCCGCCGTGCTGGCAGCAGGCGATAGCCTGGAAGAAGCCTGTTTCCTCGCCAATGCGGCAGCCGGCGTGGTGGTCGGTAAACTCGGTACGTCCACCGTGAGCACCGTTGAGCTGGAAAATGCGATTCACGCCCGTCCGGATAGCGGATTTGGTGTGATGACCGAAGCTGAACTAAAAGCGGCTGTGGCGCTGGCGCGTCAGCGCGGTGAAAAAGTGGTGATGACTAACGGCGTGTTCGACATCCTGCATGCGGGCCACGTTTCTTATCTGGCCAACGCTCGTAAGCTGGGCGATCGCCTGATTGTGGCGGTGAACAGCGATGCTTCTACCAAACGTCTGAAAGGTGAAACCCGTCCGGTTAACCCGCAGGAAAACCGCATGATCGTGCTCGGTGCGCTGGAAGCAGTGGATTGGGTGGTGCTGTTTGAAGAAGATACGCCACAGCGTTTGATCGCGGGTGTGTTACCGGATCTGCTGGTGAAGGGCGGCGATTATAAGCCGGAAGATATCGCGGGCAGTAAAGAGGTTTGGGCCAACGGCGGTGACGTGCGCGTGCTGAACTTTGAAGACGGTATCTCCACCACTAACATCATCAAGACGATTCGCAGCCACTCATGATGAGCATTGAGATCCCAGAAGATTCGCTGTCATCAAAAGCGAGCACTGGGGTTTTCAATGATTCGCAGCCACTCACGCGAGCACTAAGATTCCAGATGATTCGCTATCACTAACGGCGAGCGAAGAAGCAAGCGTATTCTGACTAAACAGGCGGCCCAATGGCCGCCTGTTGTTGTCTGCGAGCAATGTAAGCTCAGCGAGTGTTTTCGAGCAATATACGCCGCCGAGTCAGCGAATTACTGCGGAGTGTCGATCTTACCCGCCGGGTCCGGTGTCACCACCGCAGGTGCCGGTGCAGCAGGGCTCTCACTTTCCAGTTTCGCCAGGCGCTGTTCCAGTGCCGCCAGCTTCTCACGCGTGCGCAGCAGTACCTGCGTCTGCACATCAAACTCTTCACGATTCACCAAATCCATGCGGGTTAACTGCGCCTGCAGCACCTGACGAATTTTCTTTTCGACATCGTCGCCAAAGTCGCGAATCCCTTTTGGCATGGCTTCATGGACCTGGCGAGCCAGTTGTTCAATTTTTTTCGTGTCGATCATGATGATTTCCTGGTTGCGGTGGCTGATAACAGCACGTGTTCCGACTCAACAAAGGTTAAGTGTAATGCCTGAAACGAAAAGGTTAAACCTGAATTCCGCATCGCAGTAAATGCAAAAGCATTTGCGCTTTTGTCGATTGCCCGTCCAGATGATTGGCGTTATAGTGACCTCGCTTATTCTCAGGGCGGGGCGAAATTCCCCACCGGCGGTAAATCAGCTTCGGCTGAAAGCCCGCGAGCGCTTTCACTGGAAAGTGAAAGGTCAGCAGATCCGGTGTAATTCCGGGGCCGACGGTTAGAGTCCGGATGGGAGAGGGTAACGACATCAGCCGGGCTTAGGCCCGCGTCACGTTTTTGCCATGTGTATTATTTGCGCACTCCTAAGCACGCCCTGGTTCTGGTAACTCATATATTTTTTATAAGGTTTTTTACCATGAATCAGACGCTTCTTTCTGAATTTGGCACGCCGGAACAGCGTGTAGAACGCGCCATCGATGCGCTGCGCAACGGTCGCGGTGTGATGGTGCTCGACGATGAAAATCGTGAAAACGAAGGTGACATGATCTTTGCCGCCGAAACCATGACCGTAGAGCAAATGGCATTAACCATTCGCCACGGCAGCGGCATTGTCTGCTTGTGCATTACTGAAGAACGCCGCCAGCAGTTGGATCTGCCGATGATGGTAGAAACCAACACCAGCTCTTATGGCACCGGCTTTACCGTCACCATTGAAGCAGCGGAAGGTGTCACCACCGGTGTTTCTGCCGCTGACCGCGTCACCACCATTCGTGCCGCTGTGGCAGATGGCGCGAAGCCGAGCGATCTCAACCGTCCAGGCCATGTTTTCCCGCTGCGCGCGCGCGAAGGCGGTGTGCTGACGCGTGGTGGTCACACTGAAGCCACCATCGATTTGGTGACATTAGCAGGCTTCAAACCCGCCGGTGTGCTGTGTGAATTGACCAATGACGACGGCAGCATGGCGCATGCGCCAGAAGCGATTGTGTTTGCCAAACAGCACGATATGCCGGTCGTAACGATTGAAGATCTGGTGGCTTATCGCCGCGAGCGTGAAACGCGCCAGGCAAGTTAAGCCTCAGTTATCGTCATCAAAAGATCCGCGGTTTTTACAGGCTGCGGATTTTTTTTCGCGCGAAAGTGCACCTTTAATCCTCATCTTCACCGCCCAACCACTACGCAAATTCTTATTCAAATTCTCTGATAGAGATCATCACAGTTATCAGCGTTAATCCCGGCACGAAAGCGCGTATCGTAGCGGCTAATAAAGCGACACTTTCGTCAGAGGAACCATCATGAGCCACAACCGTATGCCCGCCCTGTTTTTAGGTCACGGCAGCCCGATGAACGTACTGGAAGACAATACCTATACCCGCGCATGGCAGCATCTGGGTGCAACATTGCCACGTCCGCGCGCCATTCTCGCGGTGTCGGCACACTGGTACACACGCGGTACGGCGGTAACGGCCATGCATAATCCTCGCACCATCCATGATTTTGGTGGCTTCCCGCAGGCGCTGTTTGATGTGCGTTATCCGGCTCCAGGCTCGCCAGAGCTGGCACAGCAAGTGATCGAACTGCTGGCACCGATTGACGTCCATGCCGACCAGGAATGGGGATTTGATCACGGCTCATGGGGCGTGCTGGCAAAAATGTATCCGCAAGCCGATATCCCGGTGGTGCAGTTAAGTATCGATGGGACGCAATCGGCGCAATGGCACTTCGAATTAGGTCGCAAACTGGCGTCGCTGCGTGACGAAGGCGTGATGATCGTCGCCAGCGGTAACGTGGTGCATAACCTGCGGATGCTGCGCTGGCAGGGTGCCGCCACAAGCTATCCGTGGGCTGAAAGCTTCAATGAATTTGTGCGTGAGAATTTGAGCTTTGCCGGTGAAGCAGCAGATCATCCGTTGGTGAATTATTTGCAGCACGAAGGTGCAGAGATGTCCAACCCAACGCCAGAACACTATCTGCCGTTGCTGTATATCCTCGGCGCGCGTGCAGCTGAGGAGTCGATCAGCATTCCGGTGGAAGGGATGGAGATGGGCGCTATCAGTATGCTTTCGGTGCAGGTCAGCTAATGCACTGGCCGCCCGTGTCTGACGGGCGGCACAGCATTTATTCGATAAAAGTATGCGGGTAGAAGCGTGACAGATCCTGAGTGATCAGCGCGCGATCTTCACGAATGCCGATACCAGCAGGTTGATCGTCAATCAGCCAGCTACCGATCAAGGTGTAGCTGTCGCCGAACTTCGGCAACGGATGGAATTGCTGGATGATCATTCCCTCTTCGCCGTACGGACCTTCAGCACGGGCGATCTCCTGGCCGTTTTCAATGATGCGAATATTGGCGCCTTCACGTGAAAACAGCGGTTTCACCACGTACTTGTCCATCTGCGGGGCATTTTTGTCGTCGGCAAAGTAGGCGGGCAGCAGATTGGGATGGTCAGGAAACATTTCCCACAGCAGCGGCAGCAGCGCTTTATTCGAGATAATGCTTTTCCACGCCGGTTCTAACCAACGCACACCGGCATCTGCCAGCTTGGTGGAGAACACTTCACGCAGCATAAATTCCCACGGATAAAGCTTAAACAGGTTGCTGATCACCTGATCATGCTGATCGGTAAACTGGCCTCTTTCACCCAACCCAATTTCATCGATATACAGGAATTCATTCGGCAGGCCGGCTTCGGTGGCGCAATCCTGCATGTACTGTACTGTGGCACGATCTTCTTCGGTGTCACGGCAGCAGGCAAAGTGCAGCCAGTTAAAACCGTGCTCCTGATGCAACGCGGCAAAGCGCTCAATCAACTTTTCCTGCAGGCTATTAAACTGGTCACTGCCTTGTGGCAGGTTGCCCGCATTGACTTGATCTTCCAGCCAGATCCACTGGAAAAAGGCGGCTTCATACAGAGAGGTCGGCGTGTCGGCGTTATTCTCCAGCAGCTTGGCATCGCCTTTACCGTCCCAGGCTAAATCCAGGCGGGAATAGAGCGACGGCTGACGCAGCTTCCACGAGTCTCGTACGAAGTCCCAGGTGTGTTTGGGAATGCAGAAGCGGGTGAGCAGTTCATCACTGTTCACCACTTTTTCCACCGCCTGCAGGCACATCTGATGCAGTTCGGCGGTGGTATCTTCTAATTGCTCAACCTGTGCCAGGGTGAACTGGTAGTAAGCGTCTTCACACCAGTAAGGTTCGCCATACATGGTATGAAACTGGAAGCCGTATTCGTTGGCTTTTTCGCGCCAGTCCGGGCGTTCGCTGATAGCAATACGTTGCATACTACGGCTTAGCCTCCCATCGAGCGGCTGCTGCCAGTGCTGCTGCGATTGGTGCTGGTGGCATTGCTGCGCTGCAGGGTGTTTTGTTTCGCAACGCTCTCACCGAAGCCACCACGCGTGATGGTGGAGGTGGTCGCTGGCTTAGGTGCCATGGCGGTTTTCGGCACGTTCATGCTGCGGCCTGAGGTCGCTGCACCATAGTTTTTGCCGGAAGCATCGACAAACTGACCGTTAGCCGGGCTATTCGGGGTTTTCGGTGAGAACAAGGGTTGCTGCGCAAAGCCCGCGCCGCCGCCCATCATGCGACCCATCATGTAACCGGCCATCAGCGGCATCCAGAAGCTACCGCTCTGCTGCGCTTCGGCATTGTTGGTGCTACCGACACCGGCCTGGGCAGGTGTTTGCTGGCACTGATTCTCACCGAACTCTGCGACGCAATCTTCGCGCGTGGCGTATTTCGGTGCGGTGCGTTCGGCTTCTTTCTTCGCATTGTTATACGCAGTGGTACATTGCGCGCTCTGGCTAGGGTTAGCTTTCGCACAATCATCCGCGTTTTGGTACAGCGATACTGTCTCATCGCTCTGTTCGCAGCCAGCCAGCATAAACACTGCGGTAACCGCGAGTGCCACTGGCGTTAAATGGCGTGCCTGCCAGCTTTTACGAAAAGCGGCATGACGAATATGTTTAGTCCGTTTCATTATTTTCATCCTGTGCCCAAAGGTGGGGCTTAGGATAGGTGATGAGTGGTGGAAAATGAAGCGAGAAGCCGGATGGCTGGGGGATCTTTACGTTGTTATACGTTTGAATGCGAAAGGGGCCGCAAGCGGCCCCTTAAGGGATTAATTACCGAAAGGATTTCCGCTGCTGTGCGCGGCAGCCGGGCGCGCTTTCGCGGCGGCTGAAGGTGCCGAAGTTTTCGGACCATTATCGACACGTGAAGCCTGCTGGCTGTTTTCCGGTGCCACCACTTCAGGTGCGGTGGTGATTTCCTTGCCCAGCGTGCTGTTCAGCTGCTGCAGGTCCTGCTCATTCAACGTACCCAGCGCATATTTGATGTTCAGCTGGTTAATCAGGTAGCTGTAACGCGCATCAGAAAGTTGCTGTTTAGAGTTGAACAGGGTTGTGGTCGCATCCAGCACATCAACGATGGTACGGGTACCCACCTGATAACCGGCTTCCATTGCATCCAATGAGCTTTGAGCAGAGACAACGGCCTGCTTGTAAGCATCAATGCTGCTGATCGACGCGTTAACGTTGTTGAACGAAGAACGCACGGTCTGGATCGCACTACGATGTGCGCCTTCCAGCTGTTCGCTGGCGGCAACAAAGTTGTACTGCGCCTGTTTCACCTGCGAGGTCACTGAACCACCGCTATACAGCGGCAGGGAGAAGCTCAGGCCAACCTGGTTGGAACCCGTGATGGAATCGGTGGTGCCTGAACTCTGGTTCGCACGGCTGCCGCCATATTTGCTGTTAGACATACCGGTTGAGGCAGTCAGATCCAGCGTTGGCATATGGCCTGTTTCCGCAGAGCGAATCTGCTCGCGCGCTAAATCCTGGCTCAGACGTGCAGATAACAGGTTGAGGTTACGGCTTTCCGCTTGTTTCAGCAGGGTCGCAACGGCATCAGGACGTGCGGTTTTGAAACGATCGATATTCAGTGAAGCCAGTGCCAGATAATCCATACCGGTGATTTGACGCAGCGATTCCACTGCATTATCAAGGTTGTTACGCGCGGTCACTTCGTTGGCCAGCACGCTGTCGTACTGGGCACGGGCGTTCTGCACGTCAGTGATCGCTACCAGGCCAACGTTGAAGCGCTGGGTGGTTTGATCCAATTCGCGGTAGATCGACTGTTTCTGCGCTTCCGTGTAAGAAAGGGTATCAATCGCCTTCAACACGTTGAAATACGCCGTTGCGGTATTCAGAATCAGATCCTGCTGTGCAACCTGATAGGTGACATCCTGAATCCCGGCGGTTTTTTCCTGCAGTGACAGCGCACGCCATTTCGACATATCGAAAATGGTTTGTGTTAATTGCAGAGAAGCGCTGGTCGTGTTGGAATGAAGACCGCTGCTGTCACGGTAACCGTTGTTATAGGTATAATCTGCACCCAGGCCTAACTGTGGAAGTAAAGGGCTACGCGCTTCGTTAATTTTCTCAAAGGCTGCATCACGGTCAGCGGCAGAAGCACGCAGATCCGGGTTGCTAAGGCGCGCCTGCTGGTAAACCTGCAACAGGTTCTCTGCCTGGCTGGCAAGGCTAAATCCGCCCAGGCTCAACCCAATAAAAAGTGGGAGCAGTTTTTTCATTTGCATTCCTTTTGTTGCAGCAAATTGCACTGGTAGTGCTGCAGGTAAGCCAAAAAATAATCGCCGATTCTACAGAGGCGGCGTCAGAGATAAGTTGGCTGAACGTGCCTTCTTCCCCTAATTTACGTAAATAATTCAGAAAGAACCACTCGGACGGAGCACAAGGGTTGGCTTTTCTTCGCTCCATCCCAATCTGCATAAGGAACCAGATAATGGCGGGTGAAAAAAAATCCCCTGTGACTTTCACAAAAAACGATGTAGAAATTATTGCACGCGATACACGCTACGATGGTTTTTTTTCCATTATTAGCTACCGTTTCCGCCATCGCCGCTTTAATGGCGAGATGAGCGGTGAGGTAGTACGCGAAGTTTTTGAGCGCGGACACGCCGCCGTGCTGCTACCCTATGATCCCTTACGCGACGAAGTGGTGCTAATCGAACAGATTCGCATCCCGGCTTATGATTCCAGCCCAACGCCCTGGCTGCTGGAAATGGTGGCCGGTATCATTGAACCCGGTGAAACGCCGGAAGATGTGGCGCGTCGCGAAGCCGTAGAAGAAGCAGGCCTCAAGGTCGGGCGTGTGAAACCGATAGTGAATTACTTAGCCAGCCCAGGCGGAACGTCTGAACGTTTGTCGGTGCTGGTGGGCGAAGTGGATGCCAGCCTGGCAGAGGGAAATCACGGGCTGGAGGAAGAGAATGAGGATATTCTTGTCCATGTGGTGAGCCGCGAACAGGCTTATCGCTGGGTGGAAGAGGGGATTATTGATAACGCGGCATCTGTCATCGCCCTGCAATGGCTGGCGTTGCACCATGAAAAACTACGACAAGAGTGGAAGCTAAAATGAAACAGCGCTATACCCCTGACTTTCCCGAAATGATGCGATTGTGCGAAACCAATTTCGCCCAACTGCGTCGCCTGCTGCCGCGTGATGACGAGGCAGGCGCGTCGGTGATCTATCAGGTGAGCGGCGCCCGTTATCAGCTGACTATTCAAGAGTCGACGCGTTATACCACGCTGGTGGAGATTCGCCAGGTGGCCCCGGCAGTAAGTTACTGGAGCCTGCCATCCATGTCCGTTCGGCTGTACCATGATGCGATGGTCGCTGAAGTGTGTTCCACTCAGCAGATCTATCGCTTCAAAGCGCGCTATGATTATCCTAATAAAAAACTGCATCAGCGCGATGAAAAACATCAGATTAACCAGTTTCTTGCAGATTGGTTGCGCTATTGTCTGGCGCACGGTGCTGTAGCAGTGCCGGTCTGCTGATAGCATACAACTATGGCGTGGAGAGAAAGGAAACGCTTTGGATAGCCTGCTTACTCTTCCTGCGGCAAATGGGGCCGATATCAGGATTTTACAAATCACGGACACCCATCTTTTTGCAGGAAAACATCAATCGCTGCTTGGGGTAAATACCTGGTCGAGTTTTGATGCGGTGCTGGACGCCATCATGGCACAACAGCGCGATTATGATTTGATTATCGCCACCGGCGATCTCGCCCAGGATCACACCGTCGAAGCTTATCAACACTTTGTAGCGGGCATTTCACGCCTGCCAAAGCCGTGTGTCTGGCTGCCGGGGAATCACGATTTTCAGCCCGCGATGGTCAATACACTTGCCGATGCCGGAATCGCTTCCGATAAACATGTGCTGTTGGGTGAGCACTGGCAGTTGGTGCTGCTGGATAGTCAGGTCTTTGGTGTGCCGCATGGCATGTTAAGCGAATACCAACTCGAGTGGCTCGACAAGGCGCTGCGCCAGCATCCTGAGCGCCATACGCTGGTGCTGCTGCACCATCATCCGCTCGCTTCCGGCTGTACCTGGCTGGATCAGCATAGCTTGCGCAATCCCCATCAATTAGAAGCGGTGCTGCAACACTTCCCGCGTGCGCGTAATCTGGTGTGTGGCCACATTCATCAGGAATTAGATCTCGACTGGCATGGTCGTCGCGTGCTGGCTTCTCCTTCGACCTGCGTGCAGTTCAAACCGCATTGCACCAACTTCACCATCGATAACGTCGCGCCAGGTTGGCGCTGGTTAACCCTGAAGGCAGATGGCGTACTGGAAACCGAAGTGAATCGTCTGCAAAGCGATCTGTTCCGTCCCGATCTCGATTCCGAGGGCTACTAAGCGATGGCGGTGCTGATCTATCTGCACGGATTCAACAGCTCTCCGCAATCGGCCAAAGCCACACAACTGCAGCAGTGGGTAGCGCAACATCATCCGCAGATTAATGTTCTGGTGCCGCAGCTGCCCACGTTCCCCGCCGAAGCCGCCAGCATGCTGGAAGAACTGGTGATGCAGTATGCCGGTGAACCGCTCGGCCTGGTGGGATCGTCGCTCGGGGGCTACTTCGCGACTTGGCTCTCGCAATGCTTTATGCTGCCTGCAGTGGTGGTCAATCCAGCGGTGCGCCCATTTGAGCTGCTGGTGGATTATCTCGGTGAGAACCGTAATCCCTACACCGGCCAGCAATATGTGTTAGAGTCACGCCACATTTACGATCTGAAAGTCATGCAGATTGACCCTCTCGAAGCGCCCGATTTACTCTGGCTGCTGCAACAGACCGGCGATGAAGTACTCGATTACCGCCAGGCGCTGGAATACTACAGCGCGTGCCGCCAAACGGTCGAAGAGGGTGGCAATCATGCTTATATCGGATTCGAACGCCATTTTGCGCAGATCATTGATTTTCTGGGATTAAATGCTCCCTGATTGCTGCGAGATGGACCCCTATTCCTATTGCTAATCAGACAGTTACGATGAGCCAATCAAGTTATAATGCCGATGCCATTGAGGTCTTAACCGGCCTTGAACCGGTGCGTCGTCGTCCGGGGATGTACACCGATACCACGCGCCCAAACCATCTGGGCCAGGAAGTGATCGATAACAGTGTCGATGAGGCGCTGGCGGGTCACGCCAAACGCGTGGAAGTGATCCTGCATGCGGATCAGTCGCTGGAAGTGATCGATGACGGTCGCGGCATGCCGGTAGATATCCATCCGGAAGAGGGTGTGCCAGCGGTTGAGCTGATTCTTTGCCGTCTGCATGCGGGCGGTAAATTCTCCAACAAAAACTACCAGTTCTCCGGCGGCTTGCACGGCGTGGGGATTTCGGTGGTCAACGCCCTGTCAAAACGCGTAGAAGTCACCGTGCGCCGCAATGGCGAGATCTACGATATTGCCTTCGAAAATGGCGATAAAGTGCAGGATCTGACGGTGACCGGCACGGTCGGCAAACGTAACACTGGCACGCGCGTGCATTTCTGGCCGGATGAGAGTTTCTTCGACAGTCCACGCTTCTCGGTGTCGCGCCTGACGCATGTGTTGAAAGCCAAAGCGGTGCTCTGTCCGGGCGTGGAGATCGTGTTCAAAGACAAGGTCAATGATACCGAGCAGACATGGCTCTATCATGGCGGCCTCTCTGATTACTTATCAGAAGCAGTCAACGGCCTCCCTACCTTGCCGGAAAAACCCTTTGTCGGCAGCTTCGCGGGTGATGTGGAAGCGGTGGATTGGGCGTTACTATGGCTGCCAGAAGGCGGCGAACTGCTGACCGAAAGCTACGTCAACCTGATTCCCACTATGCAAGGCGGGACGCACGTCAACGGTCTGCGTCAGGGCTTGCTGGATGCGATGCGTGAGTTCTGCGAGTTCCGCAATATCCTGCCACGCGGCGTAAAACTGTCTGCGGAAGATATTTGGGATCGCTGCGCCTACGTGCTGTCGGTCAAAATGCAGGATCCACAGTTCGCCGGTCAAACCAAAGAGCGTCTCTCTTCGCGTCAGTGCGCGGCATTTGTCTCGGCTATCGTGAAAGATGCTTTCAGCTTGTGGTTGAACCAGAACGTGCAAGCCGCCGAAATGCTGGCCGAACTGGCGATCTCCAGTGCTCAGCGTCGTATGCGCGCGGCCAAGAAAGTGGTGCGTAAAAAGCTCACCAGCGGACCCGCACTGCCGGGCAAACTGGCAGACTGTAGTGCACAGGATCTGAATCGCACCGAACTCTTCCTGGTGGAAGGGGACTCCGCAGGTGGATCGGCCAAGCAGGCGCGCGATCGTGATTATCAGGCGATCATGCCGCTTAAAGGTAAGATCCTGAACACCTGGGAAGTCTCATCGGACGAAGTGCTGGCCTCGCAGGAAGTTCATGATATTTCTGTGGCGATCGGTATCGATCCCGACAGTGAAGATCTGAGCCAGCTGCGTTACGGCAAGATCTGTATCCTTGCGGATGCGGACTCCGATGGCTTACACATCGCCACCTTGTTGTGTGCGCTGTTTGTGAAGCACTTCCGCTCGCTGGTGCAACATGGCCATGTTTATGTCGCCATGCCACCGCTGTATCGCATCGATCTCGGCAAAGAAGTCTTTTACGCGTTGGATGAAGACGAGAAAGAGGGCGTGCTGGAGCAGCTGAAGCGCAAGAAAGGCAAACCGAACGTACAGCGCTTCAAAGGTCTGGGTGAGATGAACCCGCTGCAGCTGCGTGAAACCACGCTCGACCCGAACACCCGTCGACTGGTGCAGCTGACAGTCAGCGATGATGATGTCGAGCAGACGCTGCGCGTGATGGACATGCTGCTGGCGAAAAAGCGTTCTGAAGATCGCCGTAACTGGCTACAGGAAAAAGGCGACCTCGCCGACCTGGAAGCTTGATAACAAGGGACGCTGTGGCGTCCCTTGTTATTTGGGCAAGCCAAACATTTTTACCGGGGAAAGGAACGTGAAAATCACACTGGAAGAGCTACGCGCTTGGGTGGCGGTGGTGGATACCGGCTCAATCACAGCGGCGGCCGAGCAGCTCGATCAAACCAGTTCTGGTATCAGCCGGGCGTTGAGTCGGCTGGAAAGCAAATTACAAACCACGCTAATGCACCGCACCACGCGGCGTCTCGCGCTTACCGAGGAAGGCTTGATCTTCCTCGATCATGCGCGCCAGATCCTTTCGTCGGTAGAACTGGCAGAAGAGCAGATCGCCCAGCGCCGAGACATTCCTTCAGGCAGATTGCGCATCAATGCCAACGCCCCCTTTATGCTGCACGTGATCGTGCCGCTGGTGGCGGAATTTCGACAGCGTTACCCGCTGATTCAGCTGGAGTTGAATACCGACGACATCATGATCGATTTGCTGGAGCAGCAGACCGATATCGCGATTCGCGTCGGGGAGTTGCGTGATTCTACGCTGCGTGCCCGCGTGCTGGGCAGCAGCGCCACGCGTTTAGTGGCGAGCCCGGCTTACCTGCAGCAGTATGGCAGCCCGGAATCAGTTGAGGCGTTAGCAGCTCATCAGCTGCTCGGCTTCAGTCAGTTGGATGCACACAATGTCTGGCCTGTTTGGCAAAGTGAGGGTGAGTTTTTGCAGATTAAGCCCACGCTGTCGGCTTCCAGTGGCGAGACGTTGCGTCAGCTGGCGTTAGCAGGACAGGGCATTGCGCGCCTGTCTGATTTTGTCAGCCGTAAAGATCGCGAGCGGGGCGATTTAGTGCAGGTGCTGGAGCAGGAAACGCGCGAATGGCGCCTGCCGATTCACGCCGTGTATTACCGTAATCAATCTCTGACCTCGCGCATTACCTGTTTTCTCGATTTTCTGCGCGAGAAGATAGAACAAGATCGCCTGCTATAAAAAAGCCCCTGCACAGGCAGAGGCTTAGACGATTAACGAACCGGCTCTAATACCAGGATCTTCACATCCACCACATCGTCTTTAATCGTGGCGCGATGCGCATCCATATGCGGCATTTGCTGATGCTGCTCAAGATGGCGCAGCGATTCCCACTGCTCCAGCATGAAAATGGAATCTGGGGAATTCTGCTTCCACGGCACCTGCGCCTGATGGTCAACCAGCGCGTCATACTGATGGCAACCCTCTTCTTCCAGCACGGTGGGGATCAATTTATTGATGGCATCCAGCACCACATGACGGCGGCCTGGCTTGACGCAAATTTCTGCAACGACGGTTAACATAGCGCTTCCTCTTTTCCCGGTGTGCTTACAGTTAAGCAAAGATCTGGCTGAGATGAGTCCGATAACGTTCGATATCGCGCGGCACGTCCGGCATCTTGATCACATCGTTACAGATAAAGGTCGGTAAACCTTCCATGCCAAGGAACTGGTTGGCTTTGTGGAAGTGCAGATAGAGACCATCCACGCCCACGCCTTCGAAGAACTGCTCAGGATCATTAAACGCTTCCAGCGGTGCGTTCCACGTCAGCGATAGCATGTATTTTTTGCCCTGAATCAGACCGCCTGAACCGTACTTTTTGCCCGCATCGCTGCGCGTACGACCATCACTGGCATACAGTGAACCGTGGCCTTCGGTGAACACGTCATCAATGTATTTTTTCACCGTCCACGGCTCGCCCATCCACCAGCCAGGCATCTGATAAATCACCACATCGCTGTCGAGATATTTCTGCACTTCTTCTGCCACGTTGTAATCGCTGTCTGCAAGGGTGACCACCACGTTATGGCCCAGATCGCGCAGCTGGCTGGCTGCCACGTCAGTGAGGGTGTGATTCAGTTCGCCTTTCGAGTGGGCAAAAGTTTTACCGCCGTCGATGATTAAAATATTGCTCATGGATGATTCGCTCCGTTTCCCGTTGATGACGCACACTGTACGCGCGCAGGCGAAGCGAAAAAATGCGTGATTGATCACAAGACTTTTGCTAATAAAGCAACAATGCGCAGGGCTATGCAACAATCCGCGCGCAAACCAACATCAACATAAAAAAGAAGAAACCATGAAAACCGCGATACTGAGTGCATTACTTCTGGTGAGTGGCGCTGCGTCGGCGCAATCCCACCTCGACGAGATTCGTAGCAGTAAAACCCTAAAAGTCTGTACCACGGGCGACTACAAGCCTTACAGCTATCTGCGCAGCGATGGGCAATATGAAGGCCTGGATATCAGCATGGCGCAGTCACTGGCGGCAAGTCTGGGTGCCAAAGTGCAGTGGGTGCCAACCACCTGGAAAACCATGAGTGACGATTTCGTGGCGAAGCAGTGTGATATCGCGCTGGGTGGCGTGTCCGTTACCTTAAAACGCCAGCAGATTGCCTGGTTTGCCGAGCCGCTGGGTGTGGATGGCAAAATCCCGCTGGTGCGCTGTGATGATAAAGACAAATACCAAACCGTCGCGCAGATCAACAAGCCGAGCGTGCGGGTGATTGAACCCGCTGGCGGCACCAATGAAGCCTTTGTGCACAGCCACTTACCGCAGTCGACGCTGCAACTGGCCGATAACGTAGGTATTTTCCAGCAGCTGGTGGATAAGAAAGCCGATGTGATGATTACGGATGCGTCCGAAGCATTGTTCCAGATGAAGCACTACCCGACGCTGTGCGCCATCAATCCGGATAAGCCGATGCAGTATGGTGAAAAAGCCTACATGATTCCGCGTGATGATATGAGCTGGAAACTGTATGTCGATCAGTGGCTGCATCTTAGCACCGCCACCGGCGAATATGCGCAGATCGCCTCGCAGTGGCTGGGTGTGATTAAGTAAACTCATGCCTGATGCATCGCGCCGCTACTGGAGCGGCGCGATTATTGCGTGGCTTAAAAGGGGCAACGTGGCCCCATTCGGGTACTCAGCGATATAAACTCGCTTTACCCAATCCACCAAACAGATTCATCTTGTAGCGAATCACTGCTTTGGCGGCGGTAATCGCTTCCGGATAAATCACATTGGGATCCCACCAGGTTTCACGCGCCAGAATTTCGCGCAGTTTAGCGAAGTAGGCGTACTTCATATCGCTGGAAATATTGATTTTGCCCACGCCGAGGGTCACCGCCTCAGCAATCTCCGCATCTGGGTTAGCAGACCCCCCGTGCAGCACCAGCGGAATATCGGTGCGTTGGGCAATATCCTTCAGAATATGCATCTGCAGTTCCGGCTTCATATCTTTTGGATAGATACCGTGCGCGGTGCCAATTGCCACTGCCAGAGTATCGACGCCGGTGCGCTGGATAAAATCTTCTGCCTGCGCCGGTTCGGTATAGATCACTTTGCTAACGCCACCTTCCACGGTGGTGCCGGTATCGCCAATGGTGCCGAGTTCACCTTCTACCGACACGCCCACCGAATGCGCCAGCTTCACCACCTCTTTGGTCAGCGCCACGTTCTCTTCGTACGGCAGCAGTGATCCATCAATCATCACTGACGTAAATCCACATTGGATGGCGCGCAGCACCTGCGCAATCGATGCACCGTGGTCGAGGTGAATGGTGAAGGGCACTTTGCTCTTCAGCGTGCGTTCCCGCACATAGCCAAAGAATTCATCGGTCACAAACTCCAGCTCACTCGGGTGAATCGAGATGATCGCCGGGGTGTTAGTGGCTTCGGCTTCCTCCACCACGGCACGGATAAAGCAGCTGTCTGCTACGTTAAATGCGCCGATGGCGTAGCGGTGTTCACGAGTCGGTGCCAACATCTCTTTCATTGAAATCAACATGTTAATATTTCCTCAACGTGAGTTTTACCAGAGCCGACGCGTGCGCCGACCCGATGATGGATAAAAAGGGAAATGCTTCTGCATCCTGTTGCTGCACGACTTATCGCGCGGTATCTTGCCGCTGCTTTAAATCACGATGAACGAAGCGGCTTTTCAGGTGCGTATAAATGCGTCAAATCACGTGCGTTCGTTTCAGCGCTATGCATTTAGGGTGAGCGCGCCCGAGCACTACGCTTTGCCAGCCGATCCCGACCAGCTCAGATACTCAATCACCACTTCACGGCAGGCGGATTCCATCAGCCCAAGCAGATCGGCCAGTTCCGCGTGCGGATGCTGTTTCAGCGCCTGCTCAACCGCGTTTTTACCGGCATCAAACACTGCGGCACCGACGTTAATCTTCGCCACACCATGCTGACTAACGCGGCGAATATCCTCGGCGGGTGTGCCCGAACCACCATGCAGTGCCAATGGGCGTGTTGAGACCGCATGCAGCTCCTGCAAGCGCTGGAAATCAATCTTCGGCTTCATGCCCGCTGGATAGAGCCCGTGCGCAGTGCCCACCGAAATCGCCAGCAAATCGATATCGGTTTGCTCAATAAACGGCAGCACGTCATCAACCTGCGTCATCTTTACGGAGGCATCGGCTAACTCGTAGGTCGGCGCATCGGCGATATGCCCCAGCTCGCCTTCGACGCAAACGCCAGCGGTGTGCGCCATCTTCACTACCGCTGCGGTCTGGCGAATATTTTCGGCCAGCGGATCGGCAGAGGCATCGATCATCAGGCCGGTAAAGCCGGCGCGAAACGCCTGACCAATCAGCGGAAAGGCCTTGCCGTGGTCCAGCGCAAGGGCAACCGGTACCGTGGCGTCTTTCGCCAGCGCCTGCACCAGCGGCACGGCCACGGCGGGTGGGAAGTGCGTGCTGTGACCCTGATAGACATTCAATATCAGCGGTGCACGCTGCTGTTCGGCGGCCTGAATCGCCGCCCGCGCGGTCTCAAGGTTGAAGCAGTTTATCGCCAGCACGGCATACTGCTGCTTAGCGGCGGCCTGAATCAGGTCATTCATCATGGCAAACATGGTGGCTCCTTATTCCAGTGTGAATTTGATCTCTTCGTCGCGGACGCCAGGGGCTTCCACGTCATCGAACTCTTCATCTGCCTGCGTCACTGGCTTCTTCATCAGCGACAGCATCACGCCACACACCACGGTGCCGATGCCCAGCGCCAGACAGAACATCAGCGGTTTGGTGAACAGCGGCACCACAAACATGCCGCCGTGCGGCACCGGTGCTTCCACGCCCCATACCATAATCAGCCCACCGGCGATGGCAGAGGCCACCACGCAGCTGCCGACCACACGCAGCAGGTCACGCGCCGCAATCGGAATCACCCCTTCGGTGATCATGCAGATACCCATCGGGAAGGCGGCTTTCAGCGCCTCTTTCTCCGCTTTGGTGTACTTATGGCGCGTCAGCAGATACGACAGCGTGATGCCAAACGGCGGAATCATTGAGCCGACAAACTTCACTGCTTCCGGGCCATAAATCCCGTCGACCAGCATGCCGTCGGCGAACAGCGACATGGTTTTGTTGATGGGGCCGCCGAAGTCAAAAGTCGCCATCGCACCCAGCACCGCACCCAGCACAAACTTCGATCCGCCCTGCATCGATTCCAGCAGATGAATCAGCGCCTTCTGCAGCCAGACAATCGGCTGGCCAATAAAGGTCATCATCAACAGACCGGCGATGATGGTGCTCAACACCGGCAGCACCATAATCGGCATCAACCCCTGCATTGACTGCGGCAGCTTAATGGTGCGGCGCAACAGCAATACCGTGTAACCCACCAGGAAGCCGCCGAGCATACCGCCGATAAAACCGGTGCCGATCTGCCCGCAGATAAAACCGACGATCAAACCGGGCGCAAAGCCGGGACGATCGGCGATGGAGTAGGCGATGGCCGCGCTGATCAGCGGCACGATCAAGCCCATGCCCCAACCGCCGATCTGATTCAACATCCAGGCGATAGTGCCGGTTTGCTTGCCGACATCCGGCCCGCCAATCACCTGGCCGAGCGCGATACAGATCCCGGCGGCGACGATCAGCGGGATCATCCAGGATATCCCGGTGAGCAGATGGCCTTTGATCTCTTGTCCGTACTGACGTTTGTTGTCGTTCATGATGGATCTCCTCAGGCACGCGCCAGTGAATCCGCCACTTTTTCGAGGAATTTCACCGGTGACTTGATCACCACTTCGGTTTTCACTCGTACGATGGGTTTGCCCTGAAAGCGTTCTTCACCGTTGATCTTCACATCAATGGCGAGGATCACCACGTCAGCGGCAGCGATGTCTTCACGCGTCAACGCGGTTTCAGTGCCGATGGTGCCCTGGGTTTCAACGTGGATGGTGTGGCCCAGTGCATGAGCGCCTTTGATCAGTTTTTCACGCGCAATATAGGTATGCGCGATGCCTGCCGTGCAGGCCGCTACACAGACGATATTCATGTGTCACCTCAAAAAGTTAGGGGATTAACAGAGATCGGTTTCGGCGTACTGGCTAAACAGCCGGATGATATTGCTGGGGTCGTTTTCCACCAGCAGTTGGGCTATCACCTCATCATCGGCCAGCGCGCTGGCCACCTGCGACAACAGGCGAATATGGGTGGTGTTCTGATCTTCCAGTCGCACCGCGAACAGGATGATGCAGCGCACCTGGCTGCCATCGAGCGTTTCCCAGGGGATATCCTGTTGGGTACGACCAATGGCTAATGTGGTGTGTTGGACGGCGGAAGACTTGCCGTGCGGAATGGCAACGTGGTTTTCGAACCCGGTTGAGCCCTCAGCTTCACGCAGCCAGACATCTTCAATAAAGGCTGCACGATCGGTGATGGCGCCGTCCTGATACAGCAGATCGGTTAGTTCGTTAATCACTTCTTCTTTGGTGGTGGCGGTGAGCGCCAGGTTAACGCGGCGTGGCGTCAGAATGCGGGAAATGTCCATGGGTTTTACCTCATTCAATTAATGTTCAGCCAACGCGCAGTGCGCGCCGTCCGGCAGCTGGCTGCCAATCATGGCGTCAGTGACCCGCCGGATATCGTCATCGTTAAAAAATGCACTCACATACACTGCTGGGATTGGCCCGGCGTTGAGATGGATAGTGGTGATCACTAAATCCACTGTCTGGTTCTGACAAAACGCGGCGTGATTGCTGGCAGAGACCACACCCGCAATTTCCCAGTCAGGGAACGCCCGCAGGATGCGGCTCTTAAGCAGATGCGACGTCCCCACGCCGCTGGAACACACCACCAGGATGCGTTTATGGGCAATTTGCCGCTCCAGCGCGGCCTGGAAATGCACGCAGAGATAACCGATTTCGTCGTCAGCCACTGGCGAAAGCCCATAAGTGCGAGCGGTTAATTGCATCGCCTGGTGCGTTAACGAAAATATGCCTTTCATTTCCTGCTGAATATCCTCCAGCAGCGGATTGCGAATATGAATATGATATTTGAGTCGATTTAATAGTGGCTTTATATGCACCAGTAAGCCGTCAAATAATAATCGGTCCTGCGCTAAATCTTGCTGAATAAAGGCTGCGAAACGATCAATTAATTCACAGGTTATTTTTACGGACTCTGCGGTGCAGAATTGATTATGCATCGGCGCATTATCGCCGCGCTCTTCCACCACAATGCCGGATGACACGATATATTGATAAATAAAACCCACTTCATCGGCGG
This sequence comes from Pantoea sp. Seng, assembly GCF_009829935.1. Taxonomy (NCBI): domain Bacteria; kingdom Pseudomonadati; phylum Pseudomonadota; class Gammaproteobacteria; order Enterobacterales; family Erwiniaceae; genus Pantoea; species Pantoea sp. Seng. The sequence continues at coordinate 72,047 of NZ_SZZV01000011.1, read as the reverse complement.
GCAGGGCACAGCACATCCGCTGTTCAATCTGCGTCACCATTTGCTGGGCAATCAGTAAAATGCGCTGATCGAGATCCTGCATTGTGGCCAGAGTTGCCAGTGCCAGCGCATTCCCCTGCGCCATCCGGTGCATCATGATCAGAATATGGGTGCAGAGATTCAGATACCAGGCATCGCCCAGCGGGTAACTGAGTTGCTGCTCCATCTGTTGCAGCAGCGTCTGCACAAAAGCCACATCCTCATCGCCAAAATAATGCACCAGTGCCTGCTGGCTGCCGGGATCGAGACGCGGCAACAGCGGCGTACCGGCAACGTTTTGCTGCATCACATCATTGATCAGGGAGACCATTGCCTGACGCAGCGCCTGTTCGTTACCTTCGATATGGGTGCCACCTGGCCCACGTTGCAGCGTCAAACCCAACGGCTGTAGCCACTCTTCAATCACTTTCAGGTCATTCACAATCGAGGCGTGGCTGATAAAATAGCGTTCCGACAGCTTACTGATAGAGGTCGCACGCGGGGCGTCACTCAGCAACTGCGAGGCAATTTTTACTCGGCGGCTGTTTTGCCCCAGCGCATCGGCACTGCTTTCATCGCCGTTGAGTTGCTGCTCCAGTTGCAGGCGCTGCTGGATATCATCAACCCGCAAACGCACGCCGCGGCCTGGGGTTTTCTCCAGCGTCAGTGACCAGCTACCAAGCCAGCTTTCCAGCCACTGCAAGTCGCGCTGAATCGTCTTTTCTGACACGCCCAACTGTAGGGCTAATTCTCTGATCGGCTGAGGTGCAGCATGTTGCAACAGCAGTTTGACTAAACGGTGTTGTCGCGAAGTCAGTATTTGCATTCGGTCACCCTTTATTTTGGCAAAGCGTTTTTAAGATTATTTCCTCGTTATCTATTTCTTCATGCCAGAAATCAGGAGCGCAATATTGATGTCTTATGGAGTATAAATTTAGGAAAGGACGGTGTAAGCAACAATACTAAATGTTGTCCATGATTACGGACAGCTTTAATACACCTGAAATTGTTAATAATTAATTGCGATCCTGCTCACATATTAATGGGAATATTGATTGTGATATTGATCTCATTCCTTTTTCATTTTCCAACCGATATCACGTTATTTAATGCCATACGATTCTGCCTGCGGTCATTGGCTTCCCTGTGACTAACTCGCACGAATAAGGTACTATCCTCGCCAAATGAGCGCCGGATGCCCCGCCGTTGCGGGCCACGAAGTGAGGATGCGAGCTTAATGAGCGAATTGACGCAGGATGGTGCAGAGCGTCTTGCCCTGCACAAATTTACGGAAAACGCGTACCTGAACTACTCCATGTACGTGATCATGGACCGCGCACTGCCGTATATCGGCGATGGCCTCAAGCCGGTGCAGCGCCGAATTGTATACGCGATGTCGGAACTGGGCCTCAATGCCAGCGCCAAATTCAAAAAATCTGCCCGTACCGTCGGTGACGTATTAGGTAAATACCATCCGCATGGCGACAGCGCCTGTTATGAAGCGATGGTGTTGATGGCACAGCCGTTCTCCTATCGCTACCCGCTGGTGGATGGTCAGGGCAACTGGGGTGCGCCGGACGATCCCAAATCCTTCGCCGCGATGCGTTACACCGAGTCACGCCTCTCCAAATATGCCGAGATTTTGCTGGGTGAGTTAGGACAAGGCACGGTCGATTACATCCCGAACTTTGACGGCACCATGCAGGAGCCGAAGATGTTGCCGGCACGTCTGCCGAATATCCTGCTGAACGGCACCACCGGTATCGCCGTGGGCATGGCCACCGATATCCCACCGCACAACCTGCGTGAATTGGCGGAAGCGGCGGTGAAGCTGATCGACAAACCCAACACCACGCTGGATGAGTTGCTGGATATTGTGCAGGGCCCGGATTATCCGACCGAAGCCGAGATCATCACGCCGCGCAGCGAGATCCGTAAAATCTACCAAAGCGGGCGCGGTTCGATCCGTCAGCGCGCGGTGTGGAAGAAAGAAGATGGCGATGTGGTGATCACTGCACTGCCGCACCAGGTTTCCGGTGCGCGCGTGCTGGAGCAGATCGCTAACCAGATGCGCAATAAAAAGCTGCCGATGGTGGAAGATCTGCGTGATGAATCCAACCACGAGAACCCAACGCGTCTGGTGATTGTGCCACGCTCGAATCGTGTGGATGTGGAGCAGGTGATGAATCATCTGTTTGCCACCACCGATCTGGAAAAGAGCTATCGCGTTAACCTGAATATGATTGGGCTGGATAACCGTCCGGCGGTGAAAAACCTGCTGGAGATCCTGTCTGAATGGCTGGTGTACCGTCGCGATACCGTGACGCGCCGCCTGAACTATCGTTTAGAGCGCGTGCTGCGCCGCCTGCATATCCTCGAAGGTTTGCTGGTGGCGTTCCTCAACATTGATGAAGTGATTCACATCATCCGTACCGAGGACGAGCCTAAGCAAGTGCTGATGTCACGCTTTGAACTCAGCGATACGCAAGCCGAATCCATTCTGGAACTGAAACTGCGCCATCTCGCCAAACTGGAAGAGATGAAGATTCGTGGTGAGCAGGCGGAGCTGGAGAAAGAGCGCGATCAACTGCAGGCGATTCTGGCGTCCGAACGCAAGATGAGCAATCTGCTGAAGAAAGAATTGCTGGCAGATAGCCAGACCTACGGTGACGATCGCCGTTCACCGCTGCATGAGCGTGAAGAAGCTAAAGCGCTGAGCGAAACCGAGCTGGTGAGTGCCGAGCCGGTGACGATTGTGCTGTCGCAGATGGGCTGGGTGCGCAGCGCCAAAGGCCACGATATCGATCCAACCGGTCTCAGTTACAAAGCAGGTGACAGTTACCTCGCCGCCGCACGCGGTAAGAGTAACCAGCCAGTGGCCTTTATCGACTCCACCGGCCGTAGTTATACGCTGGATCCAACCTCGTTGCCGTCGGCGCGCGGGCAGGGCGAGCCGCTAACCGGCAAACTGACGCCACCGCCAGGTGCTGCGTTTGAACAGGTGCTAATGGAAGCGGACGACCAAAAACTGTTGATGGCCTCCGATGCGGGTTACGGCTTTATCTGTACCTTTGCCGATTTGATTTCGCGCAACCGCGCCGGTAAAGCGCTGCTAACGTTGCCAGACAATGCCAAAGTGATGACGCCAATGGCGGTGCATTCGGGCGATGATATGCTGCTGGCGATTACCCAGGCCGGACGTATGTTGATGTTCCCGGTGGGCGATCTGCCACAGATGTCGAAAGGCAAAGGTAATAAAATCATCTCTATTCCATCAGCGGATGCCGCTGCGGGCGTGGATAAGCTGCAGTGGTTGCTGATTCTGCCGCCGGGCAGTTCGATTACCCTGTATGTCGGCAAACGTAAGCTGATTATGCGCGATGAAGATCTGCAAAAAGTGCGTGCCGATCGCGGTCGTCGTGGCAGCGTGTCGCGTGGCCTGCAGCGCATTGATAGCGTGGAAGTGAACGCGCCAGCGCGCCCGAAAAGTGACGCCAGTAGCGAAGAATAAGACTGACCAGGCAATGGATTGCCCAACTTGAGGAAGCTATGTTACTAATTTTACGCACGATTATTGTTATCGTTTATTCGATTTTGGTGTGCATCTTCGGCAGTATCTGGTGTTTGTTCTCACCGCGTAATCCTCGCCATGTGGCGACGTTCGGCCATATGTTTGGTCGCCTGTCGACGGTGTTTGGCGTCAAAGTCGAGTTGCGCAAACCCGCCGACGCGGAGAGCTATGGCAATGCGATTTACATTGCCAACCATCAGAACAATTACGACATGATCACGGCGGCGAAGATCGTGCAGCCGACCACGGTCACCGTCGGCAAAAAGAGCCTGCTGTGGATCCCATTCTTTGGTCAACTCTACTGGCTGACCGGTAATTTGCTGATTGACCGTGATAACCGCGCAAAAGCGCATGGCACCATCGGTGAACTGGTCGAGCAGTTTAATAAAAAGAAGATTTCATTCTGGATGTTCCCGGAAGGTACCCGCAGCCGTGGCCGTGGTTTACTGCCGTTTAAAACCGGTGCGTTTCATGCTGCAGTGGCAGCAGGTGTGCCGATCATTCCTGTGGTGGTGTCGAATACCCACGGCAAAGTGAAACTTAATCGCTGGAACAACGGCCTGGTGATTGTTGAAATGCTGCCGCCAGTGGATACCAAACAGTTTGAAGCCACCTCGGTGCGCAAATTAGCCACCCACTGCCGCGAATTAATGTCTGCTAAGCTGGAAGAATTGAACGCCGAAGTCGCCGAACGCGAAAAAAACGGTAAACTCTAGCCATCCACGGGGTAGAAACGCTGCCCCGTGCTCATCACAGCAAAAACTCACTAACAAGAACAACATGGACACGGCGTCTTCACGCCCCGCTCAAAAGGTCTGAAGTTTTATGTCTTGCAGCAGACGTCAGTTTATTCAGCTTTCCGCCGGTGTTGCGCTGGCGACCAGTAGCATGCCTTATGCCGCCTACGCTGCGGCTCCGATGGGCGATGTGCCGCTTCCTGTTCCGCCACTGCTTGAGTCTCGCCGTGGCCAACCGCTCTTTTTGACGCTGCAACGCAGCCATTGGTCATTTAGCGGTAATAACAATAAAGTGCCGGTCTGGGGTATTAATGGCATGTACCTCGGTCCCACGGTGCGCGTCTACAGCGGCGATGACGTGAAGTTGATTTACAGCAACCGTCTCAACGAACCGGTGGCGATGACGGTAAGTGGATTGCAGGTGCCGGGTGCCTTAATGGGCGGTGCACCGCGCATGATGTCAGCCGGCGTTGACTGGGCGCCGGTATTGCCGGTACGTCAGGGCGCATCGACCTTGTGGTATCACGCCAATACGCCAAATCGTATGGCGCCACACGTCTACAACGGTCTGGCGGGCATGTGGCTGATTGAAGATGACGTCAGCAAAGCGCTGCCGCTGCCCAAACACTATGGCGTTGATGACTTCCCGCTGATTATCCAGGACAAGCGTCTCGATAACTTTGCCACGCCGGTTTATAACCCACCATCAGACGGCGGTTTCCTCGGGGATACGTTGCTGGTCAACGGCGTGCAGAATCCGTATGTCGAGGTGTCGCGTGGTTGGGTGCGTCTGCGCCTGTTGAATGCTTCGAACGCGCGTCGCTTTGATTTGAGCTTCTCGGATAATCGTCCGTTTACCGTGATTGCCAGCGATCAAGGCTTCCTGCCTGCGCCCGTTGCGGTGCAAACGCTGTCGCTGGCACCCGGTGAACGCCGTGAAGTGCTGGTGGATATGTCGCAGGGCGATGAAGTCTCGATTACGGCAGGGACTGCGGCGGGCCTGATGGATCGCCTGCGTGGTCTGTTTGAACCTTCCTCCATCCTCGCCAACACGCTGGTTCTGAGCCTGCGGCCCACCGGCTTACTGCCGCTGGTTACCGACAATCTGCCGATGCGTTTATTAGCGGATCAGATTCTGGATGGCGTGGCGGTGCGCACGCGCGAATTCCGCATTGGCGACAGTGTGCCGGGCATCAATGGCGCACTGTGGGACATGAGCCGCATCGACACCACGGTGCAGCAGGGCACCTTTGAACGCTGGATTATCCATGCCGATCGCCCGCAATCGCTGCATATTCAGGGCGTGATGTTCCTGATCAAAAGCGTCAATGGCGCACAGCCGATGGGCGAAGATCGCGGCTGGAAAGATACGGTGTGGGTGGATGGTGATGTGGAGTTGCTGGTGAGCTTCCCGCAGAGTTCGTCGGATCACTTCCCGTTTGTCTACTACAGCCAGACGCTGGAATTAGCCGACCGCGGCACGGCGGGGCAGTTGCAGGTCAATCCGGTGCCATAAGAAAAAAGGTGCGCAGTGATGCGCACCTTACAACAGATTATCAAATCGACAGGGTCACGATTCATAGCAACCCGCACATGACCGCACGGCTGTTGTGAAGCCAATGCAGGCGAGTACGCATTGGCCGTATCCGCCTGACGATTAAACGGTGCCGACTTAGCCGTTAAAGCTCTCCGGATCCGGCCCCAAACGATTTCCTTTATCCAGCTTAGTGATCTCGCTGATCTCGGGTTTTTCCAGTCTGAAGTCGAATACCTGGAAGTTTTCACGAATACGTTCAGGCGTCACCGATTTTGGAATCACCACTAATCCGCTATCCAGATGCCAGCGAATCACAATCTGCGCTGGCGTCTTACCGTATTTCTTCGCCAGTTCGCGGATGATCTCCTGATCGAATACTCCTTTACCGCCTTGCGCCAGCGGGCTCCAGGATTCGGTTTGGATTTGATGCAGTGCGTTCCAGGCATGCAGGGTGCGCTGTTGCAGCATCGGGTGCAGCTCAATCTGGTTCACCACCGGCGAGACGCCTGTTTCATCGATCAGGCGTTTGAGATGGGCTTCATGGAAGTTACAGACGCCAATGCTTTTGGTTAAGCCCTGCTGTTGCAGCTCAATCATCTTTTTCCAGGCTTCAACGTAGTGATCTTTTTCCGGGCACGGCCAGTGCATCAGATAGAGATCGACGCTCTCCAGTTGCAGCTTCTTCAGGCTGGTCTCAATCGCCTGCTGACCGTTCTGCTGGTCGTCATTCCACAGTTTGGTGGTAATGAAAATGTCTTCGCGTGCGACATCGGTGTCCTGCAGTGCCTGACCGACGGCTTCCTCATTTTTGTAGATGGCGGCGGTATCAATCGAGCGATAGCCTACTTTTAGGGCCTCGACAATCGCCGCCCGGGCATCCTCGATACTCGCTTGCCAGACACCGAGTCCGAGTTGCGGCATCATATTGCCGTCGTGCAGTTTGATAATGGGTTGCTCTGCCATAGTTGCTCCTTATCTGTCGCAGTGACTTACCGTAAAAGCGCTGTGGTTAAGTCTAGTCAACAAACTCAACCGCAGGATCATTGTGGCAATCACCTCGCCCTTTTACCCTGGTCATTTCTGCCAGAATCTTGCCTGATTCTGCTGAAGGGTGGAGCTTTGAGCAGCATTGCGGCACACTGATTTTTTTGCTGCCTGAGAGTGATCCATGCCGAACGATGCCCTTTGCCGCCAGCTGGCGCAGCGCGTAACCGCGCTAATGAATGATGCGCGTAAGCCGCTGTGCGCTGTGGAAAACGTCAAGCTCATCTACGCCTGCGAAACGCTTCCGCGCACGCCGATGATGTATCAACCCGGCATTGTGATTCTTTTTCAGGGACGTAAAACCGGTTATCTCGGCAGCACGGTGTTTCATTACGACGCCACGAAGTATTTGATGCTGACCGTACCGCTGCCGGTGGAGTGCGAAACCGAAGCCACTCCGGAAGAGCCGTTGGCCGGCATGTGCCTGAGCGTGGATATCGCCAGCTTGCAGGATCTGTTGATGGATATTGGCGACGACGAACAATTTCAGCCGCAGTTGCAAACTTCTGGTATCCATTCGGCGTTTATGAGTGAAGAGATGCTGTGCGCTGCCGAGCGTTTGCTGGATGCGATGAGCCATCCGCGTGATGCGCGCGTGCTGGGCCCACAGCTGGTGCGGGAAATTATCTACTATGTGCTCACCGGCCCAATTGGCGGTGCGCTGCTGTCGCTGGTGAATCGTCAGACCCAGTTCAGCCAGATTGCGCGCGCCTTGCGACGCATCGAAAGCCATTTCGCCGAAAGCCTCAGCGTCGATATGCTGGCAGCCGAAGTGAACATGAGCGTTTCGGCGTTTCATCACAACTTTAAAGCCGTCACCCAAACCTCGCCGCTGCAATACCTTAAGCGCTATCGTCTGCATCAGGCACGATTAATGATGTTGCAGGATGGGATGAAAGCCAGTGCGGCAGCGGTGCGCGTGGGCTATGAAAGCCCTTCGCAGTTTTCGCGGGAGTTTAAACGCTATTTCGGCGTGACGCCGGGAGAGGAAGCCAGCCGCGTGCGCCAAACGTTACCGTTTGACGCCGCCTGAAAAAATGCAGATAAATGTGCATTTAACGAAATGGCCCTGAGCGAATGGTTGCTGTCAGACGCCATCTGAATGGCCAAATGTGCATAAATGCGCGCGCGACGAAACTGCACTGAACCATTGAAGGGTTACCATTTATGGCAACCCGTATCGGATTAGCTCGTTTTCTGGCGGCGTTTTTTCCAGATCACCACGATGCTGCCGGTCAGACCGACAAACAGCAACACCATCGGCAGCACCATCAGCACCGCCATCACCTGATCTTCGTGACGCTTGATAAACGGCACCTGACTGATGCCATAGCCCATGGCGACCACAATCCCGACCCACAGCGCGCCGCTCAGCCAGTTAAACAGCTGGAAGCGCCCATTCTGTAAACCGGAAATGCCCGCCATGGTCGGCAGCAAGGTACGAACAAACGCCAGGAAACGCCCGACCAGCAGCGCCATCAAACCGTGGCGGTTAAACAGATTCCAGGCGCGCTGATGATATTGCGCCGGCAAATGCATCAACCAGCTTTTGACCATCCGCGTATTGCCCAGCCATCGTCCCTGTAAATAACTCAACCAGCAACCCAGGCTGGCGGCAGTGGTCAGAATCACCATGGTGGGCACGAAATCCATCACGCCTTTGGCAATCATGGCGCCTGCGAGCAGCAACAGGCTGTCACCCGGCAGAAAAGAGGCAGGCAACAAACCGTTTTCCAGAAACAGCGTTAAAAACATCACGCCGTAGACAATCCACACGACATCCGGATTGGCCAGCGCGGCAAAATCCTGATGCCAGAGCGCGTGGACAATCTCATGTAAAACACCCATCTGCTATCCCATCGAGTCACAAGGATTCTATTTTAACCATCTGTGGCATCGCAGACGTTGATCTCACCGATGCGGCACGAAATGGTTTAGGTTTTGTTTAGATATCTACTGTTTTAAGCGCGCAAAGCCCGCTTTCAGGTCGTTCAGCAGGTCATCAACGTGCTCAAGACCAATATGCAAACGCACCAGCGTACCGTCGAAATCGACGCCGCCTGCCGGGCGAATCTCCGCCAGCTCTTCCGGTTGGTTGGCCAGAATCAGGGATTCATAGCCACCCCAGGAATAAGCCATGCTGAAATGGTGGAAGTGATCGAGGTAATTCGCCAGCTGCTCACGGCTCAATTTTTCATGCAGGATGAAGGAAAACAGTCCGCTGCTGCCGTTGAAATCGCGCTGCCAGAATTCATGACCTTTACTCTGCGCCAGCGCCGGATGGTTAACGCGCGCCACTTCCGGTTGAGCGGCCAGCCATTCGGCAACCTGCAAACCGCTCTCTTCATGCTGGCGCAAACGCGTACCGAGCGTGCGCAAGCCGCGACTGGCCATGTATGCCGTATCGGCATCCACCATCTGGCCCATCAGGTACGAATTTTCACGCAGCTGAGGCCAGCAACGTTCATTGGCGACGGCAGTACCAATCATCGCATCGCTGTGACCAATAATGTATTTGGTGCCAGCCTGAATCGAAATATCGATGCCATGCTCCAGCGCGTTAAACAACACGCCCGCCGCCCAGGTATTATCAATCATGATGATCGCGTCGGGCGCTTTCGCACGTACGGCGGCGACGATGGCGGGAATGTCCTGAACTTCCATGGTGATGGAGGCGGGAGATTCGAGGAATACCACGCGCGTGTTCGGCTGAATCAGTTCACTGATTTCGCTGCCAATGCAGTGATCAAAGAACGTGGTGGTGACATTCAGCTTACTGAGAATTTTGGTGCAGAAATCTTGCGTCGGTTCATACACGGCGCCGCTCACCAGAATGTGATCGCCCGCTTCGACAAAAGAGATAATCGCATTGGATACTGCCGCTGCACCGCACGGATATAGCGCGCAACCCGCGCCGCCTTCCAGTTCGGTCATGGCGTCTTGCAGCGAGAAGTGGGTGAGGGTGCCACGGCGACCATAAAAAAGCTCGCCCGATGCACGACCTGCCGTCGCCCGTTTTTTGTCAGCAACCGTGTCAAAAACCAGTGAAGATGCGCGCTGAATGACGCTGTTAACTGAGCCCTGAGTGTAACGTTTGCTTCGTCCCGCGCTAACCAGCGTGGTATCAATTTTATTCGTTGCCATCACTGCCTTTCCTGACACTTACCACAAAACATCCACGTTACCACGAAACACCGCAGTGGGTTGACCCTGATTGCGGATTATCGGAGTCAGTCGATGAATTGGCCGGGCAAAAGCGCGTCCCTGCGATTTCGCGTTACATCACACCCATGACATGCGGCAGCCACAGCGATAGCGCGGGCACGTAAGTGATCAGCATCAGGATGAAAAACAGCGTGACGTAGAAGGGCAGCATGGCCGTCACCACTTGCTCAATTTTCTGTTTACTGACGGCGCTGGCAACGAACAACACGGTACCGACCGGCGGGGTGATCAGACCGATACCCAGGTTGGTCATCATAATCATGCCAAAATGCACAGGATCGATGCCCAGACTGGTGGCAACGGGCAGCAAGACTGGGGTTAAAATCAGAATAATAGGGGCCATGTCCATCAAGGTGCCGATCACCAGCAGTAACACGTTGATGCACATCAGAATCACGTATTTATTATCAGAGATGCTGGTGAAGGCATCGGTGATCATGGTCGGCAGTTGCATAAAGGTCATCACTGCGCCAAAGCCCGCCGCAAAGGCAATCAATACCATCACAATGGTGACGGTTTTGATGGTACGAAACACCAGAATATGCAGCTGATTCCATTTGAAATCGCGATAAATAAACATCGTGACAAAAAACGCCCAAAGGCAGGCGATCGCAGCGGATTCCGAAGCGGTAAAAATGCCGGAAAGAATACCGCCCAAAATAATGACGATGGTAAACAGTCCCCAGAACGCATCGAAGAAGATTTTCACCGCCTGACGCAACGGAATGGCTTCGCCTTTGGGATAACCGCGCTTGCGTGCGAACGCCAGGCACATCACCATCAAACAGAATCCCAGCATCAGCCCGGGGATAATACCCGCAACAAACAACGAGGATATGGTAACGACGCCACCGGTGGCCAGCGAGTAGATCACGGAGTTATGGCTGGGCGGCGTTAATACCGCCTGCACTGAACCGCTGGCGGTCACGGCGGCGGCGAAATCTCGCGGATAACCTTTTTGCTCCATTTGCGGGATCATCACCGACCCGATCGAGGCGGTATCGGCCACTGACGATCCTGAAATGGCGCCAAAAAATGTCGATGCCACGATATTCACCAACGACAAGCCCCCGCGGATAAAACCGACGAAGATATAGGCAAAGTTCACCAGGCGGCGGGCAATCCCTCCCTCGGCCATGATCGCCCCGGCCAAAATGAAGAACGGAATGGTGAGGAGTGAAAATTTGTTGACCCCGTTGGTGATCTGAATCACCACGGCTTCCAGTGGCAAATCAATCCACCAGGCGCCAATAAAAGCGGCAAACCCCACGGCAAACGCCACCGGAAAGCCGACCAACAGCAGCAACACCAAACTACCAACCAGAATGAAAGCATCCATTTTAGTGCTCCGAATTTAGTGTGTGCCGCCCAGCGTCACCAGCGGACGCTGACTTTGATCGCCATTCAGTATTCGCTCGATCACAAACAGCAGCGTAAACAGCGCGCCGATTGGAATGGGCAGATACATTTCGCCATACGTCACAGCAGGCATTGCCGCCAGCGGTTGAATCCACATGGCCTCGCACAAGCTGTAGCTGGCCTGCAGCAGGATGAGACAGACCACGATCAGCAGCAGGTTGCACAGCCGTTGTGCCCATTTTTGCCCAGCCTCAGAGAGGCGATCGGTCACCATCGACACACAAATGTGTGTGCCTGCCCGCAATCCGACGGGCGCACCAATAAAGGTAAAGATGATCATGCAGACGATAGCGACCGGCTCCGGCCATGAGAGGGCACCATTTAGCACATAGCGCGCGAAAATACCGATGGGTATCACCGTGACCATGATCAACAGGGCTACCGCCGCGATGCCCATGCACAACAGATAGAGCCCATCCATCAAACGGGAATATGCATTCATGCTTCGTTACCTGAGCAAGGCGCCACGCGGTCGCGCGGCGCTGAGAGGGTTATTTCACATCCGCAATCTGTTTCATCAGATCCTGATAATTGCCGCCAAACTGGTCGCGCACCGGTTGCGTGGCTTTCATAAAGTAATCGCGGTTGGTGTCCTGGAATGTCACGCCGCCGGCTTTCATTTTCTCCACTGACTGGGCGGTGTAAGTGGCCCACAGCTGGCGCTCTTCATCCTGCGCTTCCTTGCCGAGTTTCTTCAGCAGCGCCTGATCTTCTGCGGAAAGCCGTCCCCACGAGGCTTTAGAGAACAGGATCATCTCCGGCTGAATAAAGTGGCCGCTCAGGGTGTAGTACTTCGCCACGGGAAGATAGTTGTGGGCGACAAACGTCGGTGGATTGTTCTCTGTGCCATCGACCACGCCGGTTTGCATGGCGCTAAACACTTCGCTGACGCCCATTGCCACAGGATTGGCACCCATCGCTTTCAGCGTGGCCAGTGAAATGGCACTGTTCTGCACGCGAATTTTCATCCCCTGTAAATCTTCGGGTTTGGTGATGGGTTTTTTGGTGATCATGTTGCGTGTGCCCGCGTCGGTCCAGCCGAGGAACACCATGCGCGTGCGGGGATCGTTATCGAATTTTTCGACAATCTGTTTGCCGACATCGCCATCCAGCACCTTGTGCATGTGGTCTTCATCGCGGAACACATAGGGCAGGGTTAGCACACTGGTTTCAGGGGCGATAGTGGTGACAGGAGCCAGCGAGACGCGAATCATGTCAATCGCGCCGAGCTGAACCTGCTGCAGCGTTTGATCCTCATCGCCCAGCACGCCGCCAGCGTAAACCTTCAACTCTAATCGTCCTTGCGTCGCTTCTTTTAACTTATCGCCCATATGCTGCAGCGCGACCACAGTGGGATAACCGGCGGGCTGTACTTCCGCGACTTTTAACACTTTGGCGTGAGCACCACTCGCCAGCAGCATAACCAGAGAAGAGATTGCAATCGTGAGTCGTTTTTTAGATGTCATTATTATTGCTCCAGCTTAGTGATCATTAGCGGTGTCAGGCACACCACAATCGGGAAGGGCTGGCTCAGAATAGTGAAATTGCGCTGGCGAAAAAGTGGTCAAATGTTGATTGGATGAAATACATCACATTTTGAAACGATGTTTTAATAAATTTTCAATTTAGGTCACATTTGTAAAACATCAGCCAGCGCATCCATTAAAACCACATAGATTGTTAGAAATTGAAGCATTAATCGTTTGTAAATAGTAATGAGAACTACTATCACTTCGGTCAATTTTTTTGCTATGATCCGCGCTTCAATCGTGAACTGTGCAACAGAAGTTGGAGACGCAGCGTGGTAGCCAGTGATTTGATGCAAACGGACCTCTCCGTTTGGGGCATGTATCAGCATGCCGATATCGTGGTAAAAGTGGTGATGATTGGCCTGTTACTGGCCTCGGTTGTCACCTGGGCGATTTTCTTCGGCAAGTTTGCTGAGCTGAGCGGGGCGAAACGTCGCCTGAAACGCGAACAGCAGGCGCTGGGCGAAGCGCGTTCGCTTAATGATGCTTACCGCGCCGCTGAAAGCTTCAAAAGTAACAGCCATAGTGCGGTGTTGCTGAACGATGCGCAGAATGAGCTGGAACTCTCTGCAGGTACCGAAGACCTTGATGGCATTAAGGAACGTACCAGCTTCCGCCTTGATCGTCGCGTTGCGGCATTCAGCCGTCATGCCGGTCGCGGTAACGGCTTCCTCGCTACCATCGGTTCTGTTGCACCCTTCATCGGTCTGTTTGGTACCGTTTGGGGCATCATGAACAGCTTTATCGGTATCGCTAAAACCCAGACCACCAACCTCGCTGTTGTGGCGCCGGGCATCGCAGAAGCGTTGCTGGCGACCGCGATTGGTCTGGTTGCTGCTATTCCTGCTGTTGTTATCTACAACGTCTTCGCGCGCATGATTGCCAGCTACAAAGCCTCATTGGGTGATGTTGCGGCGCAGGTGATGCTGCTGCAGAGCCGCGATCTGGATCTCGGCAATGTGGACACCGCGAAAGAAGCGACCCGTCCGACGGCGGCACAGAAACTGCGCGTAGGATAAGTATTATGGCGATGCGTTTAAACGATGACTCGGTAGGCGATGGCGAAATGCATGAAATCAACGTGACGCCGTTTATCGACGTTATGCTGGTTCTGCTGATCATCTTTATGGTCGCCGCGCCATTAGCCACGGTGGATGTGCGTGTTAACCTGCCTGCCTCCACCAGCGCACCGCAACCGCGTCCGGAAAAACCGGTTTATCTATCTATTAAGGAAGATAAGCAGATCTATATCGGCAACGATGCGGTCACCAAAGAGACGCTGGTGAATGCGCTGACGGCGCAGACCGAAGGCAAGAAAGACACCACCATCTTCTTCCAGGCGGATAAGTCAGTGGATTATGAAACCCTGATGAGCGTGATGGATCAATTGCGTGAAGCGGGTTATCTGAAGATTGGTTTGATGGGCATGGAGACGGTGAAGAAATAAATCACCCCCTCTTATCGCTCATAAGGGCCGCTATCGATAGCGGCCCTTTTTATTTGCTCCTGCCGTTAATGTTAATTTCTTGTTACTTTTGGTCTCACTTTTGTAAACTGCAATGGTGAAGCCGATCACATCTATTCCTGGCGCAACCCGCTACAACGGTAGAAAAACCCAGGAAGGACAACATGAGCGTGAGTCAATCTTTACAAAAGCCATCGCAAGGCGGGGCCAAAACCATCTTTAGCGTTACCAGCGGTAACTTTCTTGAGATGTACGATTTTATGGTGTTTGGCTATTACGCTACGGCGATCGCCAAAACCTTTTTCCCCGGAGATGATCCCTTTGCTTCATTGATGCTCACGCTGATGACCTTTGGTGCGGGCTTCCTGATGCGTCCACTTGGCGCGATTATTCTGGGTGCCTACATCGACCATCACGGACGCCGTAAAGGACTGTTGCTGACATTGGGCTTGATGGCGTTGGGCACACTCACCATCGCCCTGGTGCCGGGCTATGCCACGCTGGGTGCCGCCGCACCGATTCTGATTCTGCTGGGTCGTTTGCTGCAGGGCTTCTCTGCGGGTGTGGAATTGGGCGGTGTGTCAGTTTATCTGTCTGAAGTAGCACCAAAAGGACGCAAAGGTTTTTATGTTAGCTGGCAGTCTGGAAGCCAGCAGGTTGCGGTGATCTTCGCGGCGCTGCTCGGCCTCGGCCTGAACCATCTGCTGGCGAAGGATGCGGTCACCGAGTGGGGCTGGCGTATTCCGTTCGTTGTCGGTTGTATGATTGTGCCGTTCCTGTTCTGGATCCGCCGCATGCTGGAAGAAACCGAAGCGTTCAGCAAGCGCAAGCAGCATCCTTCCATGGGACAGATTATGCGCTCGGTCGGTGAGAACTGGGCATTGGTACTGGCGGGGATGCTGATGGTGGTGACCACCACGGTGATGTTCTACATGATCACCGCCTTCACCCCGACTTTTGGCAAAACCGTGTTGATGATGAGCGACGAGCAGAGCTTTATGGTGACGCTGTTTGTCGGCATCTCTAACCTGATCTGGCTGCCGGTGATGGGTTCGCTGTCAGACCGCATAGGACGCCGCCCGCTGCTGATCACTTTTACTATCCTGATGATTCTTACCACCTGGCCAGTGCTGCACTGGCTGGTGGGATCGCCCACCTTTGCGCATCTGGTGGAAGCGGAATTGTGGTTATCGTTCCTGTATGCCAGCTATAACGGTGCGATGGTGGTCTATCTGGCGGAAATTATGCCGGCTGAAGTGCGCGCCACCGGTTTCTCTCTGGCGTACAGTCTGGCGACCGCGCTGTTTGGTGGCTTCACGCCAGCGGTTTCAAGCTACCTGATCCATGCCACGGGCGATAAAGCGATGCCCGGCGTGTGGTTGTCATTCGCGGCAGTGTGCGGATTGATCGGCACGCTGCTGATTGGTCGCATGGTGAAGCAGTATCAGGCGCGCCATGGCGGCACGCCGGTGGGAGCTTCGCTGTAAAGCCCTGGCTGACAACGGGCCTCATGTCAGCCCGTTAAGAAGCGATTCGAATAAAGCAGCCCCTTGTTCAAGGGGCTGCTTTTTTGTTTATGCAGATATGTAGGTATGGCGCAGTGAAAAGCAATCATCGGGCCTATAAACGACATCGTCGCCCATGCCCTGCCTAAAACGACAGATCCACCACCACGCTATCCGTATAACTCCCCGCCGCTGGCGTATTCTGCGTCGTCAGAATCTGCGCTGTATAGGTGAAGTTGCGCGTCACCAGATCCGCGTTCAGAGAGGTGGCGCTGGCGCTACTCCAGCGGTCAGTGCCGGTCGGTCCCCAGCGTGTCGTGGTGGTGGTGCCTTTATAAATGTCATAAGCCAGCCGGTTAGTCCCGCTCGCCATCTGGCGCGTGGTGCCGCTGTAGTAGCTGCCATTGCTCAACCCCACAGTGAAAGTGCTGCCTTTAGAACACACCACGTTGATGGTCTGCTGCACCGTGGAGAAACTTCCCACCAAGGGTGCGCTGCCAAAACTCACATTGGGCGCGGTGATGGTGGTGCAATCATTGGTCACAACCAGGTTAACGGTAATCGGCATCGCGGTGCCGGTACTGGTTTGCACCGTACCCACGCATAAACCTGCTACGTTCAACCCGGCACATACCGTATAGCTCACAGTGAGCGTAATCGTCGTCGTATAACTGCCTGCGGCAATCACCTGTCCAGGCACTGTGCGGAAATAGAGCGGAATATTGAAATTGAGCGTGCTGCCCAGTGTTAACAACGCCGATGAACTGTAAACGTGGTTAGACCCCTGCGTGAGTTCGCTGGCACAGGCGCTGTCGATACACATCTGAATCGGAATACTGTCCGTGCCGGTGCTGGCGGTTTTCAACACCGCGCGCGCGCCGCTAAGATAGGTCGCGGTGGTGAAGGCGTAAGTGACGTTATCGGTGCCCAGCAACGACAGCGTACCTGACCCACAGTTGACGTTGGTGGTGCTGGAGGTGTTCTGCACTGTGGAGCCCACCGCGAAGGTGGTCACGGAGCCAAAGGTCGCCGTTGGGGCCGATAAACTGCAAAGCGCATAGCTGGTGCCCGGCAAGATAAACAGTGCCAGCAGCAGAAGAAACTTTCTCATGGCGAAATTCCTGACTGTGAATTATTGGCCGTGCTGACCGCCGAACCCGGCGACGACGGCGGCAGGTCGCACGTCAGCGGACCGTAGGTCTCCAGCGCTTTTGGCTGGCCGTCCGCAATGGTCAGCGTGGTATCACAACTGCGCCCATCAGGCGTCACCACATGAATTGGGTTTTCAGCGCTCAGATTCTCCATCCAGACAATGCCATCCCATCCGATATATTCCGTACCCTGATTCGGGCGCAGCACCTGGCTGGAGATCGGCAACGGTTGCCCCTGTTTATCGTGCAGCACCACGCTGGCGGCACGCAGGCGCTCCACCGGGAAGTTCAGCAGGTAACCGCTTTTCCGTTTCACCGTAAAACGCTGTTCCACCTTGGGTGCGGTGCGATCGGCGGGTAAATCCAGGGTATCGATATCGTATTTTGCGCCGTAGTAACTGCTGATCGATGGCACCAGCAAATAGCCCTGATTATCAGTGCGTCCCATTGCCTGGTTTTCATAGCGCACCGTGACATCCGGGTAATCGGTTTTCACCACCACAAACGCATCATTGATGTCGTTGGCGGCAAACACGCGGTTATCCATCAGCACCAGCGAACCGGTGAAATCGACCCACTGCGTGGTGTTATCGTTATCACCGTAGAATCCGGCTGAGGTGTCGATTTTGTTATTGCGATAGCGCAGGCTTGCCTGGCGGTAATCACCGCTGTCGCCACCCTGATTGGCCCAGGCCGCATCATACGCAAAGCCACCATCGGTCGGCATAGCGCGTGACACGTAGAGGCGCTGATTGTTGTTGCCCTGCTGATCGCGCTCATAGCTCACCGAAGCACTGCTCTGCTCGCCGAATGGGATCACCAAAGAGATGGCACCGCTCCAGTCGCCCTGTTCCTGATCGCGGCTGGCGGAGATATACAGGCTGCTGTTACCCCACAGGTTTTTACTCCAGGACAGGTTCCATAAACGGGTGCGATCGCCCGATCCGCCGGCAATATCAAAGTAGGCCAGGCCCAGACTGCCGTATTGATTGAGTGACACGCTGGCGGTGTACTGCGCACTGCGTCGCGCCAGTGAGTAGCTGGTGTTGGCGCTGTCGCCCCGGCTGCCGACCAGCGCCAGATTGCCGTAATCGGCGGTGCGTAATACATGCTGCGTGCCGAGGCTAAACCAGCTGTTGTTGTATTGATAACCCCAACTGTATTGCGTGCCGGGTTTACCTTCCATCTGACTTTGTGCCAGCGCACCATTGACCACGCCCCAGCTGCCGAGCTTCACCAATCCCCCAGCGCCGCCGGTGGCCACGCTGTCGCTGCCTTCCGCATGGCTCTCCAGCGTCAGCCAGTCGGTTAACCCATAACGATAAGAGCCGCTGGCTGCTGCTGCGCCATAGTCGAAGTTGTCCAGTCCGTAGTTTTCACGAATAGCACCGGCCGAGAAGGAGTAATCCGACAAACCCTGTCGCAGCAGGCTGCTGGAGACATAAAACGGCAGCGTGGTAGTGACCTGGCGCCCCACGGCATCGGTGGTGGTGATCACCGCATCGCCCGCGCCATTAACGAACGGCACATTGGTCAGCGACCACGGACCCGGCTGCACATTGGCTTGCGTGCTGCGATAACCGTTAATAAACAGATCGACGGAAGAGGGCACTGCGGCCTGGCCGGAAAACGCCGGTAGCGGGTAAGTGACCAAATCCGGTCGCACGCTGAAATCACGCGCAATCTGCACGCCACCCAGACGCACGCTGTTACTCCAGCTCAGCGCATCGGTGACCAGATCCCCGGCGCGCCAGCTAATTGCATCGTTCTCATCTTCATTGCTGAACCAGGTATCGTAGCGAATGTATCCCTCTTGCTGACCGCTGACACCGCCTTCCAGTTGTTGGGTGTAGACGCCATTGGTGGAGAATTGCCCGCTGGGGCCAAACACGCGCAGCTCATTCCAGCTCGACAGGCGGGAACCGGCATTATCGGTACGCGTGGCGTAAAAGTCGTAATTGAGCAGCGCACCGTTACTGGCTCGCCCCGGGTAGCGAGGGCCGCGCTGATCTTTACCGATCACCTGGCCGGGCAGCCAGGCGGGCGGAACGGTGAGCAACAGGCGCTGACGGCGCTCGTCATATTCTGCTTTCACCTCCGCAAGTTGATTCACATCGATTTGCTCGCCCTGGAGTTTCTCTGCAGGGATACCGGCACGCTGTAAATCGCCACTGCGCAGCCAAAAGTCGCCGTTTTTGCGCTCCACCGGCACGATATCGCCGCGCGCGTTCTGATTCACCACCAGCTCCAGCATGTACTGCTGACCGCTGGCGTTGTTCTCCAGCGCAGGGGGCGGTGGTAGCTCGGAAAAGGTCTCCGCGCTACTGATTTGAGGTAACAGGCATAGCACGCTAGCCACTGCCAACGTGCAGGGATGCAGCGAAAACGTCATCAACGCGCGGCCGCGCTGCTCCAGTGCCCTTTATTCACTTCTGCGGACAGCTCACCGCTCACGCTGCTGGTTAATGGCCAGCGGTTACTGCTGTTTGCCAGTACGTAGCCAAACAGGCCATTGCCCAGGCGGCGACCACCGATGGTGACGTTACTCAGCCGCGCATGGCCATTGCCACGGTTGGTGAGTTCCAGCCAGCGTTTGCCACCACTGTCCACCTGTTGCCAGCTGAGATGCGGCTTCGCACTGTCGCTGGTGACGCCGTTACCATAAACAAACAGCGGAACCGAATAGCGCATCTGGAAGGTTAATCCCGCCTGATTTTCGCCGGGCGTGCGTGGCGTAGGGATTTCATCCAGCACCACGCGGTAGGACATTTCGCGTCCCGCTTCCGGCGCGCCCTGCTTAATGAGTCGCACCAGTTGTTTCTGACCCGGTTCGAGGCGCACCATCGGCGGGCTGGCAACCACTTGCTGCTGAGTTTGATACTGTTCCTGACCGCCCACTTGCAGCCAGCTAAAGATGCGCACCTGCATCATGGTGGTGGCATTCCCACGGTTTTCCAGCCAAAGCTCACTGGCTTTATCATCGGGACTGATGGTGGGATCGATGGGCCAAATCATCAGCGAATTGGCAGCGTGGGCAGCAGGCATTAGTGCCATGATAAACAACAGTAACAGGGCGCGCAGGTTCATGATTATTCATCCTTCTTTATCACTGCCGTCACCAGCTAAGCGTAACGGTTAAGGTGTCGGTATAAGTGCCGGCGCGTGTGGGGCCGGGCAGCGTTAACAGGCCATAAATCGGCAAAGTAATGTTATTGGCGTTGCTGTAACTCAACGCCACGGCGCTATTCACTGGGATAGCCGTGGAGTGTGCCGCGTTGGTGTAAAGGGAATAGGGCACGGTATTGGTGTTACCCGAGACCTTGAGATTGCGGGTAGTAGAGTAATTGGCGCCGCCATTAATGCTCATGCTAACGGCGGTGCCTGGCGTGCAGGCGAGAATGATGGTGGTGCTTTGCACATAGCTGGCGCTCACGCTGCTGGACGATACGCCAGATTGCGTACCGAAATTAAGCGTGCCAAAGACCCCGGTATTGGTACCGGAGACAACACAGCCTGCCACTACTGATGCAGAGACCTGAAAGGTTGCGGTTGGCAACCCCCAGGCAGAGACGCTCCCTATCAGCAGGGCGAGGCCGCCTGCAATGTGCACCCAACGCTGCACCACGGCCACCCTGATTACCCCACAACTGACCTCAGTAGTTCACCGCAACGTTAATGGTGTCGGTATAAGTCCCTGCCGGAATCAGTGGGTTAAACCCGCCGCCCACCACACGACCATAAATGGCGTAGTTAGTGCCTAAGGTCGGGTCCGTGGTGCCGCTGGCGGCAATGTTGGTGTTATTGGCGATGGCGGTGGTGAATGCCACATCGCTATACAGGGTATAGGCAATGCCTTGGGTGTTATTGGAACCGAGGATCAGATAGCGCGGCTGGCCGCTGACGGTGCCATAAATGGTCGCTGGCGCGGCGTTACTGCTGGTGACCTGCACGTTGAAAGTCTGGCCGGTAGTGCAGCGAACATAGATACCGTTGCCTGATGCGCCGACCAACGTGGCATTCAGGGTATCGAAGGTTGCGGCGCTGCTACCAAAGTTCAGGGTACCGAAGTTGACGCCTGTGGTGGCAGACTGACCATTCACCAGACAGCCGGTGGTCAGGGTCAGGGTCGCATTAATGGTTCCCGTTGTGGTGGCGGCAAAAGCCGCATGAGGGGCGAGCACTACGCTCAGGCTGGACGCCAAAAGAAAAAGCTTGAGTTTCATAATCATTCCTTACTGATTATCCGTAGTCAGTGCTTTTTCACCTGGTGATTCATTTATGTAACGAATCCGAAGTCAAACAAGAGCCACGATCGACTTTACTGCGTAAGTGCCCGGCATCTAGGAATATTCTTAGATGGAGGGTTTATGATTTATATCAGTTTTCTTTACTATAGATCAGCAAATCAACACTGGGAGCGTTGCGGTTAGATTTTTCATTAATCAATTCACAATTTTCGCCGATAATGCAGTAATCGCAAGGAGTGACAACCGGTTAAAAAAACTAAACAGCGAGTGATTTCACCCTCTACCGCGATTAATCGTTCAATGTTATGTTCGTGCATTAATCAGATATTATTAATTTTTCTGACTGCGACGGATGATGAAAAACAAAAAACATAGCGTGGTGTTTCCAGAATTATCTGGATCGGCTCCCCCCTCTGCCTCACTGCGTGCGGTCATTACTCACCCTTAATCAATGTTTCGAACTCTTTGAACTTTTTTGACGATACAGCACCTGCTCCGCAGCGGGCTGAGTTTAGGAGCGCACATGCTGCTGGTTACCTGGGATAGCGTTCTGGTCACGGTTTCATTAATCGTGGCCTTCATTGCTGCGTTTACCGCACTGGATACGGCAGGACGCGTCGCGATATCACGCGGCTACCTGGCGAAAATGTGGCTGATTGGCGGTGGCACCGCGATGGGCATTGGCATCTGGGCGATGCACTTCATTGGCATGCTGGCGATGATGATGCCGATGACCATGCGTTATGACATTACCCTCACCACGGTTTCCCTGCTGGTGGCGATCCTCTCTGCCATCTTCGCCTTCGCCCAGGGTGTTCAGGGCAGCCATCTGACCCCACGTCGGCTGTTAAGTGGCACCCTGATACTCGGCAGCGGCGTGGTGGCAATGCATTACATTGGCATGAATGCCCTGATGATTGAACCGGCGATTCGCTGGGACATGCCGTTGGTCGCACTCTCCGTGGTGATTGCCTATGCCGCCTCGGGGGCAGCACTGTGGCTGGCGTTTCATCTGCGTCAGGGCGAGAGCGTGTGGATCATGCGCGTCTGCGCGGCACTGGTGATGGGTATTGCCATCGCCGGAATGCACTACACCGGCATGGCGGCAGCGGAGTACAGCGTGCCAAGCACCATGCAGCAACATCATGGCATCAGTGAGGATGGACTGGCGGTATGGGTGACCATTATCACGCTGTCCATTCTCGGCGTCACGCTGCTGGTTTCGATGCTGGACGCTCAGCTACGCGCGGCGCGTCTGGCGGCCAAGCTCAAGCGTGCCAACAGTGAACTGCGCCAGCTGGCGTTGCATGACAATCTCACCTCGCTTCCCAACCGCGTGCTGCTGGAGCAGCAATTGACGGCGCAGATCAAGCAAGCCACGTTGCAGGATGAGACTTTTGCGCTGATGTTTATGGATCTCGATGGCTTCAAAGCCGTCAACGATACCTGGGGCCATCACGTGGGCGATCGCCTGCTTATCGCGGTCGCCGAACGTCTGCGCGTGCAGCTGGGCGAGGGCGTGCTGCTGGCGCGACTGGGGGGCGATGAGTTTGTGCTGCTGTGTCCACAATACAATGATTTACAAGCCTCGGCGCTGGCGCAGCAGCTGGTGAATGCGATTGATGCGCCGTTTGAACTGGATCGTTATTCACTGCGGGTGTCGTTGAGTATCGGCATCGTGGTGTTCCCGCAGCACGGTCGTAGCCAGCAGGAGATGATGTTCAACGCCGACTCCGCCATGTATCACACCAAACACAGCGGCCGAAACGGCTGGTGTCTGTTTGAACCGATGATGAGCGCCGTGGCACAGCATCAGCTGGCGCTGGCGAATGACCTGTGGAATGCGCTGGAATACCAGGAAATGTGCCTGTTTTATCAGCCAAAATTCCGCGCAGGCGGCACGGTGCTCATGGGCTTCGAAGCGCTGCTGCGCTGGCAACATCCGCGTCGCGGATTACTGATGCCGGATATGTTCCTGCCGCGTGCGGAGAAAACCGGGCAAATCGTGGCGCTGGGCAATTGGGTGATCAACGAAGCGTGCCGTCAGTTAAAACAGTGGCACGATGAAGGCAACCGCGACTGGAGCGTGTCAGTTAACCTTTCGGCGTTGCAATTCCATCAGCGCGATCTCATCGACAGCTTGCGTCATGCACTGCTGCGCTATCAGCTGCCGGAGGGGGCGCTGATGCTGGAGATTACCGAGAATATCGCGATGCGCGACCCGCAGTTCAGCCAGCAGCGCATTGCAGAATTGCATCAGCTCGGCGTGAAAGTGGCGATCGATAACTTCGGTATCGGCTATGCAAATTTACTGCATCTGAAACATCTGGAAGCCACCGAACTGAAAATCGACCGAGCCTTTATTAACAGCCTGCGTGCCGACAGCGAGGACGCCACCGTCGTGAGCGCGATGCTGACACTGGCACAAAGTCTCAATCTGCGCATGGTGGCCGAAGGGGTAGAAACCGAGGAACAGCAGCGTCTGCTGACCGGGCTCGGTTTTGACACGCTGCAGGGCTATCTGCTGGGCAAGCCAACACCGGCGGAGCGTATCGGTGAATTTACCGCTGTGTTTAATGCACCGCCGCTGTTTGCTGAGCACCCGCTGCCCTTAACCAGCGCCTGATAAACAGTTTTTATTTTCTTCCACATCGGAAGGTTTCATCGTTCAAAGACTCAAATCGGCAGTGATCCTGCCGATAAAACACACCATAAAACCTATAGCCTTGACTTTTTTTCATAACACCACAGCTGATTGATAACGGCTTTAACTTGGGAAATCACTATGTTAGTGACTTCGTACGATTCGTTTACTGTCATCGTTTCCATTCTGGTGGCGATGCTGGCCTCGTTTACCGCGCTGGATATGGCGGGACGCGTGGCTTCTTCAACTGGCAAGGTGGCGCTGATTTGGTTATTAGGCGGTGGATTCGCCATGGGCGTGGGCGTCTGGGCGATGCATTTCATCGGCATGCTGTCGATGAGCCTGGATATGGTGATGAGCTACGATCCGCTGCTGACGGCGACGTCGATGGCAGTGGCAATCCTGGCATCAATTTTTGCCTTGTGGCTGGTGTGCTCATCGCATGATTTATCCTGGCGGCGCTTAACGGGCGGGGCTTTGGTGCTCGGTTCCGGCGTGGTCGCCATGCACTACATGGGCATGGCCGCGCTGATGTTTGCGCCGGGCATCGTCTGGAATTGGGGCTGGGTCGCCGCTTCAGTGGTGATTGCGCTGGTGGCATCGGGGGCGGCCCTGTGGCTGGCCTTTAACCTGCGCGAAGGACATGGTCGCGTGAACATTCTGCGTCTTGGTGCTTCGGTGGTAATGGGCTGCGCCATTGCTGGCATGCACTACACCGGTATGGCCGCGGCCAGCTTCCCGATGATGAGTCATGCCACGCACATGGGCGTTAACAGCAACTGGCTGGCGATTGTGGTCACCGTGGTAACACTGGCGATCCTCGGCATTACGTTGCTGGTTTCGATGCTGGATGCACGCCTGCAAGCGCGCACCTCCATCCTTGCGCACTCGCTGGCGGAAGCCAACCGCGAGCTGGCGCAACTGGCTCTGCACGATAACCTGACGCGCCTGCCTAACCGTATTTTGCTGGAAGATCGTCTGGAGCAATCGATCAACAAAGCCAATCGCGAGAAGTCGCAGTTTGCGCTGATGTTCATGGACTTGGATGGCTTCAAAGCGGTCAATGACGCCTTTGGTCACCATGTGGGTGACAACCTGCTGATTGCCGTGGCCGAGCGCATGATCGGCCAGATGAAAGGGCACTACACCCTGGCACGTATGGGCGGTGACGAGTTCGTGCTGCTGATCGAAATCGATGAGCCCAATGACGCCGCAGCGGTAGCGGATGCATTGGTGAAAGCGGTCGACCGCCCGTTTGATATTTCACGCTATGAGCTGGTGGTGTCACTGAGTATCGGCATCGCGGTCTATCCCGGCGACGGTCAAGATGATCGCGAGCTGATGTTTAACGCCGATGCGGCGATGTATCACACCAAAAACAATGGTCGTAACGGCTACAACTTCTTCCAGCCGTCGATGAATACCCTCGCGCAGTCGCAGCTACAGCTGAATAACGATCTGTGGCAAGCGCTGGATAACAAAGAGTTACGTCTGTTCTATCAGCCAAAATACTGTGCGCCGAGCGGCCCGATTCTCGGCTTTGAAGCCCTGTTACGTTGGGAGCATCCGACACGCGGTTTGCTGGCACCGGACAAATTCCTGCCGATCGCCGAGAAGACCGGCATGATCATCAACATCGGTAACTGGGTGATTAACGAAGCCTGCCGTCAATTGCACTGCTGGCATCTGCAGGGCCATCCACACTGGTCGGTCGCGGTGAATCTCTCCGCGCTGCAGTTTGAGCAGAGCAACCTGGTGGAAACCGTGACGCAGGCGCTGGCGAAGCATCAGATCCCGGCCGAATTGCTGACGCTGGAAGTGACGGAAACCACGGCGATGCGTGATCCGGAAGAGAGTGTGCGTATCATGACGCAACTGACGGATATGGGCGTGAAAGCCTCGATCGATGATTTCGGCACCGGTTACTCCAGCCTGCTTTATCTCAAACGTTTGCCCGCCAGTGAGTTGAAGATCGACCGCGCGTTCGTCAATGAACTGCAGGCAAAATCGGAAGATGCCACCATCGTTTCCGCCATTGTGGCACTGGCGCAGTCACTCGATCTCAAAGTGGTGGCGGAAGGGGTGGAAACGCAGGATCAACAAGCGTTCCTCACCGGCCTGGGTTGCGATACCTTGCAGGGGTATTTGCTGGGCAAACCGGTGCCGCCGGAACGCATCCACGAACTGCCGAACTTTGTCGAAAATGAGCAGCAGCTGGTGCAGCTGCCGTAAGGGCATGTGTGCGGTGATGGTCTCATCCCAACCATCCCCTCTCGCGCTTGCGGGAAGGGGCCAGGGTGAGAGAAAATAGCCGCACTCATTTCCCATATCGGAGCCAGGGTGGCGAAATATCAGCAGTTGGTGGATCAACTTCGGACGCAGATCGAAGCGCGCATCTGGCCGCCGGGCGAAAAGCTGCCGTCATTACGTCAGCAGGCGGAGCAGAGCGGCCTTAGCCTGATGACGGTGATGCACGCCTATGAAGTGCTGGAAAGCCAGGGCTGGATCCTGTCAAAACCGCAATCCGGATACTACGTTGCGCCTCGTGCTGCCGAAAGCCGCCCACGTTTGCCGACACAGGCGATTGCCAAAACCGAGCAGGCGGACACCAACAGCTTCGTGTTTGATGTGCTGCAAGCCACGCGCGATCCCGCCATCATGCCGTTTGGCTCTGCCTTTCCCGATCCCGAACTCTTTCCGCAGCGTCAGCTGATGCGCTCGCTGGTCAAAGTCTCACACAATCTGAAACCCAGCGATGCCCTGAATAACCTGCCGCCCGGCAACGAAGCGCTGCGGAAAATTCTGGCGCAACGTTATGCCCAGCAGGGCATCACCTTGTCGCCGGACGATATCGTCATCACCAACGGCGCGATGGAAGCGCTCAACCTCAGCCTGCAAGCGGTGACTGAACCCGGTGATTGGGTGGTGATCGAAAATCCTTCGTTCTACGGGGCCTTGCAGGTAATTGAGCGCCTGAAACTAAATGCGATTGCCATCGCCAGCGATGTCGAGCAGGGCATCGATCTCTACGAGCTGGAGCAGGCATTGCAACGCTGGCCGGTCAAAGCCTGCTGGCTGATGACCAATCGACAAAACCCGCTGGGCTTTACCCTGAGCGCTGAACGAAAACAACAGTTGGTCACTCTGCTGTCGCGCTACCAGGTCGCGATGATTGAGGATGACGTTTACAGCGATCTCTACAGCGGCCACGACAAGCCTTTGCCCGCCAAAGCTTTTGATCGCGAGGGGAATGTGCTGCACTGCGGCAGTTTTTCCAAGAATCTGGTAGCGGGATTTCGCGTCGGTTGGGTGGCAGCCGGGCGCTATGCGCAGCGCGTGCAGCGTATTCAGCTCATGAGTACGCTCTCCACCAGCGCACCGATGCAACTGGCATTGGCCGACTTCCTCAGCACCCGCAGTTACGACACGCATTTAAAGAAGCTGAGCCAGACGCTGGCAAAGCGTAAGCAACTGGCCCAGCAAGCATTGCGCCATGTGCTGCCTGCTGATGCGCAGATCGGTGATACGCCGGGCGGCTATTTCCTGTGGATTACGCTGCCGGAACAGATCAATACGACGCAGCTTTATCATCTGGCGTTGAAAGAGGGCATCAGCATCGCGCCCGGTCAGCTGTTCTCGGGCAGTGAAGGATTCAGCCACTGTTTTCGCTTCAACACCGCCTGGCCGTGGGATGCGCGCGCCGAGGCGGCGGTGGAGACGTTAGGGAAATTGATTGCTCAGTTGGCGTCGGCTTAAGGGCTCTGCCGCAAAATGTTGGCCCCTGACACGACTGACCACAAAGGATGACCAATGTGGTCAGTCTGAATTGTCATCAATGTGCCGGTTGTACCTGCAGGGCAACCTGACAACATCGCGTCAGATTTTTGTAGCCTGTGCTGTCTCGCATCTCGTGCAAGACGATATTCATCAGATAGTTGCTGCCTGCTTATTGCCCCATGTCAGGTAATAAACATCATAAAAATCCACCTCACCTTTCTGCTTCATCAGGCGATCGATGCCGCTGCGCACGCGGTCGGGCGTGCCGGGATTTTCCACGATTTTATCCAGCGCTTGCTGTGAAACTGGCTGCACATAATACCACTCACCGTTGTAGCAAACGCGCAAATCCAGCGTGTCGATATCCTCAAAGCGGTATTTGGGGTTGATATCCATCAGCATCAGGAAGCTCATCACCAATACAAAGGCGGTGGCGAACCAAAACGCTGGCCAGCCAAGCATGTCGGTGGAGAAGATCAGCGCCACGCACAGCGCGTAACACAGATACATGATCGCCCACAGCCCCGGATGGGTTTTAAGGAATGATAAGCTAAAGCGTGGCAGATTATCGCGCTGGCCTTCACGGTTAAGCGTGGCGATTTCATCGAGCAGAATTTGTTTGATCGCTTCCATAGTTCACCTCTGAATGTTACTGCCTGCCAGTTAATCACATAACAGTGAAGCGAATCAGATACAGAATTGAGGTGTTTTTTTATAACAGTTTATTGGCGGCTTTTCCGGTCCCACAAAATGTTAAATATGTTGCCAGGTAATTTGGCTTTAGTAAGGTAAATCATTCTGTTATGTGAATTTTGTCGGCGGGCGCACATTGCAATGCCGTCGGGGTTTGCCACAATTAAGCAACGTGGCTTCCCGGAGAAAGAGTATGACTGCCAACACTTCCAGCCTGCTGTTACTGATGTCTTTCGCCGCCGGTACCTTTTCTGCAGGTTCATCAAATAATCCGCAGCATCTGATGCTGTCGGTGCCCTCGGGCGGCATCCCGAACAATCTACTGCCGCTGATCATCTGGCCCAGCATTGCGCCTGACTATGATGAGGAGCTGCAAAGCAACAGCGCCGAATGGTTTGAAAAAACCTTCACGGCTAACGGCTGGCCGGCCGCGTGGCGCGCGCCAATCTTCCCTTACACCCATTACCATCCCAACACCCATGAAATTCTGGGCGTCGCGTCGGGCTGGGCGGAAGTGCTGTTTGGCGGCGATAGCGGCCGTATGGTGACGCTACGTGAGGGTGATGCGGTGCTGATCCCCGCCGGTGTCGGCCATAAACAGGTGTTCGCCTCAGACGATTTTTTCGCCGTTGGCGCCTATCCTGAAGGGATGTCCCCGGAAACCGTGCGTGATGAACCTTCTCGTTTACGCGCGGCGAAAGATCAGATCGCGCGCGTACCTTTGCCGCAGCGCGATCCTTTCACGGGGGGCGATGGAGCGATGACGGATATCTGGCTGCCAATTGCGCAGCAGCTAATGCACCAGTAAGGTGCAATCTGAGTGTTATTCGGCGCTGCTCCACTATCGGGGTGCGTGTGCCGTTTGGGGCGTGAGCCTCTGGCACACTTTGTGCAGGAGAGGATCCAGGTCCTCTGACAAGCGCCGGGTAAATCATGAAAGAAAGCTACCAGATAGCGTCACACTTCTATGATGAGATGTTATTGAGCAACGGCGAACACCGTGCGCACTATCAGCATTACTGGGAGTGGTTACAACAGGCGGACAAAGAGGCTGTGGCGCGGAAACGCGAAGAAGCGGAACTGCTGTTTCATCGCGTGGGCATCACCTTCAACGTCTATGGTGAAGACGGCGGCGCGGAGCGGCTCATCCCGTTCGATAGCGTGCCGCGTATTATTCCGGCCAGTGAGTGGGCGATGCTCGATCGCGGCATCCGCCAGCGCGTGCAAGCCCTGAATGCCTTCCTGCATGATATCTACCATCAACAACACATCCTCAAGGCGGGGATCGTGCCTGCCGAGCAGGTGCTGGTAAACGATCAATATCAGCCCTGCATGCAAGGTGTCGATCTGCACCGCAACATCTATGCGCACATCACCGGTGTCGATATGGTGCGCAACAACGACGGCGAGTACTACGTACTGGAGGACAATCTGCGCACGCCTTCTGGTGTCTCCTACATGCTGGAGAACCGCAAGATGATGATGCGCCTCTACCCGGAACTGTTCGTCGAGCAGCATATTGCGCCGGTAGAACGCTATCCTTCACACCTGCTGCAAACCCTGCGCGAAAGCTCACCGGTCAACGATCCGGTGGTAGTGGTGCTGACGCCGGGCCGCTTCAACAGCGCCTACTTCGAACACAGTTTCCTTGCGCAGCAGATGGGCGTTGAGCTGGTGGAAAGTGCCGATCTGTTTGTCAAAGACGGTGCGGTGATGATGCGCACCACCGCCGGGCCGTGCAAAGTCGATGTGATCTATCGCCGTATTGATGATGCGTTCCTCGATCCGCTGGCGTTCCGTCCCGATTCGATGCTCGGCGTGCCGGGCCTGCTGTCGGTGTATCGATCCGGTAA
This sequence comes from Pantoea sp. Seng, assembly GCF_009829935.1. Classification (NCBI taxonomy): domain Bacteria; kingdom Pseudomonadati; phylum Pseudomonadota; class Gammaproteobacteria; order Enterobacterales; family Erwiniaceae; genus Pantoea; species Pantoea sp. Seng. The sequence continues at coordinate 41,632 of NZ_SZZV01000011.1, read as the reverse complement.
CGTGGTGTTGGCCAATGCCATTGGAACTGGCGTGGCCGATGACAAATCGATCTATCCCTACGTGCCCGACATGATCCGCTTCTATCTGGATGAAGATCCGATCCTCAACAACGTGCCGACCTGGCAGTGCCGTAAGCCGCAGGATCTGACTTACGTCCTCGCCAATCTCAGCAAAATGGTGGTGAAAGAGGTACACGGCGCTGGCGGTTACGGCATGTTGATTGGCCCGGTGGCCAGCCAGCAGGAGCTGAGTGATTTTCGCGATCGTTTGAAAGCACGCCCGGAAAACTATATCGCGCAGGACACGCTCTCGCTCTCCACCTGCCCGACGTTTATCGACAACGGCCTGGCGCCGCGTCATATCGATTTGCGTCCCTTTGCCTTATGCGGTGCGGATATTCGTTTAGTGCCGGGTGGCTTAACCCGCGTGGCGCTGACCGAAGGTTCGCTGGTGGTGAACTCATCGCAGGGCGGTGGCACCAAGGACACCTGGGTTCTGGAGGATGACGCATCATGCTAAGCCGCACGGCCAGTGGCCTCTATTGGATGGCGCGCTATCTGGAGCGCGCAGAACAACTTGCCCGGGTGCTGGATGTCACCAACCGGCTTTCGCTGATGCCGGTGCGTAACAGCCAAACCGATGAGCTGTTGTTGCCGCTCAATCTCACCGGCACGCGCCAGCTGTTTGAAACCCTGAACGGGCGTTTCACCATGCCGCAGCTGTTTAACTTTTTCGCCCTCGACGATCGCAACCCTAGCAGTATTTTTAGCTGCTGGCAGGAGGCGTGGAACAATGCGCACGCGGTGCGCGGCAGTCTGTCGTCTGAAGTGTGGGAGAGCATCAACTCGACGTGGATTGAGATGCGTAACATGCGGCGACGCGGCATCACCAGCGCCAACGCTGACAGCTTTTTTGACTGGGTTAAAGAGCGTTCTCACCTGTTTCGTGGCGCGATGTTCGGCACTTTGCTGCGTGGCGATGCGATGTGTTTTATCCGTATCGGCACGCTGATGGAGCGCAGCGACGGTACCGCGCGTTTGTTGAGCGTCAACCAGCAACTGCTGGAGCAGAACCCCGATTCGGTGCGGGAATACTACTGCCTCGATACCTTGCTGCGTGCGGTGTCGGCGCGTGAAGCCTATAACGCGATCTTTAAGCAGCAGCTGATGCCGGATCTGGTGAACGAGATGCTGATCCTGCGTAACGAAAGCCCGCGTTCGCTGCACTCCTGCATTGAGGAGATCGCCAACCAGCTGGAACAGATCGGCAGCAGCGGTGAGGATCGTTCACGCTATCTGGTGACGGTGCTGTTGGCCGAAATGCGCTTCAGCACCTGGGAAAGTCTGACGCGTGACGGGTTGTACAGCTGGCTTAATCACTTTCTCTCGCAGACCAATGCGCTGGCAGAAAGCATCAATCAGACCTATCTGGAGGCGAAATGAGACTGAATATCGAGCACAAAACCTGGTATGCCTATGAGCATCAGGTCAAACTCAGCACCCAGTATCTGCGCCTGACGCCGCAGAACTCGGTGCACCAGCAGATTCTGTCATGGGATCTCGATTTACCGTGCGAAGCCACGCGCACCCTGGATGCTTACGGCAACGTGTTGCATGTGCTGACGCTGGATACGCCACATCAGCAACTGGAGATTGCCGCACGCGGGGTGGTGGAAATTCTGGATGAAGGGGAGTATTCCCCCGACCCTGAATCGATCCTTTCGCCATTGGTGTTTCTGCGCGCCACGCCATTAACCTTGCCCGATGCGGCGATACGCGATTTCGCACAGCGCTACTGGCACGCGGAAAAACCGCTCGCCAGCCTGGAAAAACTGATGGATGAGCTGCTGTTAAAAATGCCGTACCAGCCTGGCAGCACCCAGGTGAGTGATACCGCAGCGAAAGTATTTGCGGCGGGCAGCGGCGTTTGCCAGGATCACAGCCATGTGTTTCTGGCTTGTTGTCGCAGTCTCGGGATCCCGGCGCGCTATGTCAGCGGCTATCTTTATACGGACAATGTAGAACACGTTGCTACTCACGCCTGGGTTGAAGCCTGGCTGGATGGCAGTTGGCACAGCTTTGATATCACCAACAATACGCGCAGTACGCGCCAGCATTTACGTCTGGCGGTGGGTGTGGATTATCTCGATGCTTGTCCGGTGCGCGGTATGCGGCTGGGCGGCGGCGGTGAGGATATGCTGGCGATGGCCGCGGTGCAGCAGGTGCATGCGCAGCAGTGATATTTTTTTGCAGGCGTGACTATGACTTATTGTGTGGCAATGCGTTTATCGTCAGGGATGATTTTTGTATCGGATTCACGCACCAACGCGGGCGTCGATCATATTTCCTCGTTCCGTAAATTACACGTGTTTCAGGTGGATGATGAACGCACGCTGGTGCTGCAAAGCGCCGGTAATCTGGCGACCACGCAAAGCGTGATGAGTTTGCTACGGCGTAATAACCACGACAGCGATCAGCCCAATCTGCTGAATGGGCGCTCGCTGTATGACATTGCGCTGCTGGTGGGGGAAACCCTGCGTGAAGTGATCAAACGTGATGGCGAAGAGTTTGGTGGCACGCTGCTATTAGGGGGACAGATTCGTGGTGAAGAGCCGCGCCTGTTCCAGATCTATCCGCAGGGCAACTTCATTGAAGCCAGTGTGGATACGCCTTATTTCCAGATTGGTGAAAGCAAGTACGGCAAGCCGATTATTGATCGCGTATTGCGTTATGAAACCCCGCTCAGCCAGGCGATGCAGTGTGCGCTGATTTCCATGGACTCGACGCTGGCGAGTAATATTTCGGTGGGCCTGCCGCTGGATGTGATGGTGTATCACACCGACAGCTTCAAAGATAACGAACAGCATCATATTACCGAACAGCACCCTTACTTTTCGCAGATTCGTCAGTTGTGGAGCAAAGGCTTGTTGAGCGTGTTCTCACAATTGCCGCCGTTAAAACTTTAACCGCTCACGCACGATGAATCGGGCGGTGCCACACCATCGATAAGTGGTTGTCTTTTCAGGGGCGGCTTCTGCCGCTCGCTGGCTCGACAATCCTCTATACGGTTCGCTAGCGGTGCCATTACTGACTAACGCCCTGCGTTTCCCCCCGTTATTTCCGTTTCGCTTTCTCACTGGTCATAAATCTGAAAACAAGCCTGTTTAACTTCGGTGCCATAAACCTCTGCGCACAAAAGGTGAATGATGTTTTCTGTTGATCAGCTTCTCGATACTTACTGGCCAGGCCATCACCCCGCGAACTGGCAAAAAAGCCTGTTGAAATGGGCGGTTCGTGAACATGAATTCCAATCTTTTGCTGACCGTTATCGCCACCTGAAAGGGGTGGATATGGTCGAGCAAGTGCTGGAGCACCTGGATGTGCGCTGTGAATTAAGTGAACGCGATTTGGAGCAGATCCCGACCAGCGGTCCGGTCGTGATTGTCGCCAACCATCCGCTCGGTGCGCTGGACGGGCTGGCGCTGCTGGCGGCCGTGTCTCAGGTGCGTCGTGATGTGAAAATCGTGGCAAACCGCATGCTGATGATGCTGGAGCCGATCAACAATCTGATGTTGCCGGTGGATAACATGGGCAACCGCACCAGTCGCGAACAGCTGACGCGCATGCAGCAGCATCTCGACAATCAGGGCGCACTGATTATCTTCCCGGCGGGTGAAGTGTCGCGCCTTTCGAGCCGTGGTGTGCGCGATAACCGCTGGCATCACAGCTTCCTGCGCCTGGCCGCCCGTGCTCGTGCGCCGATTGTTCCGGCACACGTCGTCGGACGTAATAGCCTTGCGTTCTATGCCGCCGCCAAAATCGCCTCACCGCTGGCGCTGCTGATGCTGGTGCGCGAGATGTTCCGCCAGCGTGGATCGCGCATCAAGCTGCACATTGGCGAGCAGATCCCGTTTGCCAACTGGCACGATGGCCACACGCCGGGCAAAGAGCTGGCGAAACGGCTGCGCAAGCACTTATATCGCATTGGTCAGGGCCGTCGTGGTCTGTTCCAGACTGAAGCGGCGATTGCGCGCCCGGAAGATCGTGCCGAACTGAAAAAAGCGCTGATGGAGAGTGAGCGTCTCGGCTCGCTGCCGGATGGCAAACAGATTTACCTGTGGCGTCGTAACGGCGCGACCTGGGTGCCGCTGCTGCGTGAACTCGGACGCCTGCGTGAAATCGCCTTCCGCGCGGTGGGCGAGGGCAGCGGTCGCCGCCGTGACCTCGATAAATACGATGACGATTACTATCACCTGATTCTGTGGGATGACGATGCGCTGGAGATTGTGGGCGCTTATCGCTTTATTCCGGGTGCCGAGCAGCTGGAGCGTCGTGGTCTGGAAGGCATCTACAGCGACAGCCTGTTCCACTACGACGAGCGCATGTTGCCGATCATCAATCAGGGCCTGGAGCTGGGTCGCAGCTTTATCCAGCCCGCCTACTGGGGCAAACGCGGCCTGGATTATCTGTGGATGGGCATTGGTGCCTATATCGCCAAATACCCGGAGACCCGTTACCTGTTCGGTCCGGTGTCGATCTCCGGCGGTATGCCGCTGGCGGCGCGCGATCTGCTGGTGGCGTTCTACCGCATGTACTTCCCGACTGAATTGCCGCTGGCAAAATCGCGCCGTCCTTATCCGGCCTCGCTGCCGGAGGTGCTGGCGCAGTTTACCGGTGATAACTATGCGGAAGACTTGCGTCGTCTGAAGCATCTGCTGGCAAATCTCGGCACCGCGATTCCCACGCTCTACAAGCAGTACTCGGAAGTGTGTGAACCGGGCGGAGTGCAGTTTATCGATTTCGGCAGCGATCCTGATTTCAACAACTGTATCGACGGGCTGGTGCTGGTGGACCTGTCACGCGTGAAGCCATCACGCTATGAGCGCTACATCGGCATGCATTTGCAGGTTGAAAGCGTCGAATAAGTAGCAGGGAGGCTTTAGGGCCTCCCGTTTTGTTTGAGCACGGAAACGTCAAATCGATGTCACGGGATCGTCATCTGATTGTCGTAGGGTCTTAGCCGGACTGTCAGATAAAGGCCAGAAACATGGCAACGATCATACTTCGCGGGTTAAGCAAAGCCTTTGCTGCCCAGCCGGTACTTCAGGATATCTCGCTGCAGATTGCGCAGGGAGAGTTCATCGCCGTTCTGGGTCCTTCGGGCTGCGGCAAAACCACCTTATTACGTCTGCTGGCGGGCTTTGAAACCGCTGATGCCGGTGAAATCCACGTCGGTGAGCGCTGCTTTGCTGCGCCGGGCGTGCACCTGCCGCCGGAAGATCGCCAGCTCGGCGTGGTGTTCCAGAGCTATGCGCTGTGGCCACATATGACGGTGGCGGAAAACGTCGCCTACAGCCTGAAAGTCAACGGCGTGGCGCGCCATGAGCGTGACAGCCGCACGCAGCAGGCGCTGGAACTGGTGGGATTAGAAAACTTTGCCTCGCGCCGTCCTGCCGATCTTTCCGGTGGACAGCGTCAGCGTGTGGCGTTAGCCCGCTGTCTGGTCGCTAAACCGACGCTGGTGCTGCTCGATGAGCCATTGGCCAACCTTGATGTGCACCTGCGCGCTACCATGGAAGAGGAGTTTCGACGCTTCCATCGCCACAGCCACGCCACCTTGCTCTACATCACCCACGATCAGCACGAAGCGATGGCGCTGGCCGACCGCATTGTCGTGATGGACAGCGGCCGCGTGATGCAGTTCGCCACGCCGCAAACCCTGTGGCGTGAACCGGCGAATGCAATGGTGGCGGGATTTATCGATGACGGCAAAGTGCTGCCGGTCAGCGATATCGAACCTACCGGCGAGGGCAAAGCGCTCGCCACGTTGTGCGGTCTGCGCGTCACCTTGCGCTGTGCACCGGATCAACGCCCGATGCCCCATGGCAAAGCCAGTTTTCATGCGGTGGATTTCCGTCTCGCTGAACCGGGTGAACCGCAGTTTGCGGCACGCGTGCAGCGGGTGATCTATCGCGGCAGCCATTACCAAATTGATGTTGCACCCATCGAGGCACCAGACCACAGCATCACGCTGCAGCTGGCCGATGCCGCTTTACCCGTTGTTGACGCGACCCTTGGTGTGGCGCTGCGCGACGGTTGGATTCTTCCTTCATAACGTTCAAACCTTAGGGAAATTGCTATGCGCACGTCTTTTAACGCTTTGATGTTAGCCAGTGGATTAGTGTTTGCCGCCACCAGCCACGCCGATGATGCCCCGTCCGGCAAGCTGGTGATTTACACCTCACAGGCACCGGAAATCGCGCAGCAAACCGTGGACGCGTTCAAAGCCGCGTACCCGAAAGTCGAAGTGGAGTGGACGCGTAACGGCACCACACAGCTGATGAACGTATTGCAGACCGAGATGATGAGCGGTGGCGCTAAGCCAGATGTGCTGCTGATTGCCGATGCCATCAACCTTGGCGCGTTGAAGAATCAGAACCAGCTCTACAGCTACAAAGATGCGCCACTGAGCCACATCAATCCGTCGTTCTACGACAAAGACAAAACCTTCTTTGGCACCAAAATCATCGCCACGGTGATTGCTTATAACACCCAGCACGCACAGCCGATTGACAGCTGGAACGCGCTGGCGGTAGAGGCCAATAAAGGTCAGATCGCCATGCCAAGCCCGCTCTACTCTGGTGCGGCGCTGTACAAGCTGCACACCGATATCAACACGCCAACCATCGGCTGGAACTTCTACAAGAAGCTGGCAGCGATTGGTGTGGCTCCGCAGGGCGGCAATGGCCCGGCGCTGAAAGCGGTGGCCAGCGGACTGGATAAGTACGGCATCATCACTGATGCTGACGTGATTCTGGCGAAGAAAAAAGGCTCGCCGGTGGATCTGGTTTACCCGAAAGAGGGTGTCTCTTATGTGACGGAGCCGGTAGCGATCATGAAGTCGGTACACAACCTGCCCGCCGCTAAAGCCTTCGTAAACTTTATGCTGTCTGAGCAAGGCCAGAAGCTGGTGGTCGAGCAGGGTAACCGTCCGGTGGACGATCGTGTTTCTGCACCGGCCGGCTTTACGCCCATTAATAAAATCAAACTGCTGACCCCTGACGTGGCGAAAGCCATCAAGGAAGATGCCACGGTGCGCGATCAGTTCACCGCAATGTTTGGCGGCTAAGCATGAGCGTGGTGAGCAACGAATGGCGTAACGCGACGCGTGGCGGCCAACGCTGGCGTCTCAACAGCGAAAAGCTGATCCTGGCGCTGATGGTGCTGCTGATTGGTTTGCTGTCTGTCGCGCCGCTGCTGCGACTGGTGTGGACGGCGATTGCTCCTCAGGGCGTGCCGGACATGGCTCGGTTAACGCGCTTGGTAGCCAGCGACCGCGTGCTGATTGCCAGTGGCAATACGTTGCTCATCGCCTTTAGCTCGACCCTGATTTCGGTGCTGCTCGGCGCCGCCGCCGCCTGGCTGGTGGCGCTGAGCGATTTGCGCGCCAAAACCGCCTGGGTGTTTGCCTTTATCCTGCCGCTGATGATTCCGCCGCAGGTCACGGCGCTGGCGTGGCTGCAGGCGCTGGCACCGTCCAGCCCGTTAGCACTGCTGTTTGGTTCGCTCGGCTTGCCGTGGTTTGCGCCCGGCGAACAGCCGCTCTATTCGCTGAGCGGCATCGTGCTGCTGCTCGGTACACACAACGCGCCACTGGTGTTTCTCACCGTGCGCGCGGGTTTACGTCGCTTACCGGCCGATTTAGTCGAAGCGGCACAGATCAGCGGCGCGTCCAGGATGCGCGTGCTGTTCACCATCATTCTGCCGCTGGCGCGTCCGGCGATCTTTGCCGGGGCCGCGCTGACCTTTGTCGCCGCTGCCGGTAACTTCGGTATTCAGGCGATGCTGGGTATTCCTGCCCGCGTGCCGACACTGATCACGCTGGTCTATCAGCAGCTCAACGGCATTGGTCCGAGTGCCTTACCCAATACCGCCGTTTACGCGCTGCTGATTGCTGTAATCACGTTGGCGGGCATGGCGGCCAGCGCCTGGCTCGGTGGGCGCCATGATGTGCGCGTCAACGGTGCGCCGCGCCTGTGGCAGCAATCATTGGGACGCGGGCGCGTGGCGATTGAAGGTACCGCCTGGCTGTGGATGGTGCTGACGCTGCTGCTGCCGGTCAGTGCGCTGCTGATCACTGCACTCACCAGCGGATATGGTCAGGCACTCACCTGGCAAACGCTGACCCTGGAGAACTTCCGCAGCGCGCTATGGGGCTACCCAGCGGTGCGCCACGCCTTTATGACCAGCCTCGGGCTAACCACGCTGGCGGCGATGATTTTGACGTCCACCGCGCTGTTCCTGGCGTATTTCCTCAGCTGGCGACGGACCAAACTGGTGCGCGGCCTGTGGCTGGCCAGTGAACTCACCTATGCCTTGCCGGGCATTGTTAGCGGTGTCGCCGCGATGCTGTTCTTCCTGCGGCCGCTGCCGATAATCAATGTGTCGCTGTATGGCACGGTGTGGATCATCCTCGCCGCGTATCTGGCGAACTTCCTTGCGCTGGTGCTGCGCCCGACCCTGGCAGGCTTCGCGCAACTGGAACCAGCGCTGGATGAGGCGGCACGCTTGTGCGGTGCCAGCTTTATGCGCCGCATGCGCGATATTTTACTGCCGCTGGCTGCGCCTTCTGCGCTGGCGGGCACGGTGCTGGTGTTCCTCACCGCACTGAATGAAATCCAGGTTTCGGTATTGCTGGTCACCTCGCAAACCCAAACCATCGGACCCACCATCGTGTTCCTCGACGAAGGGGGCTCCGCCTCGCTGGCGGCCGCGGTAGGCTGCCTAATGATTCTGGTCGTGTGTTTGCTGATGGGATTGGCAACGCGGCTGGCGCGGCGCCTGCCGCAAGGGGTTTTACCATGGCAAGCTTAACGGTTATCAGCGGTGTGGGCGGCAAGCTGCCCGCGGCCTTTTTGGTTGAGATGGAAGGCTATCGCCTGCTGTGGGATCTCGGCGCCGGTCCGCAACCCGGCGTGCGCCCGGATATCCGCGCCATTGGCCGGGTTGATGCGTTGTGTTTGACCCACTCGCACATTGATCACGCCGCCTCGCTCGACTGCTGGGCGCAAATCGGCTCACCGCCGGTGTACGCCACCGAGCAAACCTGGTTGCAGTTGGCTAACGTCGCGGTGCCAATGTATGCGCGACGTTTGTTACCGCTACGCGGGCAAACGGCCATTGGCCCGTTAAATCTGTTTACCGGCCGCAGCGGCCATTCACCGGGTTCGGTATGGTTCCATCTGCCGATTGCCGGTGGCATCACCTATATGGGCGACTGGAGCCGCGAAGCGCTGCTGTTGCCGTTTGACTGCCCGCCGCAGGCTAAGCTGTTGATCACTGATGCGTCCTACGGCGATCGCACGCAGCGTTTGTGCGATCAGATGGATGCACTGGGGATGGCCGCCACCCACGGCGCGGTGATTGCCGTGCCGGAACACGGACGCGGTCCGGAAGTGGCTTTACAGCTCACCGCACGGGGGCTGGCGGTTCAGCTCTGCCCGCAAATTCGCAGTGAGGTCGCGCAACTGCTGGCGATGGACAAACTGCCCGCCACCACGGCGCTGGGATTGGTGCGCTTGTTGAAACAGCCGCAGCCGGAACAATGGCGGCCTGCAGATGTCATTGTGGCGGCCGATGCGGTGGCCGACAGCGGCTTAGCCGCGCAGCTCAGTGCTCAGCCAGGCTTTAAGCTGATTTTCAGCAGTCACGTTGCGCCCGGCACACGCGCTGCGCGGCTGCTGGCCGAGCAGCAGGCACGCTGGCTGCCGTGGAACGTCCATCCGCCGCTTGACGATCAGCTATGGTTAATTGAGAAAACCGCTGCCCAGCGCGTGATCCCGGCCTTTATTGCGGCGGCAGAGTGCCCGATTTTAGCGACACGCGCGCCATTATGCTGGCAAGCGCATCTCCCCCTGCAATGCCATCTGGATAGTCCGCGTTTTCCCCAGGAGCAGCGTCAACGTAGCAGAATATATTGAGTATCCCTCTGAATGTTTTTTCGCCATTGCCGATAACCTGACTACCAACTTTTGTCTGTGGACGATTAACGCTTGTCAGCGCTGCGCTTTTGCGTTTAAGTCTCCACGGTAATTAAGATTTTTCTTAAGAAGCAATTAATACCAGGCCAGCAATAGGCGAACAACAATGAATAATAACTCTGACGTCATGTACCGGCTGCTGGTGCAGAGCGTGGTGGATTATGCCATTTACATGCTCAAACCCGATGGCACCGTCGCCAACTGGAATGCAGGAGCGCAACGCGCCAAAGGTTATACGCCGGACGAAATCGTCGGCAAAAATTTTGCGCTGTTTTACAGCGAAGAAGATCGTAAAAACGGGGCGCCACAGCGCGGGCTTTCCATAGCGACAGCGGTGGGGCGCTTCGAAACCGAAGGCTGGCGTTATCGTAAAGATGGCAGCGCCTTCTGGGCACATGTGGTGATAGATGCGATTCGCGACGACTTCGGCGAAATGCTGGGCTTTGCCAAAATCACCCGCGACTGCACGGTTCAGCAAGAACAGCAGCGCAAACAGCAGGAACAGGAGCAACGTTTCCGTTTATTAGTTGAAGGCGTAACGGACTACGCCATCTACATGCTTGATCTCGACGGTAACGTCGAAAACTGGAATGCCGGCGCGCAGCGTGCCAAAGGTTATGTGGCCGAAGAGATTGTTGGACAGAACTTCTCACGCTTCTACAGTGCGCAGGACCGCAAAAATCATATCCCAGAGAAAAACCTCAGCACCGCTTTCAAAACCGGGCGCTTTGAGGATGAAGGCTGGCGCTATCGCAAAGATGGCAGCGCGTTCTGGGCACATGTGATCATTGATGCGATTCGTGATGATGCGGGCAAGCTGATTGGCTACGCCAAAATCACCCGTGACTGCACCGAGCAGCGCGAGCTGCAACGCAAACAGCAGGAATACGAGAAAACCTTCCGACTGCTGGTGGAAGGTGTGACCGATTACGCTATCTACATGCTGGATCTGCAGGGCCGTGTAGTGAACTGGAACGCCGGGGCACAGCGTGCCAAAGGCTATCTTTCCGAGGAGATTGTCGGCCAGCATTTTTCAGTGTTTTACGGTTCTCAGGAGCGGCTGGCCAACACGCCGGAAGCCAACCTGGGTATTGCGCTGAAAACCGGCCGATTTGAAGATGAAGGCTGGCGCTATCGTAAAGATGGCTCGGCGTTCTGGGCGCATGTGGTGATCGATGCCATCCACAATGAAGATGGCAAGATGATCGGCTTTGCTAAGATCACCCGTGATGTCACCGAACGTCGTGAGAACGAGCAGCAACTGCTGCGTGCGCGGGATCTGGCGCAGGCGCAGAGCGCTAAGATGTCTGAGCTGTCTGGTTTCCTCGATACCATCATCGCTAACATTCCGTCTTGCGTGATTGTGGAAGACGCCATCAGCCGCGAAATTTTGATGGTTAATGACAAAGCCGAGCAGCTGTTTGGCGTCAGTAAATCTTTGATTATGCACAAGCGTCCGCACGAGTGTATGTCGGCGGAGCTGAGCGACTATTTCAACAGCCTGGCGGATATCGCGCTGCGCAGCGAAGGCATCCATTCACGCGAGCAGCTGCTGCTGACCGCAGGCGGTGATCGTATTCTGCATACCCGCGCCACCACCATCAGTGGCAAAGATATGCGTCAGAACTACGTGATGCTGATTGTTGAGGACGTTACCGATCAGCGTGAAGCCGATGCGCGTATTCACCACATGGCGCACCACGATAACCTTACCAGCCTGCCAAACCGTATTCTGTTCCGGCAGAAGCTGAGTGAAGCGCTGCGTCAGGATAATCATCACCATGCGTTGAGCGCCACGCTGTGCCTCGATCTTGATAACTTCAAGAACGTTAACGATGCGCTGGGCCATCAGATTGGAGACGATCTGCTGCGCGTGGTGGCAAAACGCTTGCGCAGTGTGCTGCGCGATCACGACACGCTGGCACGTATTGGCGGCGATGAGTTTGCTATCGTGCTGCCGAATATCAATAACGCGCAGGAAGCGGCGGTGGTGGCTCAGCGCCTGATCGAAGCGATCCGTCCGCCTATTAATGTTGAAGGGCACAATCTTTCCGTTGGGTTGAGCGTGGGCATTGCGTTGACGTCACAGGTCACCAACACGCCGGAGCACATGCTGCGCTGTGCGGATATGGCGTTGTACGAAGCCAAACGCAACGGACGTAACCGCTATGAACACTTCACCATGGAAATGGATGATGTGGCGCGCAGTCGCCGCGTGATTGAAAACGATCTGCGTGAGGCAATCACCGGGCGTCAGCTGAAACTCTACTATCAGCCGATCACCAATGAGGACGAAATCATTGGTTATGAAGCGCTGATGCGCTGGCACCATCCGGTTAAGGGCTTGATCATGCCGAATGATTTTATCCCGATTGCCGAAGAGACCGGGCTTATCCATATGCTGGGCGCTTATGCGCTGTATGAAGCCTGCCGCGAGGCACAGAGTTGGGGCACCGAGCAGTCTGTGTCGGTTAACCTGTCGCCGCTGCAGTTTAAGAACAGCTCGCTGGTGTCGGTGGTGGAAGGCGCGTTGCGCGAATCCGGGCTGGCTCCGCACCGCCTCGAGGTGGAGATCACGGAATCGGTGCTGCTGGATGACACGCTGGGTAACATCCGCACCCTGCAAAGCCTGAAAGCGATTGGTGTGCAGATTGCACTGGATGATTTCGGTACCGGCTATTCATCGCTGAGCTATCTGCGATCCTTCCCGTTCGACAAGATCAAAATCGACAAGTCGTTTATCAACGATATGGGAGACAGCCGCGAAGCGCTGGCGATTATCCGGGCGATCACCGGCATGAGCCGCAGTCTGGATATTCAGATCACCGCCGAAGGGGTGGAGAGCAGCGAGCAATTCGCCAAGCTGCGTGAAGAGGGTTGTACCCTGTTCCAGGGCTATTTCTTTGGCCGCCCGCAGCCTTCAGAACTGCGTCTGAGAGAGCTGGAGTAAGCGGTCGCCATGTATGGCGATGCGACAACGCAGGGGGGCATTGATGCGCCCCTGGTTGAGTCTATGTTCCTGATCGTTTGTACGCTCGTCGCCATCTAAGCGTACGATTTCAGCATAAAAAAACGCCCGGCATTGCCGGGCGTGGTGTTTTCAGCTGTGTGTCGTCTTTATTATGACTGGCCGTGGCCTTCGACGTTCATGCGCCCCAGGTCTTTGTCCACCAGGAACAGGCCTTCGCCTTTGTTGCCCACCAGCGCCAGTTTATCCAGTACGGTTTTGAACAGCTTCTCTTCTTCGTGCTGCTCAGCCACATACCACTGCAGGAAGTTGAAGGTTGAGTAGTCCTGAGACATCAACGCGGTGTGTACCAGGTCGTTGATGCGCTGCGTGATCAGCTGCTCATGCTTCAGCGCTTCTTCCAGCACGTCATTCAGTGAGTTCCAGCTAACGGCAGGGGCGGCAATGCTGCCCAGCACCGGCAGAGAACCGGCATCGCTAACGTAATCGAACAGGCGCTGCATGTGTTCCATCTCTTCGCGAGAATGCATCTTCAGGAAAGCGGCAGCACCTTCAAAACCTTTGTCGCTGCACCATGCGCTCATCTGCAGATACAGGTTGGCAGAGAAGAATTCGAGGTTCAGTTGATCGTTCAGGCGAGAGGTCATTTCAGCAGTTAACATGGCTGAGTCCTTTTTAATTTGTCAGGTGAAGTACGGTGAATTATGCATCAATCTATACTTTTTTGTGAAGGCTTTTTCGACAAAAAGTTGAAATTATCTTATTGATTGTAAATGGAATTATTTCATTTATTGAATGCGAAGAGTTCTCAGGTTTGACTCATTTTCATTCACCCTGGATTGATTATAGCCGTACATCGGCGGATGCTGTGATGAGCCTTTACTTGTCAGGAGCTTAGCGGTGTCGAACGTATTAGATCATTACCATTACCTGCATGAAATCCCGGAACTGGGATTCGAAGAATTCAAAACTTCCGCCTATATCGCCGACCAGCTTGAGCAGACTGGCATCAGCGTGACGCGCGGCATTAATCACACCACCGGCATCGTGGCGGAAATTGACAGCGGCGTGCCGGGTCCGGTACTGGCGCTACGTGCAGATATGGATGCACTCGGCCACATCATTAACGGCGTCGCCTGTGCACGCCATACCTGCGGCCACGATGGGCACTCTTCGGTGGTGCTGACGGCGGCACAGGAGTTGCTGAAAGAGGGTGCGATCAAGCGCGGCAAGCTTAAGCTGCTGTTCCAGCCTGCGGAAGAACTCGGTGCGGGTGCGTTATCGATGATTGAGGACGGTGCGCTGGAGGATGTTGAGATGATCCTCGGTTTCCATGTGCGTCCACTGGAAGAGTGCCATGTCGGACAAGCCACGCCAGCCGTGCTTTATTCGGCGTGCAGTACGCTGGAAGCGACAATTAAAGGTGTGCCTTCTCATGCCGCGCGCCCACATTTGGGCGTGAATGCTTTAGATGCTGCGGTACAAGCGGTGCAGGCGGTAAACAGCATCCACCTGGCACCGGGGCTAACCTGGAGCGTGAAAGCTACTCGTTTCTTGTGTGATGCCGGCGTCACCAACTCCGTGCCGGATGAGGCGCGCGTGGTGTGGGATCTGCGTTCGCAGGAGAACACACCGATGGAGGTGCTGAAACAGAAAGTGACGCAGGCGATTCAGCATAGCGTGGCTGCATTGGGTGCGAGCGCTGAAGTGGTGGTACTGAAAGAGATGCCCGCCGCAGAAATCCACGAGGAAGCCACGGCAGTGATCCGGGCAGCGATCGTCGATGTACTGGGGGAAGAAGGGCTGCTCGACACCAAATCCACGCCAGGCAGTGAAGACTTCTTCTACTACCCGGTGAAAAGACCGCAGGTGAAAGCCGGTTTCTGGGGGCTGGGTACCAATCTGGTGCCGGGCCTGCATCATCCTGATATGCGTTTTGAACTGAGTTCGCTGGAGATTGGGGTGAAGATCTTTAAGGCGGCAGTGGTGCGCGTATTGGGTTAGTCGTGTGTCGTTTCCCACACCCCAGCCTCTCCCGCAAATGGGCGAGGCTGTAACCCTGAATGAAAGCCTCGCTCGAGCAGTCTCTTCTTCTCGCTTGCAGGAAAGCGGCAGGGCGAGGGTGTACACAGGTTCCATCCCGCGATTTCCCCGCCTGCTGAAATATTGTATGCTATGCCGCCTTAATGCTGACTGGATAACCGGACTGCCGCCAATGTAGATCGCGCACATCTTGCTGTGAACTGACGCCACTGCGTCACCATTGGTTCCGTTATCCTCCGGCTTTGCCCGGAACGATTTATTCGCAGCGCGCCGCCCGCGCGTTGCCCTTGAAGAAGAATTCACACATGTCTATTGCTTCCTTTTTAGATGAAGTGGCGCGCCGCCGTACGTTTGCGATCATCTCGCACCCGGATGCCGGTAAAACCACCATTACCGAAAAAGTGCTGCTGTTCGGGCAGGCGATCCAAACCGCCGGTACCGTCAAAGGCCGCGGCTCCAGCCAGCATGCTAAATCTGACTGGATGGAGATGGAGAAACAACGTGGTATCTCCATCACCACCTCGGTGATGCAATTCCCGTATCGCGACAGTCTGGTGAACCTGCTGGATACCCCAGGGCACGAAGACTTCTCTGAAGATACCTACCGTACGCTGACGGCGGTTGACTGCTGTTTGATGGTGATCGATGCCGCGAAAGGTGTTGAAGATCGTACCCGTAAGCTGATGGAAGTGACCCGTCTGCGCGATACGCCGATCATCACCTTTATGAACAAACTTGACCGTGACATCCGCGATCCGATGGAACTGCTGGATGAAGTTGAGAGCGAGCTGAAGATTGCCTGCGCGCCAATCACCTGGCCGATTGGCTGCGGTAAGCTGTTCAAGGGCGTGTATCACCTCTACAAAGATGAAACTTACCTGTATCAAACCGGTAAGGGCCATACCATTCAGGATGTGCGCATTGTCAAAGGTCTGGCGAACCCGGATCTCGACGCGGCGGTGGGTGAAGACCTGGCACAACAACTGCGTGATGAGCTGGAACTGGTACAGGGCGCGTCCCACGAGTTCGATCAGGAGCTGTTCCTGAGCGGTGAAATTACCCCGGTGTTCTTCGGCACCGCACTGGGTAACTTCGGCGTCGATCATATGCTCGATGGCTTAGTGGCCTGGGCACCGACGCCGATGCCACGTAAAACCGATGCGCGTCTGGTGGAATCCAGCGAGGAGAAATTCAGCGGCTTCGTGTTTAAGATCCAGGCGAATATGGATCCGAAACACCGTGACCGTGTTGCCTTCATGCGTGTGGTTTCTGGCAAGTACGAGAAAGGCATGAAGCTGCGCCAGGTGCGTACTGGCAAAGACGTGGTGATTTCGGATGCGTTGACCTTCATGGCCGGCGACCGTTCGCACGTAGAAGAAGCTTTCCCTGGCGATATCATCGGCTTGCACAACCACGGCACCATTCAGATCGGCGACACCTTTACCCAGGGTGAAAACATGAAGTTCACCGGTATTCCGAACTTCGCGCCGGAACTGTTCCGTCGTATCCGTCTGCGCGATCCGCTGAAGCAGAAACAGCTGCTGAAAGGTCTGGTTCAGCTGTCGGAAGAGGGCGCGGTGCAGGTGTTCCGCCCGGTGCACAACAACGATCTGATCGTGGGTGCGGTTGGTGTGCTGCAGTTCGAAGTGGTTGTGGCGCGCCTGAAAAGCGAATACAACGTTGAAGCGATTTATGAAGCCATCAATGTCGCGACTGCCCGCTGGGTTGAATGTAGCGATGCGAAGAAATTCGACGATTTCCAGCGCAAAAACGAAGTGAACCTGGCGCTGGATGGCGGTGATAACCTCACTTACATCGCCCCAACTATGGTAAACCTCAACATCACGCAGGAACGCTATCCTGACGTGAAGTTCCGCAAAACGCGCGAGCATTAATCCCGCATCACAACAGGGCCAGTGATTTTACTGGCCCTATTTTTATCCTACAGACTCCTCCTAATTGCGCTGCGTTTATCGCTTTTTGGCGAGATATCAACCACAAAAGCCAGCAAAACCTGTAATCCCTACTATGATTATCCTGTCGGACGAGAAAAGAGACCTCTGGTTTCATTACGTCTATGAATGCAGCAACGCCGTTTGTTGCTGGCGCATTCGCAGTTGCGAGTGAGTTAACTGATAGAAGGATGATATCGATGAATAAGACTAAGATTGCTAAAACCCTGATTGCCGCTCTGGCTACCACTGCTCTGTTGGGCGGCGCAGCCTACGCTGCGGACACCAGCAGCACGGGTTCTAAAATCGATAGTTCTATGAAAAAAGTCGATGGTTTTATGGATGACAGCGGCATCACTGCTAAAGCCAAAGCGGCGCTGGTGGATGATGAAGCGATTAAAAGTACGGATATCTCAGTAAAAACGCATCAGGGCGTGGTCACGCTGAGCGGCTTTGTCGCTTCGCAGGATCAGGCGGAAAAAGCCGTGGCGCTGGTGCAAAAAGTTGAGGGTGTGAAATCCGTCAGTGACAAACTGCACGTTAAAGACAGCAAAGAGACCACACTGAAAGGTTATGCGGGGGATACCGCAACCACCAGTGAAATCAAAGCTAAGCTTTTAGCAGATGACATTGTGCCATCGCGCAACGTGAAGGTGGAAACCACCGATGGCGTGGTGCAGTTATCAGGAGAAGTGGCGAACCAGGCACAGTCCGATCGTGCTGAGAAAATCGCCAAAGCCATTGAAGGCGTCAAAAGCGTGAAGAATGACCTGAAGGTGAAATCTTAACGCGAGCGAAGCGGCACTGTTTCGGTGCCGTTTCGTAATAAAAACAATGTTGTATGAATAAGCAGTTCGATTTTCACTACGGTAAGGAGAGGCTTATGTTTCGTTGGGGTATTATCTTTCTGGTCATCGCTCTGATTGCTGCAGCGTTAGGTTTCGGCGGTCTGGCGGGTACGGCAGCATGGGCAGCTAAAATTGTCTTCATTGTCGGTATTATTCTGTTCCTCGTAAGCCTGTTTACCGGGCGTAAACGACCCTGACCGATTGCGTTAACACAACGCTAACCCGCGAGTCACTAAAGCGGAGACCAGTCATTTGCGGCATAATAGTTAGCCGCACCGATTGCACGATGCAATAGGTCAGGGAATGACAATGACTGGTTCTCCGGGATGCTGCCGTCAGCGGCTCCCTCAGAGCAGGAAAACTGAGGGACATCCATTGGGAATACGCATCCCGGTGTCACTGGACACCTTTGAGCCCCTGGCGCTCACCCCATTTAAATCCAAAAAAATTGCCCTGGTCTGCGAAGGCGGCGGTCAACGCGGCATCTTCACCGCAGGCGTGCTGGATGAGTTTCAACGTGCCGGTTTTAATCCCTTTCAATTGATGCTGGGCACCTCCGCAGGGGCACAAAACCTGTCGGCGTTCGTCTGTGCCCAGCCGGGCTATGCTCGTCGTGTCATCACGCGTTACACCACCAGCAAACTGTTTTATGATCCGTTGCGCTTTGTGCGCGGTGGCCATCTTATCGATCTCGACTGGCTGATCGACATCACCAAACAAGAATTTCCCTTGTCGCTGAGCACCGCCGAAGGGCTGTTTGCCAAAGGCAGCGAGTTCTATATGTGCGCCTGTCGCGGTGACGATTATCGTGCCGAATATTTCAATCCTACCAGCCTGAACTGGCATGACGTGATCAAAGCTTCCAGCGCCATTCCGGGGTTCTATCGCAGCGGCGTACTGATGGATGGGGTGAACTATCTGGATGGCGGCATTAGCGATGCCATTCCGGTGCGTGAAGCGGCACGACGCGGTGCCGATACCATTGTGGTGATCCGCACCGTGCCATCACAAATGTCTTACACGCCTAAATGGTTCAAACGTATGGAGCGCTGGCTGGGTGACAGCGCACTGCAGCCGATGATCAACATCCTGCATCACCATGAAGAGAGCTATCGTGAGATTCAGCAGTTTATCGAACAGCCGCCAGACGACCTGCGCATCATTGAAATTTACCCGCCGAAACCGCTGGCGAGTATGGCGCTGGGCAGCCGTTTGGCTTCACTGAATCAGGATTACCATTTAGGACGCCGCAGCGGCCGCTATTTCCTCGCGACGCTAGGTCAATGGCTGAGCGATGCCGAACCGTTCCTGCGCCAGACTACCGTGACACCACCGGCCGCCGTGGCGAATGCACCAGACAATCGCGCCGTGCATACGCCGCCGCTGGCGGATAATGATGCCGATTTTGATGCAGGATCGCTGGCATGAGATTTATCGACACCCACTGCCATTTCGATTTCCCGCCTTTTGTCGATGACGCCGCAGGCAGCATCGCCCGTGCGGCGCAGTCGGGTGTGGAACGCATTATTGTGCCGAGCGTCGATGCCAGCCGCTTTGCACTGGTCAGCCAGTTGGCGCAACAGCACGTGGCGCTGTATGCCGCATTAGGGCTGCATCCGATCAATATTGCCGAGCATCAGGATGCGCATCTGGATCAGCTGGAACAGTGGTTGAAAACGCCTGATAGTAAACGCGTGGCGATCGGCGAGATTGGCCTCGATCTCTATATGCAGGACGCGCAATTTGATAAGCAGACGCGATTACTCGATGCACAGCTCAAACTGGCGAAACAGTATGATTTGCCGGTGATCCTGCATTCGCGCCGCACCCACGATCAGCTGGCGCTGCATTTGCGTCGCCATGATTTACCGCGCCGTGGCGTGGTACACGGTTTTGCTGGCAGCCAGCAGCAGGCGGAACGTTTTATCCAGCTTGGCTATGCGATCGGCGTGGGCGGCACCATCACCTATGAACGCGCCAGTAAAACCCGCAACACTATTGCTAATCTGCCGCTCACCTCACTGTTACTGGAAACCGATGCGCCTGATATGCCGTTGCAGGGTTATCAGGGGCAGCCCAACCGTCCTGAGCGCGCGCGCAACGTGTTTGATGTGCTGTGTCAGTTGCGCAGTGAATCGCCCGATATCATTGCTGATACGCTGTGGCAGAACAGCCTGCGCGTGTTTGCCCTGCCTGCCTGACCTCCTCCCGACACAATCTGGATTTCCCGCGGTTTTGGCGGGTATTGGCTACAGTAATAAAATCGGCATTACCCTTTTCTGCTCTTTTTTGTGATAATATTCACAATCTGTATTGCGCCTGAAAACGGGTGTGCTGGCGGTTATTTGTGATTTAAATCACTAAATAATTGTATTCATATGGCGATTTTTCTTTTTCATGTGATATGAAGCTCAATTCATTCAGGTGTGATTTGTTAGAATTATCACATTATCCGGTGGGCGTCGTCTGCCGGTCACCTTTTGGAGAGCATCATGACCGATCTTAAAGCGGCTGCACAACGCGCCCTGCAACTGATGGATTTGACCACCCTGAACGACGATGACACCGATGAGAAGGTGATCGCGCTGTGTCATCAGGCGAAGTCGCCAGCCGGTAACACTGCGGCCATTTGCATCTATCCACGTTTCATCCCTGCGGCACGTAAAGCATTGCGCGAGCAGGGCACGCCTGATATTCGCATCGCCACGGTCACCAACTTCCCGCACGGCAACGATGACGTTGAGATCGCGCTGGCAGAAACCCGTGCGGCGATTGCATACGGTGCAGACGAAGTGGATGTGGTCTTCCCGTATCGCGCGCTGATTGCCGGTAATCGCGACATCGGTTTTACGCTGGTGAAAGCCTGTAAAGAAGCCTGCGCCGCTGCCAACGTGCTGCTGAAAGTGATCATCGAAACCGGTGAACTGAAAGAAGAAGCGCTGATTCGCGCCGCTTCTGAAATCGCTATCGATGCCGGTGCGGATTTCATCAAAACCTCAACCGGTAAAGTGCCGGTTAACGCCACGCCAGAAGTGGCGGCGATCATGATGCAGGTGATTCACGATAAAGGCGTGCAGCAGCAGGTGGGATTCAAGCCTGCGGGCGGCGTGCGCACGGCGGAAGATGCCGCAATCTATCTGAAACTGGCGGATGACATTCTGGGCGAAGGCTGGGCGGATGCGCGCCACTTCCGCTTTGGTGCTTCAAGCCTGCTGGCGAGCCTGCTGAATACGCTGGGCCACGCGACAGCGACCAGCAAAGCGGGCTACTGATCCCAGCCTCAGGGTCGCCATCAATGGCGACCCAAATAATGTTTGATGCATTTCACAGCAATCTCCCGGGGAGGCAACCTTGTTCCTGCCACAAGAAATTATTCGAAAAAAACGCGACGGCCAGCCACTGAGCGAAGCGGAGATCCGTTTCTTTATCAATGGCGTGCGCGACAACAGCGTATCAGAAGGTCAGATTGCCGCGCTGGCAATGACCATCTACTTCCACGATATGAATCTTGAAGAGCGCGTGGCGCTGACCATGGCGATGCGCGATTCCGGCTCGGTGCTCAACTGGAAGTCGTTGAACCTCAACGGCCCGATTGTTGATAAGCACTCCACCGGCGGCGTGGGCGATGTGACTTCGCTGATGCTCGGCCCGATGGTGGCAGCGTGTGGCGGTTATGTCCCGATGATCTCCGGGCGCGGCCTCGGCCACACCGGCGGCACGCTGGATAAGCTGGAAGCGATCCCCGGTTTCGATATCTTCCCGAGCGACGATCGTTTCCGCCAGATCATCAAGGATGTCGGTATCGCGATTATCGGCCAGACCAACTCACTGGCCCCCGCCGATAAACGTTTCTACGCCACGCGTGATATCACCGCTACCGTTGACTCGATCCCGCTGATCACCGCATCGATCCTTGCCAAGAAACTGGCGGAAGGATTGGATGCGCTGGTGATGGATGTGAAAGTCGGTTCCGGTGCTTTTATGCCGACCTTCGAGGCTTCCGAAAACCTGGCGCAGGCGATTGTTGGCGTGGCGAACGGCGCGGGCTGCAAAACCACTGCGCTGCTCACTGATATGAATCAGGTGCTGGCATCCACCGCCGGTAATGCGCTGGAAGTCCGCGAAGCAGTGCAGTTTCTCACCGGCGAGGCGCGCAACCCGCGCTTGCTGGAAGTGACCATGGCGCTGTGCTCGGAAATGCTGATCTCCGGCAAGCTGGCCGACAACGACGCCGAAGCACGACAGAAATTGCAGAACGTGCTGGATAACGGTAAAGCGGCGGAAGTGTTCGCGCGCATGGTGGCGGCGCAGAATGGTCCGGTGGATTTCATCGAGCGGATGGACAGCTATCTGCCTGCCCCGACCCTGAGCAAAGCGGTGTATGCCGATCGCGCCGGGATTGTCAGCGCCATGGATACCCGTGCGCTGGGCATGGCAGTGGTGTCGCTGGGTGGGGGGCGTCAGCGTGCCAGCGACAGCATTGATTACAGCGTGGGCTTAAGTGACATGACCACGCTCGGCACGCAGGTTGATGCACAGCGCCCGCTGGCGGTGATTCATGCCGCGTCGGAAGCGCAGTGGCAGCAGGCTGCGGAAGCGGTCAAAGCAGCTATCACGCTGAGTGATAGCGCGCCAGCGGAAACGCCGGTGGTCTATCGCCGCATCAGCGAGTAACGCTTCTTCGTGCCAGGCAGCGGCCATTCGGGTATACTGATCTGATCGCTTTTTTTTGACTTGTCATCGCGCCATTGCGCAGGAGACTTGCATGAAACGTGCTTTTATTATGGTTCTCGACTCCTTCGGGATCGGCTCCAGCAAAGACGCCGATAAATTCGGTGATGAAGGATCGGATACGCTCGGCCATATCGCCGAAGCGTGCTTCGAAGGCCGCGCCAATGAAGGTCGCGAAGGCCCGCTGCATCTGCCCAACCTGACTGCGCTCGGTCTGGGTAAAGCCGCTGAACTCTCTACCGGCCGCTTCCCGCCAGGCCTCGACGCCAATGCTGAAATCATTGGTGCCTACGCTTACGCCAGCGAGCTGTCATCCGGTAAAGATACGCCGTCAGGCCACTGGGAAATCGCCGGCGTGCCGGTACTGTTTGACTGGGGCTACTTCAGCGACAAAGAGAACAGCTTCCCGCAGGAGCTGCTCGACGTGCTGGTAAAACGCGCCGATTTACCGGGTTATCTTGGTAACTGCCATTCGTCCGGTACGGTGATCCTCGACCAACTGGGCGAAGAGCACATGAAGTCCGGCAAGCCGATTTTCTACACCTCGGCGGACTCGGTATTCCAGATTGCCTGTCACGAAGAGACCTTTGGTCTGGATCGTCTGTACGAACTGTGCGAAATCGCGCGTGAAGAGCTGACCAACGGTGGCTACAACATCGGCCGTGTGATTGCGCGTCCGTTTGTCGGCGACAAAGCGGGCAACTTTGAGCGTACCGGCAACCGTCACGATCTCGCCGTGGAACCCCCTGCGCCAACCATGCTGAAAAAGCTGGTGGACGAGAAGGGCGGCGAAGTGATCTCCGTGGGTAAAATTGCGGATATCTACGCCGAGCAGGGCATCACCCAGAAAGTGAAAGCTACCGGGCTGGATGCACTGTTTAACGCCACCATCGAGCAGATGAAAAAGGCGCCAGATAATTCCATTGTCTTCACCAACTTCGTTGATTTTGACTCCACCTGGGGCCATCGTCGCGATATCGCCGGATATGCGGGGGGTTTAGAGTTCTTCGACCGTCGTTTGCCGGAGCTGATGGCGCTGGTGAAAGAGGGTGATATTCTGATCCTCACCGCCGACCACGGTTGTGACCCAAGCTGGAAGGGCACCGAGCACACGCGCGAGCACATCCCGATTTTGATTTACGGTCCAAAAGTGAAGCCAGGATCGCTGGGTTATCGCGATACCTTTGCGGATATCGGCCAGACCATTGCGAAGTATTTTGGCCTGTCCAGCATGGACTACGGCAAAAGCCTGCTGTAAAACAGCCCACCAATTTTAAAAAGGAAAATAACCATGGCAACGCCTCATATTAATGCAGAAATGGGTGACTTCGCGGACGTGGTGCTGATGCCGGGCGATCCGCTGCGCGCTAAGCACATCGCAGAAACCTTCCTGGAAGATGCGGTTGAAGTGAACAACGTGCGCGGCATGCTGGGTTACACCGGGACGTACAAAGGCCGTAAGATTTCGGTCATGGGCCACGGTATGGGTATACCATCCTGCTCGATCTACACCAAAGAGCTGATCACCGATTTCGGCGTGAAGAAAATCATCCGTGTCGGTTCCTGCGGCGCAGTGCGTGCCGATGTGAAACTGCGTGACGTGGTGATTGGTCTGGGTGCTTGCACCGATTCCAAAGTGAACCGTATGCGTTTCAAGGATCACGACTTCGCGGCGATTGCGGACTTCGACATGGTGCGTAACGCGGTTGATGCCGCCAAAGCGCTGGGTGTGGACGCACGCGTTGGCAATATCTTCTCTGCTGACCTGTTCTACACACCAGATCCGCAGATGTTCGATGTGATGGAGAAATACGGCATTCTGGGCGTGGAAATGGAAGCCGCCGGTATCTACGGTGTGGCAGCGGAGTTCGGTGCTAAAGCGCTGACCATCTGCACCGTGTCGGATCATATCCGCACGCACGAGCAGACCACGGCGGCTGAGCGCCAGACCACCTTCAACGATATGATCAAGATCGCGCTGGAGTCGGTGCTGCTGGGGGATTAATCCCGTCTGTTTTGTTCGGTGCGCTTCAACGCGCACCTGACGAAACCCACCAGCGCACAGGGTCGTCATGGGTGGCGACCTTGTTCTTCTTCGCGCGAAATGAACCCTGCCATTTATCACCACCTCGTTACTCACCGCTCGGAATCATCGATACCACTCAGGGCGACCTGAACCTCTCCTCGTAAACATCTGACACACTTTTACCCAGGCTTGTGCATCTTCGTGCTGGCTCTAAAGCCATCTCTGCTTATCATTAGCGTGATAACAAAGAGACTAAGCCCCCCTGATGAATTTCCGTAATTTCGAAGCTGAAGAAAAACTGTTTGTCCGCCGTGCGCTTGTCGCTTTTGCTCTGGTCGTCATCTGTTTCATTATCCTTGGCGTTAACCTGTATCGTCTGCAGGTGGATCAGCACAGCTATTACCAGACGCGGTCCAACGAAAACGACATCAAAATGATCCCCATCGCGCCGACGCGAGGGTTGATCTACGATCGCAACGGTATTCCGCTGGTGCGTAACGTCACCTGGTACGACATCCTCGTGACGCCTTACAAAATCGACAATATGCAGGAAACGCTGAAGCAGCTGACGCCGATTGTCGACCTGACGCCGGAAGAAATTGAAACCTTCGAGCACGAACTCAAACAGAACAGCCGCTATAAGCCGGTCGAGCTAAAAGCAGAACTCACCGATGAGCAGGTGGCGCGCTTCTCCGTCAATCAGTTCCGTTTCACCGGCGTGGCCATCGACACCTATGAGGACCGCGAGTATCCCTATGGCGCCGATTTAGCTCATGTGGTGGGCTATGTTTCCAAGATCAACGATAACGATTTCAAACGCCTGAATGCCGAAGGCATTGGCGAAAACTATGCTGCTGACCACAACATCGGTAAGCAGGGCATTGAAGGCTATTACGAGTCCATTTTGCACGGCAAAACCGGTTATCAGGAAGTGGAAGTGGATAACCACGGTCGCATTGTGCGCGTGCTGAAAGAAGTGCCGCCGGTTGCCGGCCAGAACGTCTATCTGACGCTGGATTTGCATCTGCAACAGTACGTTGAGAGCCAGCTCGCCGGCCAGCGTGCGGCGGCGCTGATTGAAGATCCGCGCGATGGCAGCGTGCTGGCGATGGTATCTGCGCCCAGCTATGACCCGAATCCGTTTGTAAAAGGCATCAGCTACAAAGCCTACAAAACGTTGCTGGCGGATAAAAACCTGCCGCTGATCAACCGTGTCACGCAAGGTCTCTACCCACCGGCATCGACGGTTAAACCTTACATGGCGATGTCCGCGCTGCTGACCAAAGTCATTACCCCCAGTTTCACCATATTTGGCGCACCCACCTGGACGCTGCCGGGCACCGATCGTAAATATCGTGACTGGAAAAAGTCGGGGCATGGCACGCTGGATGTCACCAAGGCGATTGAGGAGTCGGCGGACAGCTTCTTCTATCAGGTGGCGTTTATGATGGGCATCGATCGTATTCACACCATGCTGAGCCAGTTTGGCTACGGCAAACCCACCGGCATCGATCTTAATGAAGAGTATTCAGGATTGCTGCCTAGTCGTGAGTGGAAGCAGAAAGTGCATAAACACGCATGGTATCAGGGCGATACGGTGTCGGTGGGGATTGGGCAGGGTTACTGGATTGCGACGCCGATTCAGATGGTGAAAGCGCTGGTGGCACTGCTCAATAATGGCCGGGTGATTAATCCGCACCTGCTGGAAAAATCGCAGCGTGGTAAGGAACAACAGCTTTATCAACCTAAATTGCCGCAACCGCAGATTGGCGATCCAAAATCACCGTATTGGTCGCTGGTGCGTCACGCGATGTTCGGTATGGCCAATGCACCGAACGGCACCGGTTATAAGTATTTCCACACTGCGCCTTACGGCATTGCGGCGAAGTCGGGGACGTCTCAGGTGTTCAGTCTGAAGCAGAACCAGGTCTACAACGCGAAAATGATCCCGACGCGCCTGCGTGACCACATCTTCTATACCGCGTTCGCACCGTTTAATGATCCGAAAGTCGCAGTGGCGTTGATTCTGGAAAACGGGGGAAGTGAAGGGGTGACGGCAGCACCGTTGATGCGCAATATTCTCGATCACATCTTCCTGCCGCCACCGTCTGAGCCGCCGGTAGAAACGGCGCAGAAAAATTAATTTGCGCGAGATCGCGCACCCAACGTCGCGGTGCGATTTATCGCGCGATCCTGAGCGGTAATGCTGATCTCTGCGCTATAAATGCTGTCGCGACAAGGCTCTTCTAGCGGAAGAAAACCCGGTTGCGACCGTGGTTTTTCGCATCATATAGCGCGGCATCAGCATTGTTATACAGGGTTTCGAAATCAGAACCCGGTTTGCCGTAGCTCACGCCGAGGCTGGCCGTCACTAACTGACCCGGCAGCACCGCCAGTGGCGAGGCATTCAGGGAGGCGTGAATCGCGCCCGCGACAATCACCGCGTCCGACAAACGGTAGTGCGGCAGCAGCACGGTAAACTCTTCACCGCCAATACGGCCAATGCTGGCATCTTCCGGACAGTGCGTCTGGATACGCGACACCAGACCGCAAATCACCTTATCGCCCATCGGATGTCCGAACTCATCGTTGATCTTCTTGAAGTGGTCGATATCGAGAATGATCAGCGCCGCCGGGCCATTGCTCATCGTATTCGTAATACGCTGAATGATGGCACCGCGGTTCCAGACAGCAGTGAGTGGGTCGTGGCTGGCTTTGTATTCCAGCTCCTGAGCCAGTTGATGCAGCTGCTCATTGACGCGGTTCAGCTCGCGTTCAGCACGGTCACTGCGCGAGATCATGCGATAGGTCTCGCGCATCAGGCGCTGATAGTGGCGATTAACGTTCAGCAACGCATTACGATAATCGTCTGCACTGAGCGAGGTCTGAGCCGCAACATCCTGAGCGCGCGTTAGCACCTCGCTCTCTTCGCGAAACAGCTCATTCAGGTCCATCATGAGGCCATTTCCGCTCGCAGATTCACCTGCAGATCGGTAAAGTCCAGCGCCAGTTCCTGGCCGAACTCTTCAGACACATCATCTTCTTCATCAAAGAACCAGTTGAGTTCAACCTTCTGGCCTTTCTGCGCCAGCTGATTGAACAGATCAAACAGGCTGAACAGCATTTTGGTGCTGGAGCTGTTGAAATAGCGCAGGGCGATACTGGCTTCGATCTGGCCGCTTTGTGCGGGCTGCCAGCTTTCCAGCGCATCCAGCAACGGACGGTAGAAGGCGGCGGCGTTTTCCGGCCAGGATTCTCCGCGCAGGGAAAACTGACCGCTTTCGAAGTCAAAATTGACCTCGGGCGTGCTTTCTGTGGCAGCAATAACAAGGTTTTGCATAAACAATTCAATCCTGGTGAATGGTGGCTTTGAGCCAAAACGTGGCGTAACCACTGGACTCCAGCGGACGCAGTTCATACTCCAGCGGTTCACTGACATCACGGGCAAGTGTCAGTAATCCTATGTTGGCCCCTTTGCTTGTGGCAGGGCTCTCAGCTCGCAGACCTACGCGGTATGCTTGTTTGATCTCTTCATTGCTCATGGTACGCAGCAAATCCAGCCAGTAACGCAGCTGCTCACAGGCGACTTCATCAACCTGATTGCTGCTTTCCAGCACGTAGGTGTCGCCATCTACGCGCAGCGTAACGGTGCCGAAGCGAAAATCCTGCTCGGCGTGGTTCATGACGCGGCTATCCTGCGAATAACGCAGGATATTCTGTACGATTTCAACAAAGCTGGAGAACAAGCGGCGGCGCACTTTCACCGGCGCCTGCTGGTTCTCCAGAAAGACCTTAATCACCTCGCCCATGGCGGTGATGTTCTGCGGCGAGAAGAAGCCAGTATAGTGCAGTGCAACGCTTTCTGGCGGTAAGCGGCTAAGGGTAGAACCTGAGTTCATAAGGTGCTCATCAATAACGGAAGCCAAACCAGGTGACGTCATCGCGTCGCGGCTGGTTGCCTTGCCAGTTGAGAAATTCCCGCTCAAAGGTCGCTGACAGCTCGTCCATCGGCAGGGTTTGATATTGTGTTACCAGCGTCTGAATGCGCTTTTTGCCAAACATAATATGGCGTTCACCGCCGGGCTGATCGGTCACGCCATCGGTCATCACCAACAACATATCGCCGGGATGCAGCGTGCGTTGATGTTCCGGCCAGATGTAATCCTGCGGCGTATCGGTGTAACCCACACCGACGCGATCGGCCTTGAGCGATTCCGCTTCGCCAGCGGCCGGATGTAACAGCGCATGCATGCGTGCGCTGGCCCAGCTGAGTTGATGTTGGTGAGTATCAAGGCGTAGCGCGATAGCATCACAGCCGTCATTGGAGAGCGACGTTTGCTGCGTGGCATTGAGCTGCCCAAGGGTTTGTTTAATATGACGATTCAGTGATTGCAGCAGATCGGACGGTGCCCGACGGTTTTTCTGCAGCGCGTTTTCCAGCGCGGATTGCAGGATCACCGTCATAAAGGCACCCGGAATGCCATGGCCGGTGCAGTCGGCAATCAATGCCAGCCAGCCGTGTTCATCCTGATGGAATGCATAATAGTCGCCGCCCACGCCATCGCGCGGCTGCCAGTGCAGGCACCAGTCATTGAGCTGCTGGGCCATTTGCTGTTTTGAGCGATCAAGCATCGCGTCCTGAATCACGCGCGCATAATCGATACTCTGCAAAATTTGTTGATGCTGCTGCGCCTGCAAATCGGAGACGGTGCGGATCAAATCGATCCCCAAACCGATGCCGATATAGCGGCCTTGTTCGGTCAAAATAAATCCGTCGGTGACCGATTTATCCCCGGTTGCCACCACCTGATGCGCCACCTGATCCAACTCGGTATCGGCATCAATCACCAGCGGCTCTTTGTCCATAAAAGCGATACAGCTTTTGCGGTCATAGAGTTCGCGGAAGAACGGGCGCGTCATCTGTGACAGGAAGATATGGCGGTTGATCATGCCAAACGGCGTGCCGTTCTCGATCACTGGCAAACCGATCAAATCTTTGTGTTCAGTAAACAGAGCCATGACCGCTGTGTTGTCCATGGCTGGACTGACAAACGGCACCTCAATGCACAGCGAACGCGCACGGGAACGGCTCGACAGGGAGTTTAATCCTGCGCGTAAATCAGGCAGCTGCATAAGAATTATTCTGGCATTGATTAGGATTTATCCTAGATTACTGCACTGCCATGACAGTTTTATGTCACAGCAGTGCAATAGAAGAAGAGAAAGCAGGAAAAATTACTCTTCTTTCAAGGCCTCAGCCACATGACTGATGGCGCGCACCACTTCGCTGGAGCTGCCGCGAATCTCAGAGATCACGCCACCCGCTTCTTTGGCTAACACGACGCCATGATCGGCACGTTTCAGGTTCGATTCGATACCTTTTAACGCTTTTTCGGCGAGAGTGTGATTGTGCTGCACCATATTCTCGATCTCGGTGGTGGCGCGGTTGATGTTTGCCGCCAGCGTGCGCACCTCGTTAGCCACCACGGCAAAACTGCGACCGTGCTGACCCGCTCGGGCGGCTTCCACCGCGGCGTTGAGTGCCAGCAGGTTAGTCTGATCGGCAATGCGGCGAATGCTCTCGACAATCGCACCAATGCGGTCTGAGGATTCGCTGAGGTTACTGATATCGCCGGAAATACCGTGCAGTTCGCCCGCCAGCTCATTGATGGTTTGCACACTGTTTTCAATCACCGTAGCCCCGAGGCGTGTGCTCTCGCTGGTTTGCAGTGCCGTTTGATATGCCTGCTGTGCCGCTTCGCGCTCCAGATGGTTCTTCTCCACCTGTGCAGTCACATCGGTGGCGAATTTCACCACTTTGTACAGTTCGCCCGCTTCGTTAAACACCGGGTTATAAGTGGCGCGCAGCCACACGGTGCGGCCTGATTTGTTCACGCGCTCAAACTGTCCGGAGATAAATTCGCCCTGATTCAGCTTGTGCCAGAAGCGGCGATACTCTTCACTGTTGCGCATCTGCGGCGGGCAGAACTGACTGTGATGGACGCCAATCACCTCATCGCTGCGATAACCCATGGTTTTGAGGAAATTGTCATTGGTCATCAGCACTTCGCCTTTGAGGTTAAAGGCAATGACCGCCATCGAACGCTCAATGGCGGTGGTCATGGCGCGCTGCTCTTGCGCATCAATAATCCGTGCGGTGATATCGCTCGCCAGCTTAACGATTTTGATTACCCGACCGCTGCGATCCTGCACCGGCACATAGTTAGCCTCCAGCCAGATGGGACGGCTGTGTTTGGCAACGCGCAGGAATTTATCGCTGAAGCCTTCGCCCCGGTTCAGGCGGCGCCAGAAATCGCGATACTGCGGGGATTGGACTAAATCAGCCGTACAGAACATGCTGTGATGCTGGCCGGCAATCTCCTTCAGCGTGTATCCCATGCGCTCCAGAAACAGTTCATTGGCGGCGAGAATGTGGCCTTCCGGCGTAAACTCAACCATTGCAATCGCCTCCTGCAACGAGCTGAGCGTGGCGCTGCTGCGAGCGCGCTTCTGCCACGCCAGGCGTGACATTATTCCCGATGTAATAGTGCTAAACATGGTGGACCTTATAATTGGAATTTGTCGTCACATCGGTTATCGGCGGGTGCGGTTAAAAATTCACCACTAAAGTTGGTCGTTGCAGAAATTTTTTACCGGATGGTCTGAAGGTTGCTGTAAAAGCCAGCAGTCAGCGGATTTTTGCTGAAAAGCGTTTGACGGTGCGGCCTGAGTAGGGTTTAATGCGCCCCGTTGCCCGGATAGCTCAGTCGGTAGAGCAGGGGATTGAAAATCCCCGTGTCCGTGGTTCGATTCCGCGTCCGGGCACCATACATCGAAGCACACTGGTTAGAAGTGAGATCTCTAACGGGTGTCTAAACGAAGATGGTGTTCAAAGCAACGGTGACTGCATTGACAGATGCATCATCCAAGATTGAACATAAAAAATCTTCAAGAAAGGGTATCAGTTGACGCTGATGCCCTTTTCTCGTTGGCGTAAATAATTGCAATCATTGTCGCATCTGTCAACAAAACCTCCAGTTTCGTTAGATTTACTTAACCCTTCCAGCCATTACCGTTGATGCCGCCCATCAAAATGAGCCTTACATTTTTCTCAAGCCATCCCTTTTACGCCCCACGTTATAATATGCGTCTGTTCGTTTAGTAAAAAATCCTTAGCCAAGCCAGTCATTTGTTCATGATTCCATCTACCCCCTCGCGCCTTCAAAACGTTATGCGGTCATGTAGTAAACATCTTCGGCAACAAACCTACTAAATTGCGCCCTAAGAACGAACTAACCCATGAAAATTATGCCCATGGCATATAGGTGATGACATTAGGGACTTTCAGGGACGATTTACCCTATGACTTTTGGGTATGCTTAAATATCACCGATAGATCTCAGCTACATTCATCATGTACTGCTTTTTCTAAAAACGATGAATCAAGTTCCGCGGTGAGCGAAAAGCGAATATTTAGATTATGCGCATCACGAATTTCTGAATTTCTTATACTTCCAGTTAACATACTGAAAGATGTAATTAATTTATAAAAATTCAGGAGTGTATTCCTGATTGATATATTTTACACCCCCATAACATATGACATGACTGCTTGATGAAGGCGTCGGGGGGTAGCCCAGGTAAAAAAGGTTATTGCTTTATTACCCATTCCCGGCACAACGCTCATCTTTCCGGCTGCAAGAGCATTAATACCTGCTTTAACTACGGGGGCCGGTTTCATCATGACGCTTTTGAGCATCGGGGTAAGCTTTTGATGAGCTGCAGCGGCAAACCCGGTGTCAGACATTCCCGGACAAAGGGCCGTTACGGTTATACCCTCAGTTTTGAGTTCGCGGTGTAAAGCTTCTGAAAATCTCAGCACATAAGATTTAGCTGCTGAGTAGACTGCAAAATTTTTTACACCCTGATAAGACAACAGACTTGCAACCATCAAAATATGCCCTTTTCCTGCGTTCTTCATATCTTCTGCAAAAACCCGGGTAACCGCAGTCAGACTGCCGATGTCGAGATTTATCATATTCAGAGATTCAGTAACAGAATGGTCGAGAAAACGACCCTGTAGTCCGTAACCTGCATTATTCACCAGTGTATCAACCTGAATGTTCTGTGCTTTCAGGCGTCGGTGAAGATCACTGACTGCTTCAATGATAGCAAGATCAACCTGCTCTACAATAACGTCAGTTTTGTATCGTTCACGTATTTCCTGCGCCAGAGATTCCATTTTATCGCGTCTTCTTGCTACAAGTATCAGCGGCCTTCCCTGTGCGGCGAACTGGCGTGCAAATTCTTCGCCAAATCCCCCGGAGGCACCGGTAATGAGTACCCATTCTGCATCTGTGTTTTTCATATAAACTTCTCCTGGGTTGATTTGTTATAGAAGCGGTTATCCCCAGTTGTCTGATGATACTGTCATCTCTCTGAGGATTTAATGAATTGACTGCTTAAAATCTGGATTGATTCTAAACCGTTCACCTGATTATGAAATTGAACTGGTTTTCACTTAATGCAATAAACGGCAATCCTGCCTTGCAAAGGAAATGCTTAAGACGTTGATTGTTGTCAGTGAAAACAGCCACCGGTTTATTGCCGTCTTCGTGGTTAATCATCGTCATCCTGACGCAATCACTGTGAGGGAAAACAAAACGTAATTGCTGAACGGACAGGGCCGGGTTCAGCGAAACGACAGTATGCATGCTATTAAGATTCAGGCTTTTCGATACATCAACCAGATCGGTGAGAGTCTTGCTTAGAAAAATTATCTCTGATTCCTCAGAAACAGCCAGACAGTCATCCAGCGTCCAGCAGGGATAAACTCTTGCCAGTTTTTGAACATGGCTGCAGACTGAAGGATAAAGGAATACCTGCATTTCTGGTGCGGTACGACAAATTGCCATTATTATGCCTTCAGACAACTCATCTATGCCTATAAACCCCAACCTGTTCATACATCCTCCGGGCGTCAGGCCTAAAACAACGCTGCTTCAGTGGTTGAAAAGATTTATGTCTCTAAAGCGAACACACCGGGTCCACATTACCGGAACTGTTTTGGTGCATCTGCGCTAATCGCAGGTGGCTGCCAGCCCCCGCCCAAAGCCCGAAAAGCGGCTACAGCTGCGCGCGCGCTCCCTGTCTGAGCCTGGGCTTTAGTGTCAGAAGCCTGCAAAAGATTTTCATCATCATGTAAGACATCGATCAGGCTTGCAGTACCCTGTTTCCATGCGGTAAAAGACGACTGACGAGCTCCGTATAATGCGTTGACTCCGCTGGTCAGAATGGCGGTCTGCATTTCACTGTTGATGAGTGACGAGAATGCGTTTTCAACGTCCTCACTTGCACGCAATACTGACAGGCGATAGGCAGCGAGAGCCTCAGCTTGCTCGCCTTTGGCCTGATCTATCTGTGCGTTAATACGTCCGAAATCAAATAGTCGCCAGCGCAGTCCTACCGCGCCTGCGGCCTGGCTGGCTGCGCCTGAGAAAAGATTACCGCTTGATACCGACGTTGCGCTGCCGAGTAGTGCACTAAGGGAAAACTTCGGATAGTACTCGCTCACAGCTACACCGATACGTGCATTTGAAGCCGCAAGATGACGCTCTGCTACAATAATGTCGGGTCTGCGGCGTAAAAGATCAGCAGGTGTCCCGGTAGAGGTTATCTGTGGAGCCTGCGGAATGGCTCCCGGCAATGCTAACACTTTACGGTGAGTTCCCGGGGGGGTACCGAGCATCACATCTAACGCATTCATTGCGGCATCAAGCCCTGTACGAAGAACCGGCACGCTTGCCTGAACCTGTGCGAGCGCACCTTCGGTCTGACGAACCTGATACAACGGAGCCAGCCCTTTTGTCTGAAGGAGCTTGACCTTTTCAAGTAACTCCTGCTGTGTCCTGACCTGCTTCTCAGCGATGTCCAGTCGGGCCTGTAATCCGCGTAGTGTTATGTAGATATCCGCAGTCCGAGCGGCAACAGCAAGCCGGGTGGCCACCACTCCCGCTTCAGAAGCCTGGTAGTCAGCCAGAGCGGCCTCGCGACCGCGGCGTAACCCACCAAAAATATCAATCTCCCAGCCTGCGTTGAGATCGGCTTCATAGCTATTGCCGTAACGACTGAAATCCGGCGTTGAGCTAAGAACCTGACCCAGCGGGGTTTCGGTGGACTGATATGCCCGACCCGCCTGACCGCTGACGGTTGCAGAGGGCAACAGCGCTGCAGTGGCTGCGCCCAGTCCGGCACCCGACTGCGCCATCCGGGCTGTAGCCTGTGCAAGGTCAAGGTTCTGCGCCAGTGCGTCTGTCACGAAATTACTTAAAAGAGGATCATTGAACCCTTCCCACCACTCGGTAAAAGTGGCGGAATGTGAAGCGCCTCTTTGCAGAACGGCAGATTCACTTATGTAGCTTTCTGCAAGCGGTACATCCGGACGATAGTAATCTGGTCCAACGGCGCAACCCGCCAGTAAACCGGCACTCAGCATCAGAGCAGTGGGACGTAAAGGGAGCATGAATGGGCCTTGAGACAAATTTCATTTGTGACTACATTACCAAATGGTCACAAGTTGTCAATCAACCGCTGTTACGCTAAGCTGAAAAAATGAATACATATACTACTCCTAACCCCTCAAGGGGGCCTTCTGAACACGCTATTCGTGATCAGGTGGTCATAGCAGCAACAGAACACTTTGGGCATTATGGCTATGAGAAAACCACTGTTTCCGATCTGGCAAAAGCTATCGGTTTTTCAAAGGCCTATATATATAAATTCTTTGGATCAAAACAGGCCATTGGTGAAGTTATCTGCACCAATCGTCTGAATATGATTATGGAAATTGTTAATTCTGCAGTTGCAGAATCGCCGACGGCATCGGAAAAGATTAGGCAGCTGCTGAAGGCGCTGACAGAGTCCGGAAGCGACCTTTTTTTTCACGACCGCAGGCTCTATGACATTGCCGCAGTAGCCGCCAGGGATAAGTGGCCATCCGCCGCTATTCATGAAGAACGAATAAAACAACTCATTGAAAATATTATTGTTGAAGGGAGAGCTTCGGGCGAGTTTGAGAGAAAAACCCCTCTTGACGAGGCGACGCTGGCTATTTTTCTTCTTATGAAACCTTACATCAGTCCTGTTCAGTTACAGTACAACCTCGAATCAGCCGGTTCAGCCGCCGTACTCCTTTCTGCTCTGATACTACGTAGTCTCTCTCCATAAAATTGTGACCATTGACAAATGTGGTCACAAGAATAAGAATGCGGTTACTTTCCTTTTACTTTAATCAGGTAACCCATGCTCAGGATCAAGCCTGTCCATTTAGCTGTCTGCATATTGCCGCTCGCCCTGGTGGCCTGCGGCGACAATTCCGTTACTGATGACCCGCGCACGCAGCCGCCCCTGGTTAGGGCTGTAAACGTGGCGGGCGCTGACAATGCATATCGTTCTTTCACCGGCGTGGTGGTCGCACGCACTCAGAGCGACCTCGGCTTCCGGGTTCAGGGCAAAATCCTTGAACGCCTTGTTGATACGGGGCAGACAGTCAGACGAGGGCAGCCGCTGATGCGTCTTGATCCTGTTGATCTGAGCCTACAGGTACAGGCTCAGGAGCAGGCCGTAACTGCTGCACGTGCCCGCGCCAGGCAGGCTTCTCAGGACGAAGTACGCTACAGAGGCCTGGTTTCAGCGGGCGCTGTTTCCGCATCAGCCTATGATCAAATAAAGGCTGCTGCAGACACGGCAAAAGCCGACCTTGGTGCTGCACAGGCGCAGGCTGACGTTGCACAGAATGCAAAAAGCTATGCCGTATTGCTGGCTGACGCTGATGGCGTCGTCATGGATACGCTTGCTGAGCCGGGTCAGGTAGTTAGCGCAGGTCAGCCGGTGATCAGGTTAGCCAGGGCCGGGCAGCGTGAAGCTCTTGTCCAGCTGCCTGAAACGCTCAGGCCGGCACCTGAAAGCCAGGCTGAAGCGACGCTGTACGGCGATAAAGAACAGTCCGTTAGCGCGCGACTTCGCGTGCTTTCCGATGCAGCCGATCCTTTGACGCGAACTTTTGAAGCGCGATATGTGCTTGGGGGGGCCCTGGCTGACGCACCGCTGGGCGCAACGGTCACGCTTCATATTGCCGATAAAAATACTTCACTTAAGGTCATGCAGGTACCTATATCCGCACTCTTTGACCAGGGTAAAGGCCCGGGAGTATGGGTAATTACCGGTCAGCCTGCCAGAGTTTCCTGGCGGGCGGTTAGTGTAGATGGCCTGAGTGACGATGTTGCAAAAGTCACAAGTGGGATCAGTCCCGGCGAAGAAGTGGTTGCGCTTGGCGCTCACCTGCTGCACGACGGCGAAACTATACGCGTTGCACGTCAGGGTGACGGCAGTATCGCCGGAGGCCAGCCACATGAGTAAATCACGTTTTAACCTTTCTGCACTCGCTGTCCGTGAGCGCTCGATTACGTTGTTCCTGATTATTCTGATCACGATCATAGGCATACTGTCTTTTTTTGAATTGGGCCGGGCAGAAGATCCGCCGTTTACCGTCAAACAGATGACAATCATCACCGCATGGCCGGGCGCGACGGCACAGGAAATGCAGGATCAGGTGGCTGAGCCGCTTGAAAAGCGGATGCAGGAACTCAAATGGTACGACCGTACTGAAACTTACACCCGCCCGGGCATTGCATTCACCATGCTGTCGCTGCAGGACAGTACGCCACCTTCACAGGTGCAGGAAGAGTTCTATCAGGCACGTAAAAAGCTGGGAGATGAAGCTAAAAACCTGCCTGCAGGCGTTATCGGGCCTATGGTCAATGACGAGTTTTCGGACGTCACATTTTCCCTCTTTGCTTTGAAAGCTAAAGGTGAGCCCCAGCGTTTACTGGTGCGCGATGCCGAATCACTGCGCCAGCGTCTTCTTCATGTGCCTGGCGTAAAAAAGGTCAACATCATTGGGGAGCAGAACGAACGCATCTTTGTCTCTTTTTCTCATGACCGACTGGCCACGCTTGGCGTTAGTCCTCAGGACATATTTTCCGCCCTGAATAACCAGAATGTTCTTACCCCCGCGGGCTCAATTGACACTCAGGGTCCCCAGGTATTCATCCGTCTTGACGGTGGCTTTAACAAACTGGAGCAGATTCGTAAAACGCCCGTCGTTGTTAATGGCAGAACGCTGCTGCTGTCGGACATTGCCACCGTTGAACGCGGATATGAGGATCCCGCCACGTTTCTGATTCGCAATCAGGGTGAACCGGCTCTGCTGCTGGGCATCATCATGCGGGAGGGGTGGAACGGCCTTAAACTGGGGAAATCGCTGGATGCCGAAGTCGCCAGTATTAATGCGTCCATGCCACTGGGCATGACGCTCACGAAAGTCACGGATCAGTCGGTTAACATCAGTTCTGCCGTCGATGAATTCATGCTCAAGTTCTTCGTTGCTCTACTTGTGGTCATGGTGGTCTGCTTCGTCAGTATGGGCTGGCGTGTGGGCGTGGTGGTAGCTGCTGCCGTGCCTCTGACGCTGGCTGTTGTTTTCATGGTCATGGAGGCAACAGGTAAAAACTTCGATCGCATAACCTTGGGGTCACTGATTCTGGCATTGGGACTCCTGGTTGATGATGCCATCATTGCAATTGAGATGATGGTAGTAAAGATGGAGGAGGGATACGACCGAATCAAAGCCTCAGCCTATGCCTGGAGCCATACTGCGGCCCCGATGCTGGCAGGTACCCTGATTACGGTCGTGGGCTTTATGCCTAATGGCTTTGCTCAGTCCACTGCTGGTGAATACACCAGTAACATGTTCTGGATTGTCGGTATTGCACTGATAGCTTCATGGATCGTGGCCGTTGTGTTCACGCCGTATCTGGGCGTGAAAATGCTGCCAGAGATCAAAACCGTGTCAGGCGGACACGCTGCAATCTACGATACACCACGCTACAACCATTTTCGCCGGTTACTGATCCGCGTTATAGCGCGAAAATGGATAGTCGCGGGGACTGTCATCATTGTCTTTACCATGGCCATTCTCGGCATGGGACTGGTTAAGAAACAATTCTTCCCAACATCAGATCGTCCGGAGGTATTAATTGAGGTTCAGATGCCTTACGGCACTTCAATTGAGCAGACCAGTGCGACCACGGCGAAAATTGAAAACTGGCTGAAAAAGCAGAAAGAGGCGGAAATTGTCACCTCTTACATCGGACAGGGCTCACCCCGATTCTATCTGGCGATGGCACCTGAGCTCCCCGATCCCTCTTTTGCTAAGATTGTCGTGCTGACAGAGAGTCAGGATGCCCGAGATGTCCTTAAGGAGCGGCTGCGTGAAGCCGCAGCCAGCGGACTTGCTCCTGAAGCGCGTGTTCGCATAACACAGCTGGTATTCGGTCCGTATTCACCCTATCCGGTTGCCTACAGGGTGATGGGACCTGATCCGGATAAACTGCGCGAAATAGCTGGCGAAGTAGAGACGGTAATGCTGGCCAGTCCCGACATGAGGACCGTCAACACTGACTGGGGGCAGCGCGTGCCCACGCTTCACTTCTCGCTGAATCAGGATCGCCTTCAGGCAGTAGGACTGACTTCTAATGCCGTTGCGCAGCAACTCCAGTTCCTGCTCTCTGGCGTGCCCATCACGTCCGTTCGCGAAGACATCCGCTCCGTACAGGTAATTGGCCGTGCAGCAGGCGATATCAGACTCGATCCTGCAAGAATAGCCGGATTTACTCTGGTGGGGTCGTCAGGTCAGCGCATTCCGCTGTCTCAGATTGGCGATGTTCAGGTAAAAATGGAAGATCCTGTGCTGCGACGTCGCGACCGTACTCCGACGATTACCGTACGGGGCGATATTTCCGACAGCATGCAGCCGCCCGATGTCTCCACGGCAATCCTGAAACAGTTGCAGCCTGTCATAAACAAGCTTCCGGCCGGATACCGCATTGAGCAGGGGGGCCCAATTGAGGAGTCAGGTAAAGCGACTAAAGCCATGGCTCCGCTGTTCCCGATTATGATTGCCATAACGCTTCTGATTATCATTCTGCAGGTGCGGTCAATGTCAGCGATGGTGATGGTGTTTCTGACCGCGCCGCTGGGGCTGATTGGCGTTGTCCCGACGCTACTGCTTTTCGGCCAGCCGTTCGGGATAAATGCGCTGGTAGGACTGATCGCACTGTCGGGAATTCTGATGCGTAATACATTAATCCTTATAGGTCAGATCCATCACAATGAACATGAAGGGCTGACCCCGTTTGAATCCGTCGTTGAAGCCACGATTCAGCGTGCCCGGCCCGTATTACTGACGGCGATGGCCGCCATCCTGGCCTTTATACCGCTCACGCACTCTGTTTTCTGGGGAACGCTGGCTTACACGCTGATTGGCGGAACATTTGCCGGCACCATCGTCACTCTGGTTTTCCTGCCTGCTATGTATGCCATCTGGTTCAGGATACGTCCCGACTACCAGAAATACGCGGAGGATAAAGTCGCAAAATAACCGTTAACCATAGGGGGATACGTTCCCCCTGAATACAGGCTCATGTCCTGACGCTATGCAAACAAAAACATGAGGTTTTTATCATGGATCAAAATAATTCTGTACGAATAGTCATAACCGGCTGCGGCATCGTCAGCCCGCTAGGATGTGGTACCGAAACCGTCTGGCGCAGGCTGATTGAGGGCTCGTCAGGAATAACCGTTCTTCCAGCAGAAATCAGGGAAGGCACCGGCGTATATGTTGCCGGACGTGTACCTTCACTCGAAGAAGATCCTGACGCAGGTTATGAGCCGGAGCGGTATATTGCTGTTAAAGAGCGTAAAAAAATGGATCGCTTCATTGAGTTTGCTCTCATTGCGGCCCAGGAAGCCCTGACTCAGGCCGGCTGGCAGCCGGATAATGAACACGCGCGCGAGCGAACTGCCACAGTGATTGCCTCCGGCGTAGGTGGATTTGGTGCTATTGCCGACGCAGTAAGAACGACCGACACACGCGGACCACGCCGCTTATCACCGTTCACTGCACCTTCTTTTCTTGCAAACATGGCTGCGGGTCATGTCTCAATTAAGCATGGCTTCCGGGGACCTGTTGGTGCGCCAGTAACAGCATGTGCTGCAGGTGTGCAGGCCATCGGTGATGCGGCCAGGCTGATTAAAACCGGCGAAGCCGATATTGCAGTTTGCGGCGGGACAGAAGCCGCAATAGATCGCGTTACGCTGGGATGTTTTTCTGCAGCACGCGCACTCTCCACAAATAATGGTGATAAACCTGGCGAAGCCTCAAGACCCTTTGACACAGATCGGGACGGATTTGTGATGGCCGAAGGTGCAGGCATACTGGTTATTGAGTCTTTAGAACACGCGCTGAGCCGCGGGGCAACGCCGCTGGCTGAACTGGTGGGGTATGGCACCAGCGCCGATGCATGGCATCTGACTGCGGGACCTGAAGACGGCAGCGGAGCCCGCAGAGCCATTGCGCTTGCGTTAGCCCAGGCTGGAGTGAGTGCCGATGATGTACAGCACATCAATGCCCATGCCACCTCAACTATGGTCGGAGATAAAGGAGAACTCTCGGCGATCCGTTCTGTGTTTGGTAAAGACAGCAAAGTCGCTATCAGTTCGACCAAGTCGGCTACCGGGCATCTGCTGGGCGCGGCTGGCGGTATTGAAGCCATCTTTACCGTACTGGCTTTGCGTGACCAGATCATTCCGCCAACGCTGAATTTACATAATCCCGATCAGGCGGGTGAAGGTCTGAACCTGGTTGCATTAAAGGCACGCTATTCTGCCATCCGACATGCGTTATCGAACGGATTTGGATTTGGCGGGGTGAATGCCAGCGTTCTGTTCCGCCGGTGGGAAGCCATTTAATATGGGTATCATGACTGAATGGAAGAGATGAATCGCTATGGGTTTAACAGACACCTCAGAGTCATTTAAGATGGCTTAAAGAGAGGTGCCCATGAGCGGTAAGCGTTATCCAGAAGAGTTTAAAATTGAAGCAGTCAAACAGGTTGTTGATCGTG